>JBDSLK010000022.1:0-49543 GCA_039916425.1 Nocardioides sp.
CACCGAACACCTCCTGCTAGGCCTGATCCGCGAGGGGGAGGGCGTCGCCGCCGAGGTGCTGCAGAACCTTGACGTCGAGATCAACCGGGCCCGCCAGCAGGTCCTCCAGGTGCTCTCGGACCTCTGAACTCACCGGTCCCCAGGGGTCGCCGCGCCAGAGGGCGTTTGGCGTCTCGGAGGGAGCCCGACTCTGTGTCCTACCCGCCGCTTATCGGCTGTCAAGACGTACAGATGTGCCATTGGCTCGGATGGGTCGCTCCCTTCTACCTAGTCCTACGGAAGCCACCGCCCCCGCATCGACCTCCGCTACCGTCCGAGCATGGACATCCCCTTCGTTCTCAACGGCGTCGCAGGGCGGGTGCGCGTCGGCTACCAGCGCAACACCGACCCTGCGTCCGTGGGCTGCCCGCCAGAGACCGCCGGCTACCCGATCTGCACGGCCACCATTGACCGCCCGTTCCGTGGCTACGACTCGCTCATGGGCTGGGTCCAGCTCGTCCGGTCCGACGACAACGACAGCGGCGGCAAACGCTTCGAGATGGACCCGCTTGCGTTTCTCGGTGACCTGCCCCACCCCTACTGCTGGCTGGGTCTAAGCCCCACGCTCTTCGACGCTCCGTCCCGCTCGCCACGGGTCGACATGGACTGGATGGCCCACAGCTTCTTGTGCGTTCCCGACGACGTGGGCAACGGCCTCGAGGCACGTCCGCTGCTCGGCTTCTCGTGGGGCTTCGTCGCTCGAGACGGCGAGATCGCCCTCGTCCCGCCGGAGGTGTTGGACGGGGCCGCGTGGGACGAGCACCTCGACACCTTGAGAACGCGACACCCAGGCTGGCACTTCGCGCCCGGCTTCGCCGACCTGGCCTGAGCCCGACGAAGGCACTCGTCCCCGGATGGCCGGGGTCGAGGCGGCGCCGTCCTCCAGGACACCCTCCTCGCCCTCGTCGAGGTCGAACGGGGTGACGAGCGGCGCCGCGATTGCAGGCCGTGACGACGTCGAGCGCTAGCATTCGCGCTCCGCCCCGGAGAGGAACCGTTCACATGGCCACCGACTACGACGCATCCCGCAAGACAGAGGACGAACAGAAGGAAGAGAGCCTGGAGGCTCGTCGTCTCACCTCAGGCGAGCAGGACAAGACCTCCGGGAAGATGGACGAGGACGAGACCGAGCTAGCAGACTCCTACGAACTTCCTGGCGCGGATCTTTCCCACGAGACCCTCTCGATCGAGGTGACGCCGAAGCAGGCTGACGAGTTCACCTGCACGGCGTGCTTCCTGGTTCAGCACGAATCTCGGCGTTCCGCACCGGCCGCCGACCTCTGTAGCGACTGTGCCTGAACGATCGACGGCTTAGCGGTGGGCGTGGGAGTGCGGGCCAGGTCCGACATTGCCACGATCCGCGAGATCGGGCGGGCGCCTCCTACCGCCTGTCGGACAGTCCCCGACCAGGTGGTCGAGGGCGGCCCCTGAACGAGGTGGCCCGATCGGGCTCGGAACGAGGCGGTTCAGCTACGGACGGGCCGGCGGTGTGGTTGGCGTCGACTGTCCTTGCCTTGCTGCTTGGATGGCCTCATGGATCCTGTCGTGGCTGTCGCTGGAGGTCAGGTCAAGGGTAGGAGCCACGCAGGGGTGAACGCCTTTCTCGCTATCCCGTACGCCGCCCCGGCGGTCGGCCTCGACCGGTACCGCGAACCTCGGCCGGTCGTGGCGTGGGAGGGCCATCGCGATGCGACCCGGCACGGTCCCACCCCGGCGCAGACGCCCTACCCCGCCCCGATGGACGCGGTGTTGCCCAGTTCCGTGACGCCGGGTGCGGACTACCTCAACGTGAGCGTGTGGGCGCCCTCCGAGGGCGAGAGCTTGCCGGTGATGGTGTGGATCCCCGGCGGCGCGTTCGTCCGTGGAGCGAACTCCATCGCCAGCTACGACGGTTCGGCGTTCGCACGCGACGGCGTCGTCCTGGTCGGCGTGAACTACCGCCTGGGCGCCCCGGGGTTCGCGGTCCTCGAGGGTGCCCCCACCAACCTCGGGCTGCGCGACCAGATCGCGGCGCTGGCCTGGGTGCGCGACAACGTGGCCGCGTTCGGCGGCAACCCCGACGACGTGACCCTCTTCGGTGAGTCCGCCGGCGCGATGAGCGTCGCGACCTTGATGACCTCGCCCGCGGCCCAGGGTCTGTTCGGCCGGGCGATCGTCCAGAGCGGTGGCGCTACCGCGGTCTGCTCGCTTGATGATGCCCGCCTGGTCAGCGCCGAGCTCGCGGCTGAGCTCGGCGTACCCGCCACGGCCAAGGCGTTCGGCGAACTCGACCCGGGCGACGTGCTCGCCGCGCAGACCGCGGTGGCACTGGCCATCCAGGCCGATCCGAATCCTCAGCGCTGGGGTGCCAGCATCCTGAGGGGCGGCCTGGGCATCATGAGCCTGTTCCCGGTGATCGACGGTGACGTGGTGCCCGCGGTGCCCCAGGCCGGCATCGCCGATGGCCTGGCCGCTGGGATGCCGCTACTGCTCGGGACCACGAGGGAGGAGTACCGGCTGTTCCTGGTCTCCACCGGTCTCCTCGACGCGGTGAGCACCGAGATGTTGCCGATGCTGGCGGCGCGGTACGGCTGGCCGTCCGACGCCATCGAGACCTACACCGCGAACCGACCCGATGCCTCGGCCGGCGACATCGCCAGCGCCATCCTCACCGACGCCGCGTTCCGCGTCCCGACCACCGCGCTCGCCGCCGCCCAGCACGCCGCGGGCGGCACCGTGTACGCCTACGAGTTCGCCTGGCCCACACCGGTCGGTGGCCTCGGCGCCTGTCACGCCCTCGAGCTCGGGTTCGTCTTCGACACCCTGGGCCAAGGCTCCGCGATGGCGGGCGAGACCGCTCCCCAACGGTTGGCCGACCAGATGCACCGTGCGTGGGTCGCATTTGCCCGCAGCGGCGACCCCGGCTGGACCGCGTGGACGCCGGACGACCCGGCGGTGATGACCTTCGACCTCGAGTCCGAGGTCGTTCACGGGCCACGTGCCGACGAACTCGCCCTGTGGCCCCCTGGCTGAGCCACCGCTGGCGGAGCCGGCCGCATCCGCCGCACCTCGCCCGCATCGCGTTGGCCGGCCGCCGCCCTCCCTCCTCGGTACCACGGTCGGCTCCGTCGTTCGTGCTGCAACGCCAGGGACACCTCAACCATGCTCGCGTAGCATCGACCTGCCATGAACCCGCCACCGGACGACGCTTCCGACGGGCCTGCGAGCGGTGTCCCATCCGTCTCGAGCATCTCGCCTGCCGAAGGCGCTGTGGATGATCTTCTCCGTCGGGCGCACCTGGCCGCGCCTCATGAGCTACCGCTGTTGTTCGAACGTCACGCCGCCACGCTCGGTCTCGGCGACCCCATGGTCTACCTGGCCGACCTCCAGCAGACTGTGCTCGTCCCCTTCGGCGTCTCCTCGGCGCTAGCCGACACTGGAGATTCACAGTGCCTCGGCATTGACTCGACATTGGCGGGACGGGCCTTCCAGCAAGTCGAACCCGTCGTCGAACAGGCCGGGCCTCCCGACGCTGGGGTGCGGGTGTGGGTGCCGCTGGTGAGCGGCACCGAACGTCTCGGGGTCCTCGTGGTCACCGTCCCGGCACGGGTCAACGTCGAGACACCTGGCTCAGCGCTGATGACGCGGATCAAGCGATTCGCGTCACTGGCTGCTGAGCTCGTGACGACCAAGTCGCTCAGTGGCGACACCATCGTCCGACTCCGGCGCCGCGCGGAGATGGGCCTCGCCGCCGAGATGCAGTGGTCTCTCCTCCCGCCTCTGACGTTCGCATCTATGTCGGTCATCGTCGCGGGGGGACTCGAACCCGCCTACGAGGTCGGTGGCGACTCCATCGACTACACGGTCGACGCTGGAGTCACCAGGTTCGCCATCTTCGACGGGATGGGACATGGACTAGCAAGTGCCCACCTGGCGACCCTGATCGTCGCTGCCTACCGCAACGGGCGTCGCAGCGACCGGAGCCTGACCACCCTGGTCCACATCATCGACGAGGCCGTCGTGTCGGGTTACCGAGGCGACATGTTCGCCACCGCCGTCATCGCTGAGCTGGACACGAAGTCGGGTCTGTTGTCCTGGGTCAATGTCGGTCACCCCGACCCGCTACTCCTGCGGGACGGACGACTGATCAAGCCCCTCCACGTCGATCCCACCTTGCCGGTGGGCCTCGATCTCTACCCGGAGGAATCAGATCCCGAGATCACAGTAGGAACCGAGTCACTGCAACGCGGCGATCTGGTCGTTCTCTACACCGACGGTGTCGTGGAGGCCCGATCACCCGAAGGCGAGTTCTTCGGGCAGGACAGGCTCGTGGACCTCCTGACCCGTCACCTCGCCGCCGGCCTTCCGGCGCCGGAGTCTATGCGACGGGTCATCCGTGCCTTGTTGGAGCACCACCAGGGCCAACTGGCGGATGACGCCACCATGCTGTTCGTCCAGTGGAGTCCCGAAGGAACCGAGGCGCTGATTCCCTAGCCGCACCATGACTGCCCCCAAGGACGTCGTACGGGCCAGGTGCTCACGCGGCCCCGGCCCGCGGCGCCGATGCAGGACACCGGCCACCTCGTCGTCCGGGAGCACCCGAACGGGTGGCGACTGACCTGACGGCCTTCCCATGGACTCTTCCCCAACGTCTGTGCTGAGCAGCGAGCACCGGCCCAGCCCTTGGGATGGCACGCCCTCGCGGCTACGGATCGCACGGTCCTTCCCGGACGCCGCGCTGGGATCTAGCGTGCCCAGATGACGTGGGTGAGAGCCTTCTCGCCGTTCCCGAGGTCCTTCACATACGTGGAGGCACCGCGCGCTCGAGACCCGTCAACGAGCGTTCCCCAGGAGGCCTCGGAGTTGCCGACCTCACCGGCAGCGCTCGCCGGCACAGCCGCACCGACCGTGGTGGTGGCGTCGAGGTGGGTATAGATGCTGACCAACTGGTTGTAGTCGTGGGTGTTGGGGTGCTGGTTGGGCGCCGGGTTGTTGCTGTAGTCCATGCAGGTGTTGAGATCGGGGTTGGTGAAGTTCTCGTCCTGGTGGTCCAGCCCCAGGGTGTGCCCGACCTCCTGGCACATCACCACGTTCCTCCACTCGGGGGTGTTGTACTGGGCCGTGGAGAAGTAGGTGTCGTTCACCTTGACCGTGCCCTGGGTGATGTGTGACCCGTTGATGTTGATCGAGGCGATGCCCAGCCACCCGCGCTGGCCGTACGCGGCGTTGCAGACCTGCACCATCCCGGCCGTGGCCGTGCACTTCTTGGGCGTCGTCGTACCCGGGACGATCGCGGTGTCGAGCACCGTCGAAACGGTCCAGTCCGTCGAGGTGGTGGTCAGGAAGGAATCCCAGACGGGCGTCACGTTGTCACCCAGCTTCAGCGTGAACGGGTTGGCCGTCCGCGCCCAGTGGTAGCCGCTCCACGAGTGATTGGCGTTCGCGGGGGGCGCCACGGCGCCGATGACGGTGAGGGCCGCGACGGCTGCGGACGCGAAGATCTTCCGGTACATGTGGGTTCCTTGGGGGGTCCGAGAGAGGCCGCTCGACGTGTGCGGCCGATCACATAGTCTGCTCGTTTAGCGGAAAGAGCAAGAGCCGCCAGCGCGCGATCTCGCGTGCTCGCCGAGGTCGCTGTCACCGCGGCGGGCCCATGCCCTGCGGGGAGACGGTGGGTACGCCCTGCCACTCAGCTCGTCCTCGGTGGCTCTCACTTGACCTCGGCTCGCATGACGAGTCCGAGCCCGATGACCAGGGGGATGACCACCCAGATCGCGGTAGCGACTCCGAGGTGTGCCCATTGCTGGCTGGTCACGGTGCCGTCGATCAGGGTGCCTCCGGCGTACTTGAAGTCGACCCACGGCTGCAGGTGTCGGAACCAGTCCTGTGAGGTGGCCAGGACAGTCGAGACGGTTGGCAGTACGAAGGAGTAGACGAAGTAGCCCACCAGCGCTCCGGCCGAGCTTCGGATCACCACCCCGAGCATGAAGCCGACCAGCAGTGCCAGGACGTTGGCCAGGATGAGGGTGAGCATGTTGGTCACGGTCAGGTCCCAGACAGGCTGGACCCCGGTGATCGTCGCTCCGACGACGTTGCCGAGTGCCCCCGCCGCGAAGGCGATGGGGATGGTGGCGATGGCGACGCCGACGCACGCGATTGCCTTGGCGGCGATCACCCGGTCGCGGTGGGGGACCAGGGTGAAGGTGGTGAGCCCGCTGCGCTGGCTCCACTCACCGGTCACGGACAGGATCGCGATGATCGGCAGGACGACCGTCATCGGGAAACTGATCGCGATCGCGATTGCGCTGTACCTCAGGCCGTCATTCGTGGCGAACGCGATCACTGCCGTGGTGGCGAGCAGCGCCAGGATGCCGATGCTCACCATGAGCCAGAACCCGGACCGGGTGTTGAACATCTTGCGCAGCTCGGTGCTGATGATGCGGCTCATAGGAACGGGCCGGTGGGTGGTCACGGAGCCCGTCGTGACACCGGCAACGAGTGCGGGGGTGGTGTTGAGGGTGGTCATGCGACTTCTCCTTCGGGATGGTTGTCACTGGTGGTGTCGCGTTGGGTCTCGGCGGTCAGTGCCAGGAACATCTCCTCGAGGCCGGCTCCATCGGCCGGGCGCAGCTCGAGGAGCGGTACACCGGAGGCGAGCGCGATGCCACCGACCTGGCCGGCTTCGGCGTGAGCGAGTAGCCCGTCGGTGCCCACCGGGGTAGAGGTGACTCCCGCGTCGAGGAGTGCCCGGGCAACCACCTCCCGATCGAGGGCGCGGAGCATGGAGCCAGCGGATCGCAGCAGGTCGCTCTTGGGTCCCTGGGCCACGATGCGGCCGTTGCCGATCACGACGAGGTCATCAGCGATGACCTCGATCTCGTGGAGCAGGTGGGAGGAGAGCAGGACGGTGCCGCCGCGGTCGGCGTACTCCCGCAGCAGGCCGCGCATCCAGCGAATGCCGGCGGGGTCGAGGCCGTTGGCCGGTTCGTCGAGGATCAGAACCGCGGGCTCGCCGATGAGGGCGGTGGCGATACCGAGCCGTTGCCGCATCCCCAACGAGTAGTCACGGACTCGCCTCGAGGCCTCCTGAGGCGTCAGGCTGACGACGGCGAGCATCTCCTCGACTCGACTCCGTGGGAGACCCATGAACCGTTGGGCGATCGTCACGATCTCGCGGCCGGTTCGACCGGCGTGCTGCGCCGACGCATCCAGAAGGACGCCGACCTCGAGTCCCGGGTTGGGCAGGTCGACGTAGCTGCGCCCGAGCACGGTGGCCGTCCCCGACGTAGCTCTGGTGAGCCCGACGAGGATCCGCATGGTGGTCGACTTCCCGGCTCCGTTGGGGCCCAGGAATCCGGTCACGCGGCCGGGGTGGGCGGTGAAGCTGACGTCGTCGACCGCGGTGAAGTCGCCGTAGGTCCTGGTCAGTGATTCGACGGTGATCATGGTCTGCGTCCTTCGGGATGGGGGTGGAACGTGGGAGTCGGTTGGTTGTGTGGAGACCTGGCCTTCGATGGATCAGGCGCCGGCGTCGATGGTTCTGACCGAGAGGAGGGTGACGCCGATGTCGCGCACCTTGGTGAGCAGGCCGTGAAGCTCTGGCTGGTCGGTCACGGGGCCGCGCAGGATGGTGGTGCCGTCGTCGTCGTAGGTGAGTGTCAGACCGTCGAACCAGGCCGACCAGTGCTCGTCGAGACGCCCGTCGATGCGGAGTTCGTAGTTGCCGGTTGCGTGTGGTGCGGGTCGTGTGTTCATCGCGAACCGACCAGGGCTGCGCGGGTGCGAGTGCGGCGTGTCTGCCGGGCGGAGGGGCGGCGGATGAACCATTCCGCGACGGCGAGGTTGACGGCCCAGCCGGCTCCCATCATGAGGTCGGTGCGGACGACGCCGGCACCGAAGAGCGCTTCGCCGAACCCGACCGTGAACGCCTGGGTGCCGGCGCCGAGTGCGAGGGCGTAGGCCCGGGTCATCCAGACGCGGTGCCGGGCGATGTCCCGTCGCCGGATGGCGGCGAGACCGAGGATGATGCTGCCCGCCATCCCCGACCCGAAGAGCAGCCGGAACACGTAGAGCATGTCGCCGGTGCCTTCCTTGCGGGGCAGGGCCAGTGTCATCCACAGGGCGGAGAGCGCGACCGCGAGACCGAGCGCGACCAGGACCCGTCCGGCCCGGCGATGCCATCCGGGGTGACGTCGGCGGATGCCGGGGGAGAACTGGAACGCCCCCAGGAGGGCGTAGCCGATGGCTGCGGCGACGTGGATGGCGACGGGGGCGGGTGAGGCTGCGAAGCGAGGGTCCGTCGCCATCAGATCCGGCCCGCCGAGGATCTCGACGAGGCGGGTGGTGCCGGCCAGGACGGGGATCGCGGCGAGAGCGAGCAGGCCGACCGGCACCCAGCGGCCCGTCCGCGCGGTCATTCGGCACCGGCCGCGATGAGGCGCGGGGTGTCGACAGTGTTCAACGGTGCCGTGGTGGCGGTGCGCGTGGTGAGCCAGAGCGAGTAGCCGAGGCCGATCAAGGCGATGCTGTTCGGGAAGGCCAGCAGCCGGTAGAAGGCGTCAGGCATCAGGCTGAGCGCCGCGGTGACGACGCCGCCGACGGCGAGGAGCGCGGCTGCCCAGCGGGTGAGGACCCGTGCCCGGTACAGCGCGATGCCGAAGACGAGTCCGCCAGCCAGGAATAGGGCGCCCTCGACCGTGATCACGGTCTGCAGCAGGCCGATGTCGCCGGTCGCGTGGCCACCGTTTGCGGCGTCGAGGACGTCGTTGACGTAGGAGGGGTTGCTCTCGGCGATGGAGGGCAGGACGTACGCCGCGACGAACGACGTACTCATGATGACGAGGTAGTTGGCGCCGAACAGCAGGTAGCCGACCAGGCCGAGCGTGCCCATCTGCTTCACCTGATGGAGGTACATGCCCGTGATGCCGACCAGGGCCAGTGCGGCCATCAGCACCTTCAGGGAGTTGCGGACGGCCATCTCGGTCGTGGTGATGGAGGTGGCGTCCAGGTGTGGGTGGTTGATCTGGACGACGATGAAGATCAGTCCGGCGGCAGCGGCAGCGACGCCGGCCGAGCGGGTCAGTGTGGTGCGTGTGACGGTCATGTCTGGTTCCTGTCCTCGGTGCTCCGTGACGATGGTCGCGGGGATGACTGGAACCTAGGAGTCGAGAGGGTGACCTGGCGTCACCACATGATGTGACTGACGTGGTGATAACGGTGCTTCGTCTTTGCTCAGCACCAGGTCCTGGCGATCTTGGCTGCGGGGCGTGCCAGGAGCGATCTTCACGCCCGTGAGGGCGCGCCCCATGGCTCGGGGTTTCTCGAGTGGGACAGCAGCCCGAGATTGTGTGCCTTGCTGATGGCCGCGCGTCGGTTGTTGACGCCGAGCTTGGTGTAGATGTGCTTGGTGTGAGTCCGAACCGTGTTCAGCGACACGATCAGCTGGCGTGCGATGGCAGGACCGTCGAGCTCTGAGCCGAGGAGCCGCAGCACCTCGAGCTCGCGGTCGCTCAATGGGTCCACCAGAGCTGACCTCGGTCTCGGTCCGGGTGTCGTGGCCCGGCCGGGCTTGCCGGTCGCCTCGGTGGCGGCGCCGGGGGCCGCAGTCATCGCTGCCACCAGCTCCCGCGGGTACCCGGACTGAGGGTGACGCGTCGCGAGCTCAGCCAGCAGATCGGTCAAGACGGGGGCCGCGTCGACGAAGACCCGGACCCAGCCGTCCGTTCGAGCGAGATCGACGGCGTGCTCAAGTGCCACGAGCGCCTCGTCCCGTGCGCCGCCCGAGTGGTGGGCGCCGGCCCGGAGCACCTCGAGCTCGATCACCGTGCCCATGCGCTCACCATCCTCAGCCGCGGCCAGCAGACGGTCCAGGAGGGCAGTAGCATCCTGCAGCGTCTGCCTTGAACCGGTGACAGCGTGCTCCGCGAGCAGGATTCTGGCGAGGGTGATGTGCTCGTACTCGCGCAGGTAGGAGAGCTCGTCGTCCGTTGCGACGTGATGTTGACGGGCCCAGGTGCGTGCCTCGGCGATGTCGCCGCGGGCGGCTAGCACGCGTGCGCGAGTTGCGTGGATGGGTTGGACGTTCGGGGAGTAGTCGCCCACGTACACCCGCTCGGCCTCATCGAGAAGCTCCAGCGCTGTGGACAGCTGGCCCTGGGCGGCCCGAAGCCATGCCATCCCTACGTGCCATCGGTACGGGTTCTGCGCCAGGGAGGCGGCCTCGCCAAGCTCGTCGGAGCGACGCAGGTGCTCGGCCACTGCGGCCAGGTCGTTGCGGTACCAGGCCATGCGGCTCAGGCCGACGAGCATGTCGGCTGTGCCTCGCATGACGGGCGACCCGGTCGGGGTGTTCGCCTCTGCCAGCCGGAGGGCATGGGCGAGCGTGTGTTCCGCGTCGTGCAGTCGGCCCAGCCGGAGCTCCATGTCTGCCATCGCGATCGAGCAGCCCAGTACGTCTGCGATGTGCCCGGCGCGAGTCAGTGCCGGGATAGAGGTGCTGTAGCTGGCGTGAGCCGAGGCGATGTCTCCGGTGGTCCAGGACGCCAGACCGGACAGCGCGGCGGCGGCGCCGGTGACCAGGTCGTCACCGTCGACTGCTGCCTCGATGGCCTGCTCTGCCAACGTGATGGCACCGGCAGGGTCGCCGCCGATGAGCGCGAGCGCGGCCCTGTACATCTTGACGGTCGCGGGGACGCGAGGGAGCTCGTCGCGGTCCACGACCACCAGGTCCCTGGCCGGCTTCGCCATCAGCTGCTCGACGTGATCGAGGCGTTGGTCGACGCCGTCGAACTCGTTGCTGGCCATCAGGCCGCCGATGAAGGCGATCTCGAGTACGGGGCGGTCGCGCACGACGTCGTGCGGCAGCTCGTGCGCCCATCGACGGAGGAGGTCCTCGCGTCGCTCACGACCCAGCGTCCGGAAGGTCAGCTCGACGAGATCAGCCGCCCGTTCTGCGTCTCCACCGGCCAGAGCATGCCGGACCGCGGCCTCGGTCTGCCCTGCTTCGGCGTACCAGCCGGCGGCTCGGCGATGTAGGTCTGAGACGTCACCTGGGCGTTCTTCGAGGAGGTGGGCGTGCAGGACGTCTCCGAAGAGGTGGTGGTAGCGATACCAACTCCGGTGGCCGTCGAGCGGGACGAGGAACAGGTTCGCCCTGTCCAGGGCCTCGAGCATCGCTCTGCCCCCTCTGCCCCCTCTGCCGCCAGCCCGCTCAGGCAGGGGGCTGACCGCGTCGCACAGAGACCCGCTGAGCCGGTCGAGGATCGAGGTGTCGAGCAGGAAGCGGCGTACGTCGTCGGGCTGGCGGCTGAGGACCTCGTCTGCGAGGTAGTCGACGACGAACCGGTTGTCGCCAGCGAACCCAGCGATGAAGCCCGAGGGGTCTTCGCGGTCGCGGAGTGAGAGCGCCGCCAATTGGAGGGCGGCGATCCAGCCCTCTGTGCGTGCCTCGAGTGCTGCGAGGTCGGCGGTCGTGAGGTCGAAGCCGTTGAGGTCGTTGAGGTAGCTGGACACCTCTTCACGGGTGAAGCGGAGGTCAGTCGCGCGGATCTCGACGAGTTCCCCGCGAGCCCGTAGCCGCGAGAGCGGCAGCGCAGGATCGGCCCGCGTGCCGATGACCAGCTGAAGCTGCGGCGGCAGGTGGTCGACGAGAAACCTCATCCCGGCCGCGACGTCGACACCATCAGCGAGGTGGTAGTCGTCGAGGACCAGGGTGACCTCGCCCGAGTGCACGCTGAGCTCGTTCACGGCGCCGGCGAGCACGGTCTCCAGCGGCGCCTGCCCAGACTGCAGAAGGGTGAGCGCCGCGGCACCAGAACCCGGAGCGGCTCGGTCGAGAGCCAAGAGGACGTAGGACCAGAAGGACGCGGCTTCGCGGTCGCGCTCGTCCAGGGATACCCAGGCAACGAGATGGTCGCCGTCTGGGGTGGACGGAGCAGTGGCGAACCAGGAGGCCAGCAATGTCGTCTTGCCGAATCCGGCCGGTGCCGAGACCAAGGTGACCGAGGCCTCGGAGGCTCGCCGGAGCAGATCGGACAGTCGAGGACGCAGCACGATCTCGCGGCGGGGCCGGGGCAGGAGAAGCTTGGTCTCCACCAGCGGGTCGGCCATCGGCGCTCCCCCTCCTGGTGTCGGACACGTCGCCCACGAGCGTAGGGCAGCGGGGACGGTCGCGGCCCGGACCAGTCGGGTGTCAGGTTTCGACCGTCTCCGTCAGTGCGCCGACTCGGATGTCGTGGTCTGTGCGTGCGTGGGCATCCTCTCGCCAGGGCGGCCGAATATGCTGAGTACCTCGGCGGGGCCGTGGCCGGTGCTGCCGAACCAGTGCGGCACCCGGGTGTCGAACTCGGCTGCTTCGCCGACTCCGAGGACGACGTCCTGGTCGCCCATCACGAGCCGCATCCGACCGGACAGGACGTAGAGCCACTCGAACCCGTCGTGGGTGCGCGGCTTCGGTTCCGACTGGGAGGTCGGGATGACGATCTTCCACGCCTGGATGCCGCCGGGGCGGGTCAGGGGAAGCACAGTGCGCCCGTTGACGCGCCGCGGCTTCAGACGGATGCGCGGGTCACCGACCTCCGGGGCGCCGACGAGGTCATCGATCGGCACTCGGTAGGTCTGGGCGAGGGGCAGCAGCAGCTCCAGGCTCGGTCGCCGCTGCCCGTTCTCCAGCCGCGACAACGTGCTCTTGGAGATGCCAGTCAGCCGCGCGACCTCGGTGAGCGTGACGCCACGCTGCTCGCGCACCCGTCGCAGCCGGGGACCGACCAGGTCAAGGGTCGCTGTGATCGGAGACGGGGCTCCCGGGGCGGTGGCGGGGACGGTTTCGGCGGGGGTGCTGCGGGAAGCTGCCATGAGCTCATTGCACCGTGCGGTTCCCGGATTCAGCAACAACCGTTGTCGCGAGCGGCCTGCCCAGTCACTCTCTTGGTATGAGCGAATATGACGTGGTGGTGGTAGGCGGAGGCGCCGCCGGCCTCTCAGCAGCCCTGGTCCTCACCCGCGCGCGACGCCACGTCGCAGTGGTCGATGCAGGTCAGCCGCGCAATGCTCCCGCCGCACACATGCAGGGCTTCCTCGGTTCCGACGGCCTGCCGCCCAGCGAGCTGCTGGCGGCCGGACGCTCGGAGGTCGCCGGCTACGGAGGTGATCTCCTGTCCGGGACCGTCGCCAGCATCACCCGGTGCGCGCAGGCCGGCGCACATGCCCGCGTTTGGTTCGACGTAGTCCTCGAGGACGGATCCGCCCTGCGCACTCGTCGCGTCCTGATCACGACCGGGCTACGCGACGAGATCCCGGACATCCCCGGCGTCCGTGAGCGATGGGGCCGAGATCTGCTCCACTGCCCGTACTGCCACGGCTTCGAGGTCCGCGACCAGCCCCTAGGCGTCCTCAGCGGCACCCCCGACGAGCTCAACCAGGCCATCGCCCACGCGCACCTGATCCGTCAGTGGTCCTCGGACGTCGTGTTCTTCAGCAACGGCGCGACGCTGACCACCGACCAGCTTGAGGAGTTCGTCGCCCGCGCCATCGGCGTCGTGGACGAGGCCGTCGCCCGCTTGGTGGTCGAGGAGGACCAGCTGAGCGGGGTCGAGCTTGATTCGGGCCACGTCGTACCGCGCGCGGCCGTGTTCGTGCGGCCCCGCTTCGTGCCCAACGACGACCTGCTCGTACTTCTGGGCTGTGCCACTCAGGACATCGGCTGGGTCGCAGCAGACGCGACCGGCCGGACCAGCGTGCCCGGAGTCTGGGCCGCCGGGAACGCCGTCAACCCGCGCGCCCAGGTCATCACCGCAGCCGGAGAGGGCTCCGCAGCAGCTATCGCGATCAACAACGACCTGGTCGACGAGGACCTGCCGATCGCGGTCGCGAGCCACCGCCTCGGCCTCCCGGTCTGACTGTCCAGCGACCCACCGCCAGAAGCACCCACGGCCAGAAGCACCCACGGCCAGAAGCACCCCCGATCACCGCCGCGAGAGGAGCATCACCATGTCCAACCCACAGACCGCCCACCGCGCCAACCCGGTCCCGCCGCCCACCAGACATCAGCTGGCGCTGATGATCTGGGTCGCCGTCTTCCCGACCCTCACCGTGCTCAATCTCGTCCTCGGCGACTGGCTCCACACCTTGAGCCCCGTCGTCCGCACCTTCGTGCTCGCTACCATCGCGGTGCCGGTCGTGATCTATGGCCTGATGCCGCGCCTGCACCAGGTCCGTGCCCGCATCCTCGTGCGTCGCGCCGCCGCCTGAGCTGAAGCCTCAGCACACCGCGCGGAGATCACCACCTCGCTCACCACGTGTGGTGACGACCGCTCACCACAACGATGCCTAGCTTCGCTGTCCAGGAGAAGCACTCCCCCATCCCGAGAGGCACCACCATGGACAGGTTCACCCGCGGCATCGCAGCCGGCAGCGCAAGGCACCCATGGTGCACCATCACGAGCTGGGTTCTCGTCCTGGGCGCCATGATCTTCCTCGCTGCCAGCGGCGGCGGCACATTCACCGACGACTTCTCCTCACCCGGCAGCGAGAGCGCACGCGCCATGGAGCTGCTCAACGAGAACTTCCCAGACGCCGCCAAGGGCACCGCCCTGGTCGTCTTCGAAGCCGAGGACGGCACGCTCGACGACCAGCGTGACCAGGTCGCGGATGTCCTGAGCGGCGTCGACGCCCTCGGCCATGTCGCGTCGGTCGCAGATCCGTTCGAAGCGGGCACGATCTCCGAGGACGGGCGCATCGGCTACGCAGTGCTGACCCTCGACATTCCCGAGCGCGAGATGGGCAAGCCGGCGTTCACCGTGCTCTCCGAGTCCGTCTCCGGCACCGACGTCGCCGGACTGCGCGTCGAGCTCGGCGGCGACGCCGTGTTCCTCAATGCCGAGGACGGCAGCACCGGCCACGTCGGCATCGGCCTCCTGGTCGCACTCCTCGTCCTACTCGTCGTCTTCGGCACCCTCGTCTCAGCGGTCATCCCGATCGGGCTCTCGATCGTCGCGGTCGGTGCCGGCATCGGCGGTATCACCGTGCTGGCGGGAGCGATGGACGTGTCGGTCTCGGCCGTTCCCGTCGCCGGCCTGGTCGGGCTCGGTGTCGGCATCGACTACGCCCTCTTCGTCGTGGCCCGCTACCGAGAGAACCGCTCCACCGGCGAGGACAACCCACGGGCCTTGGCCAACGCGATGGGCACCTCCGGAGCTGCCGTGGTCTTTGCCGGTGGCACCGTCGTCGTCGCCACCGCTGCCCTCGGGATCACCGGAGTCGGCGTCCTGACCTCGATCGGCCTGGCCACCTCGATCATGGTGTTCTTCGCTGTCGCCGCAGCCGTCACCCTGCTGCCCGCCCTGCTCAGCTTGCTCGGCGACGGCATCGACACGGGCCGCCTCGTCCGCCGCCACCGCCCCACCAAGTCAGCCGAGGACACCGCCTGGTGGCACTTCGGTCACCGCGTCTCCGCCCGCCCGTGGCCCTACCTGGTCGCCTCGGTCGGCGTGCTCGCCGCCCTCGCGGCCCCGGCGTTCTGGCTGCAGACCGCGTTCCCGGCCGCCGGCGACGCACCTGAAGAGACCACGCACCGACAGGCGTACGACCTGCTCGCCCAGGGCTTCGGGACCGGGATCAACGCACCTCTCCTGGTCGTGGTCGACCTGGACGAGCGCGGCGTCGCCTCCGCTGACGTGCCCGCACTGACGCGAGAGGTCGCCTCCGTCCCGGGCATCGCCTCGGTCGGTGACCCGGAGACCTCGGCCGACGGCACGACGGCAGTCTTCACCGCCATCCCCACCACCGGCCCCGCCGACCCAGCCACGTCGACCACGATCGGTCAGGTTCGCGACGCCATCCCGGACAACGTCTACGTCTCCGGCATCACGGCAGTCACCGACGACCTCAACGGTCGGCTCGCGAGGACGTTGCCCCTGTTCATCGGCGCGGTCATCACGGTGTCGTTCCTGCTGCTGATGCTGGTCTTCCGCTCCATCGCGGTCCCGCTCAAGGCCGCCGCCATGAACCTGCTCTCCATCGGCGGCGCCTACGGTGTCCTGGTCGCGGTGTTCCAGTGGGGCTGGGGCAGCGGCTTGATCGGGCTCGAGGGACCCACCCCGATCACCTCCCTCATCGTCGTGATCATGTTCCCGATCCTCTTCGGGCTCTCCATGGACTACGAGGTGTTCCTGTTGTCGCGGATCCGTGAGGAGTACGCCCGCACGGGTGACAACACCGAGTCCGTCGCACGCGGCCTCGCCGGGACCGGCCGCGTCGTCACCTCCGCGGCGCTGATCATGGTCGCGGTCTTCCTCAGCTTCGTCGCCAGCCCGGTCCCGTCGCTGAAGATGCTCGGTGTCGGCCTCGCCAGCGCCATCCTGATCGACGCCACCATCGTCCGCATGGCGCTCGTGCCGGCCACGATGGCACTCCTGGGCAAGGCCAACTGGTGGCTTCCCGCCTGGCTCGACCGGCTCCTGCCCGACCTGACCGTCGAGCGGTCACCCGACGAGCGGGGCGTTATCGCTGTCGGACAGGAAGCTCTCGACGGTGCGCCTCACGACGCGGGCACGATGACTGAGGAGCTCGTCGGTCGCTGACCGAGCTGTGCAGGGTCGTCGTCGAGCCAGCGGACGGGGGCGCAACCCGGTGCGTGACGCATGGGCACGCGGACGTCACTCCTGGGGATCTGCCCGTTCGGCTGGTCGGGCTGCCGGTTGGCTGGTGGGCTGCGGTTGAACGAGGCCGGCGTCGTAGGCGGCGATCACGGCCTGGACGCGGTCGCGGACGCCGAGCTTGCGGAGCAGGCTGGAGACATGGCTCTTGATCGTTGCCTCGCTGACGGCGAGTCGTTCTGCGAGCTCGTTGTTGGACAGGCCGCTGGCGAGGAGCCGCAGGACGCCGGTCTCGCGGCCGGTGAGCGTGCTGATCGCTTCGGCATGCTTCGAGGGCTCGCACTCGACGAACCGGTCGAGGAGTCGGCCTGTGACCGTGGGGCCCAGGAGAGCGTTGCCGTCTGCGACGAGCCGGATTCCCTCGACCAGGTCGCGCGCTCGCACATCCTTGAGCAGGAAGCCGCTCGCACCTGCTCGCAGAGCGGCATAGACGTATTCGTCGAGGTCGAACGTCGTGAGGACGAGGATGCGCGCTGGGCTCCCTGAGGCGACGATCTGTCGGGTCGCCTCGATCCCGTCCATCTCCGGCATCCTGATATCCATCAAGACGACGTCGGGCCGCAGCTCCAGGGTGAGGCCCAGGGCCTCGTGGCCGTTCTCGGCTTCGGCGACGACGGTGAGGTCGGGGCGACGATCGACGATGAGCCGGAACCCGCTGCGCACCAGTGCCTGGTCGTCGGCGATCACTACTCGGATCGGCATCAGACGCGCTCGATCGGGATCCGGGCACGAACGATGAAGCCGCCATCGGACCCGGGCGCGGCGCTCAGGTCCCCGCCGAGCATCGTGACCCGCTCGCGCATTCCGATGAGCCCGTTGCCGTTGCCGTTGCGACTACCTGTGCCGTTCGTAGGGTTGCTTCCGTTGTCGTGCACGACGAGCTCGAGACGCTCGCCGTAGCGGACGAGGACGCGCACCTGGGTTGCGCCGGCGTGTTTGAGGGTGTTGGTCAAGGCTTCCTGCACGATCCGGTAGGCGGAGAGCTCGACGGCGGCCGGCAGGAGCAGCGGCTCTCCCTGGATGTCGAGCTCGACGGGGAGGCCGGCGCGCCGCACCCGCTCCACCAGCGGGTCGAGTCGGCCGATGGTCGGTTGCGGCTCAAGGTCTGCTGCTCCCTCGCGCAGCGCGCCCACCACGCGGCGCAGATCACCGAGCGCGGATCGGGCAGCCGCTGCAATGGCCATGACCGGCTCGCGGGCCGGGCCGGGTGCGTCCTCGAGCACATCCTCGGCTGCGGAGGCTTGAACGACGATCACGGCCAGGGCGTGCGCAACCACGTCGTGGAGCTCGCGCGCGATCCGCGCCTGCTCCTCGGCGGCCGCACGCCGCACCTGGGCCTCGTGCTCGCGCTCGAGCCGCTCCGCCTTCTCCTCCAGCTCGTGCACGTAGGCGCGTCGGCTACGGATGCTGTCACCGAGCAGCCAGGCAGCGGCCAGGAACACGACCCGCCAGGTGATGTCGCCGAGGCGCAGGTATGGCTCGGTGGCCTCGGCCGCCCCTACCGCGAGGATCGAGGCGACGGAGATGATCCTGCTCGTGACCGCCCTGAGTTGTGGAGAGTTCACGGCGACCGTGTAGAGCGCGACGGCGAGCTGCAGGGGCAGGAACCAGGCGTTGAGGGCGACCATCGTGACCGTAGCGCCCGCGACCAGCGTCAGCACGGTGAGCGGCCGGTACCGGCGCCAGATGAGCGGAAGCGTCTCGAGGATCGCCAGGACACTCCACAGAACCGGCTCCTCGGAGCGGCTGATCGTGGGGACCGTCGCCGCCAGGAGCAGCGCGACCGCGCCGACATCGGCGAGCAGCGGATGTCGGAGCAACCAGTTCCAGAGCATGAGCAGGCCACCGCCATTCCTGACATCGCCTCACCACGTCGGCTGTCCGGGCGTTGAACGGCGTCGTCTTCGACCACCACCCTAGGGACGCGTCGCGCGTCACGCATCGGGCGAGGGGGGAGTCCTACATCTCCGCCGTTCGGCCGATCCCGTGAGCTCATCTCATCCATCCGTAGGAGAGCGAAGTTCCGTCACCTGCTCGATGCGCTGAGCAGATCCCGCTACCTAGGCTTGCTTGCACCAGCTGACACGAGCGCTGGTTCTGCCGGCCCACCCGTCCGCGCGACCGTCATCGCCGTGCTGCTCGTCCGCCACGACACCTACTCGTCCACGCCCGACACCCAGGAGATGCCCAGTGACTTCGCACCAACGACTCGACCGGCGGCAGATACTCAAGCTCGGGGGCATCGCCGGGATCGGCATCGCCGGGTTCGAGGTGGGGGATCGCCTGCTCCACGATCGGTCGGCTGGCGCTGACCTCGGAAACGACGAGCGCTCGCCCGCCGATCGGTCAGGAGACGATGGTTTCGGAGACGACGACTTCGGAGACGACGAACGCGTCCTTGCCTCGCAAGTGCCACTGCCGCAGCTGTTCACCACCGCCCTGCCGATGCTGCCCACCCTCAAACCGAGCGGGCGCCGCAACGGCCAGGACCTGTACGAGCTCACTCAGCGGGCCACCACCCAAGAGATCCTCCCGGGACTGACGACGACTGTGTGGGGCTACGAGGGCTGGTTCCCCGGTCCGACCATCGAGGCACGCCGGGATGCACCGATCGTCGTGCGGATCAACAACGAGCTTCCCGTCCCGACGACCACCCACCTGCACGGGGGCGTCACCCCGGCCAGCTCGGACGGATACCCCACGGACCTCACGGTTCCGCGCGGCTACTCCACGCGAGTCGATGCCGCGACCAATCCAATGCCGATGTCGGGTGGCCAGACGATGCCGACGGGCAGCCGGCCGGACCCGGCGGTCTGGACGACGCATCAGGAGTTCAAGGACTACGAGTTCCCGATCGCGCAGCGCGCCGCGATGCTGTGGTACCACGACCACCGCATGGACTTCACCGGTCCGCAGGTATGGCGCGGCCTGGCGGGAGCCTTCATCGTCCGCGACGAGCAGGAGGACAAGCTCGGCCTCCCCTCTGGTGAGAAGGAGCTGGTGCTCGTGATCTGCGACCGGGCGTTCGCCGAGAACGGCGACTTCCTCTACCCCTCCGTCGACCCCACGCTGACCAAGCGCGCCGGCATCGAGGGCGACTACATGGAAGGCGCGCTCGGTGACGTGATCCTGGTCAACGGCGCCCCCTGGCCGGTGGCCAAGGTCGCCACCACCCGCTACCGCCTGCGCTTCCTGAACGCCTCGAACGCGCGCCGCTACCACCTGCAGCTGCACGCGAACGACGGCGAGCAACGCCTCCCGTTCGTGCAGATCGGCAGCGACGGCGGCCTGCTCGCAGCGCCACAACAGCTCGACGCGATCCCCATCGCATCGGGCGAGCGCTTCGACGTGGTCGTCGACTTCTCCGAGTGCGCGGTCGGAACCGAGGTGGTGCTGAGCAACTCACTCGACCAAGGCAACACCGGCCAGGTCATGAAGTTCGTGGTCGACCGCGTCGAGAGCGACGAGTCGCAGCCGTTGCCCACGCGGCTGGTGGACGACTTCGAGATCCTTGACCCGGCGCAGGCCGTGGAGACCCGCCACTTCGCCTTCGGCAAGAACGACTCCGAGGGGATGTGGACGATCAACGACCAGCCCTTCAACCCCAAGCAGAGCACAGCGAGCCCGCGACTCGACACCGTGGAGCGGTGGCGGTTCAGCACCGACTGGGTCAGCCACCCGGTCCATGCACACCTGGGCCACTTCCAGGTGCTCAGCCGCGGCGGCCACCGACCCGACCCCTCTGACGCCGGCTGGAAGGACACCGTCAACGTCACCCGGGACGGTCCGGTCGAGGTCCTCATCAGGTTCACGGGATTCACAGGCCGCTACATGCTGCACTGCCACAACCTCGAGCACGAGGACATGGCGATGATGGCGAACTTCACCGTCGTCTAGTCCGACCTGCCCGCAGGCCTAACCCGTGACGGCCTGGATGACCTGCGGACGGAAGCTCTCGATGATGTCGTTGAACTCGCTGCGCTCACGTTCAGGCACGCCCAGGAACATCAGGGTGGCCGCGATCTCCATCGCCACCGCGTCGAAGCCGGCCGTGTCGATGGACAGACCGTCGTGGGCCGCGACCATGTCGCGGCCGAGGTAGCACTTCGGCCCGCCTGCGGCCTCGATGGACCAGGCGGTGACGAGGAACTTGTAGCCGGGTCCGTTGGCGTCGTTGCCGTGGTGCGCGTGCACCCCGGTGTTGGCGTTGACCAAGACATTGGCGAAGAGCCGGTCGACGAGCACGTCGACCGCACCGGCGATGGCGTAGGCGCCGCCGAGACGTTCGTAGAGCGAGGCGTCCGTGGGGACCTGCTCGGCTGCCTCCGCGATGTCGCCGACCTCGGTGTCGGGTTCGATGATCTGTGTCATGTCACGCTTCCTTCGTTGGTTGTCGTCTCGCCCGCGAATTGCGGGGAGGATCGGGTGTGGGGGGACAGCTGGCCTGCCAGGGCGCGGAGACGACGACGCAGGTCCGCCAGCTCGAGGGGGTCGAGTCCGGTCGCGCAGGCGAACCTTGCCTGAACGGCGGCCGCCGCGGCTTCGAGGTCACGGCCGAGGTCGGTCACGGCGACCACTACCTGGCGGCGGTCGGTGCCCCGGCGACGGCGTACGAGACCGGCAGCCTCCAGGCGCTCCACCAGGGGCGTCACTGCGTGGGAATCGAGCTCGAGGCGATGCGCGATCCGCCCGACCGGTGCCGGGCCGTCCTGCCACAAGGTGAGCATCACCAGGTACTGCGGGTAGGTAAGGCCGATCTTGTCGAGCAAGGGGCGGTAGCGACGTGTGATCGCGTGCGTGGCGGCGTAGAGCGCGAAGCAGAGCTGGTCGTCGAGGCGCAGGCCGTCCTCCCAGTCGAGAAGCTCCATCTCCACCTCCGGTCACCTGTGACGGGGCTCACACTGGGCTAATCCATCACGCATGACACGTTTGGTCAAGAGGGGGTCCGCGTTCATCGACCGCCAATCCGTGCCGCGGACGGTCGGTCAACTGTCTGCGTCGTTGCCCCGGTGGTGAGCGACCAGGGGGAGCAGGATGTCGTCGACCAGGCGGTGTTGCTGCTCGGCGGTGGGGGAGGCCCCGGTGAGCAGAGCGGTGGTCAGCAGCTGTGCGACCGCGACTCCGAGCGCGGAGGGGATGTCGAGGGCTCCCTCGCCCTCCCCGCGATCCGCGGCCTGGGCGCGCAGTGCCGTGCCGGCCTGCGCGCTGGCCGCTTCGATCTGGGTGCGGACCAGGTCTCGGAAGTCTGCATCGGTGCGGACCGCCTCGATGAGGTTCACCAGTGACGGGCCCCCGTCACCGGTCACGGAGTTGGCGATGCCGGCCACCTGGAAGAGAAGGTCGCCACGCAGGGTTCCGGTGTTGGCGATCTCGACGTCTCCGGGCCCCTGTGCCCGGCGGCGGAGGGCGGCTGCGATGAGCGCGCCCTTGGTCGGCCAGAGGCGGTACATGGTCGCCTTCGAGGCGTGTGCCCGGGCCGCGATCGCATCGACGGTGACGCGCTCGTACCCGAGCTCGACGACCAGCTCTGCGGCGGCGTCGAGAATGGCGTCCTGGCGCGCCTGGCCCCGCGTGGGTGAGGTACCCGTGTGCGTTCGCGTGTCGGGGGTCATCGCACCACGTCAGTTGGCCCGGGTGGGTGTCGCCACACCCGAGAACCTGTCGTAGACCGACGTGAACGTCATGCCGGGGAACCGGTCGTTGTCCAGGGGGTCGAGGCGGACTCCCCCGGAGAACATGTCGCGGGTGTACTGCATGCCCTGCCACGCCGGGAACACGGCACCCGGCTGGGGCGCGGCCTTCCTCGCCAGGCTGATCAGGATCCCCAGACCCCTGATGCTGCCCGCCCGCAAGGGTCGGTAGCGGTGACCTGTGGTCTGGGTCAGGGTGCGGGCGAGGTCCCGTGCGCTCAGCGTGTCTCCAGCCACGCGCAGGATGCGCGGTGTGGTGCCGTCGAGTGCGGCCGCGGCGGTGTACGCCGCGACGTCGTCCTTGGTGGTGAAGTCGAGTGGCTGGTCGGCATCACCCCAGAACAGGACCCGTCGGATCCGGGGCTGGATGATGGGCATCTCGGCGCCGAGCAGATCCATGAAGGCGCCGTTCAGGATCGACGTCACCCGGATCGGTGCCCTGTCCGCACGGCCCATGAACTCGCGCCGCAGGTCCAGGTTCCGGTTCCCGCCCGGTCGGGTCCTGGTGAAGTCTGCGGAGTAGTCCGAGGAGATGAACCGAGGCACTCCGGCCGCGACCGCCGCATCGAGCAGCACGCTCTGTCGATCCACGATCACCTCACGGAGGCCGTTGAGTGCGGACACCACGCAGTCGGCGCCCAGACAGGCGGCGGTCATCGATGCCGCGTCAGACACGTCGGCCGAGACCACCGAGGCGCCGAGCGCGCGGACCCGGTCGAGATCACCAGCAGCGGCGTCGTGGCGCACCAGGGCGCGCACGTCGGCGCCACGCGCCACCAGCGCTGTGGTGATGCGGCCACCGAGATCCCCGGTCGCACCCGCAACAACAGTGATCGACAGGGCCATGGGTCATTGCCTCATTCCGGTGGGACGGGAGCTTGTAGTGTAACGGACAGTACACTCATGGTCCGTGGTCGACGACTCAGCCCAGGCAGTCGTGTCTGGTCATCACACCGAGGGAATCGTGCCGACGATGGTGGATGTGGTGGCGGTGGACCAGATCACGGCGCCGGCCGGGATCGGACCCGCACCGTCGACCTGACGGGAGCGGACACCCAGGAACCCGCCTCCAGCGGGGTCGATGATCACCTCGTTGATCGCGAAGCCCTCGTCGTCGACGACACCGACAGCGGTTCCCTTCCTGCCATCAAGAGTCGCCTGCCGGTCGGTGACCTGCACCTCAGGGAGCAGGGCGAGGGTCTGGTACATGACGGCGGTGAGTTCGGCGTCGACCAGGCCACTGGACAGCAAGGTGGTGATCTGAGCCATCACCGCGACGCTCGTGCTGCTGTCTGCTCCGTCGGAGCGTGCCGACAGATCCTCGAGCAACGCCGAGGGAGCGCGGGGGAGCGACGGTAGGTCTGCTGTCGTCGCGTAGTCGTTGGACGGCCCCCCCAGCTCGCCGTTGCCGAACTGGCCTCCCGGGGCGCGGGTGACGTCGGGATCAGCTGCCTGGGCCGACTGGCCGTAGTCACGTCGGGCGGCCGCCTCGACCGACGGATCGCCGTAGAAGGTCCGGGCAGGCAGTGAGTAGGAGACCTCGACCCACTCGTCGTTCCGATCGGCGGGGACGTAGTCCTCGTCCACCGTGCGCACCACATAGGCGCCCATCACCTGCCCGTCGTCATCGGTCAGGTAGCTGAGCGACTCGCTGCGAGTGGTGATCTTGAGGTACTGACCCGACGACGGCCGGAGCCCTGCGCCGACTTGCCGCGAGGCCTCGGTGAGCAGCCCGGCAGCACCGGCCGGTGCCTGCTGTCCACCGAAGGGTGCGGAGACCACGATGGCGGCCAAGGCGGCGGCGATCCCGGCGACTGCCAGCGTCCGGCGCGGCCTACGGCGCCTGCCGCTGGAGTCCCGGAGACGATCAGCGCGGTCCTGCGGCACCTGCTCGGCGTGCGCCAGCAGCCGGGCACGAGCCTGGGCCAGCAGCTCAGCGGTGGGCTCGGGAACCTCGGGTCGCGCGCGGCGGAGCAGGCGGATCTCATCCATGGATCTCTCCTGTCAGGAGGTGAACGGTGCTGGGGGAGGTCGAGCTGCGCAGGATCTTGCGAGCCCGGTTCAGCCGCGAACGAACCGTGCCGATCGGCACGTCCATCGCCGTGGCGATCTGGTCGTAGGTCAGGTCGGCCCAGGCGTGCAGCAAGACCGTGTCGCGTTGGACCTGCGGCATGCGACGCAGTGCGTCGCCGACGTCCCGGAGTGCCGACCTGGCGTCGAGTCGCGCGTCGGTATCCGTCGAGTCCGAGGAGCCCAGCGGCTCGGTCTGCTGCTGACCGATGCGGGCCAGCGCACGAAGAGCACGAACCTCCTGTCGGTGGTGGCGCCGCAGCAGATTGGTGGCGATCCCGAACAACCACGGCGCCGCATCGGTGTACCCGCTCCTGAAGGTCTCTCGACGTTCGAAGGCGACGAGGAACGTCTCGGCCATCACGTCGTCAGCGACGGTGCTGCTGGTCCGGCGCGCGACGTAGCGGTGAATGCTCGCGGCATGTCGGTCGAACAGGATGCCGAAGGCCGAGGGGTCGTCCCGGGATCGGGCGATGACATCGCTATCCGTACTCACACCTACTACTTTCCCGCTCGGGCCCCAGCGGTTCCATGTGCTCGGCCCTCCGGCCCGCTCCCACGCAGGACGCGTGGTCGAGCGCTCGTGATGGCGGTCGCTCCGCCCGGCTAGTCTCGCGACACCGCTCCCCGGAAGGTGGCACACCGATGCCCGAGATCCCCGCCACGATGAGTCAGCTCTGCAGCCTGGTCACGCAGGAGGGTGAGCTGCGGCTGTCGGTCGCGACCGTCGACACACCTCCGCCGGGAGACCGAGAGGTGCTGGTGCGGGTCGACGCGGCCCCGATCAATCCCTCCGACGTGGCGCTGCTGCTGGCGATGGCCGACCTCTCCGCGGCGTCGGCCGGCGGATCGGCGTCGAACCCGTGGGTGTCGGCCCCGATCTCCGCACCGGTGATGAGCACCCTCGCCGGTCGGGTCGGGGACGCCATGCCCGTGGGCAACGAGGGCGCCGGGGTGGTGGTGGCCGCGGGCGACTCGCCAGCGGCCCAGGCCCTGCTCGGTCGCACCGTGGGCCTCCTCGGCGGCGCGACGTACGGCGAGTACTGCCTCGCCTCGCCGCGGATGTGCCTGCCGCTGCCCGAGGGTGCCACCCCCGCCGAGGGTGCGTCGTCGTTCGTCAACCCGCTCACGGCCCTGGGCATGGTCGAGACCATGCGCCGCGAGGGGCACACCGGGCTGGTGCACACTGCGGGGGCTTCCAACCTCGGACAGATGCTCAACCGGATCTGCCTGGCCGACGGCGTGCCGCTGGTCAGCGTCGTCCGCACACCGGACCAGGCTGCGCTGCTGCGGCAGCAGGGTGCGCAGCACATCTGCGACTCCAGCGAACCGACCTTCGCGAGCGACCTCGTCGCCGCCCTGGCCGCGACCGGGGCCACCCTGGCCTTCGACGCGGTCGGCGGCGGACGACTGGCCGGGGAGATCCTCAATGCCATGGAAGCGGCCATCGTCGCGCCCGGGGCGGCGTACAGCCGCTACGGGAGCGAAGTGCACAAGCAGGTCTACGTGTACGGCGGCCTCGACCCCCGGCCCATCGAGCTGCGCCGACGGTTCGGATTCGCCTGGGGGGTCGGCGGGTGGCTGCTGATGCCGTTCCTCGCGAGGACCGGCCCCGATGACCTCGCGCGGTTGCGGCAGCGGGTCGCCGACGAGCTCACGACCACGTTCGCGAGCCACTACACCGACGAGGTCACGCTGGCCGGGATGTTGGACCCCGAGACCCTGCGCAGCATCGCGCGCCAGGCCACCGGCCAGAAGTTCCTCCTGGTGCCCCGAGGGTGAACGGCCCCCGAGGTGCCCCAGCGCGACGCCGCGCTAGGTTCGACGACATGACCGTCCACAGGTTCGCCTTCGATCCGGCGTACCGCCTCCCGGGCCTGGCCTTCGGAGTCACTCCGGCGACCGCCCGCGTCGAGGTCGGCGCCGGGGAGCTGCGGGTGCGCTTCGGGCCCTGGCGGCTGCGCACCCCGCTCGACAACGTGGCCGAGTGCCACATCACCACCGGCTACTCCTGGCTCAAGACCGCCGGCCCTGCGCACCTCTCGCTGGCCGACCGGGGTGTCACCTTCGCCACGAGCCACGGCCCGGGCCTGTGCGTGGCCTTCCACGAGCCGGTGGCCGCGATCGACTGGGTCGGCCGGATCAGGCACCCGGCCGCCACCTTGACCGTCGAGGACCCTGACCGACTCCGAGCCGACCTGGAGGACCACCGATGACCATCCGCACCGGCACCACCGTGACGTGGAAGTGGGGCAGCTCCTGGGCCGAGGGCACCGTGACGCAGGTGCACCGCGGCGACGTCACCCGCACCACCAAGGGCCAGCAGGTCACCCGCAAGGGCAGCGTCGACGACCCTGCCTACGTCATCGAGCAGGAGGACGGGACCGTCGTGCTCAAGCTCGCCAGCGAGGTCGAGCGCGCCTGAAGCTGCTGGTGCCCCCAGGCCGGTCAGCCGCGTCGCAGTGAGGCCAGGATGTGGTCGCGGAACAATTCGGCGGAGGGGAGCAGCCGGCGTGAGCGCGACCAGGCCAGGCCCACGGTGCGGAACGCGCCCGCGTCGGTGAGGGACACGAGCGCGCCGTCACCGTGGGCGTCGTCCGGCACGACGGCCACGCCCAGGCCCGCGGCCACGAAGCCGCGGACCATCGGCAGGTCGTCGCCCTCGAAGGCGACCCGGGGGGCGAACCCCGCGGCCGTGCAGAGGTCGTCGCACAGTCGTCGCAGCTCCCAGGGCGGCCGCAGCATCACGAAGTCGTCGTCGGCCACGTCGGCCAGCGAGGCACCGGAGCGGCCGCCGAGCCGGTGGCCGGGCGGGAGGGCCAGCGACAGCGGCTGGGAGAAGAGCGGCTCCCAGCGGACGTCGGGGTTGTGCGGGGCCCGGGCCGTGACCTCCAGGTCCGTGCGCCCGCTGGCCACCAGCGAGGAGCCCAGCGCGTCGTACGACGGCTCGAGGACGAAGGACACGTCGGGATGCCACTGCCGGAAGCCGCTGATCAGCTCGGGCACCAGGCGCCGACCGAACGACTGCTGGAAGGCCAGGCTGACCGTGCCGGTGCCCGGGTCGAGCAGCTCGGCAACCGCGGCCAGCCCGTCGTCGAGCGCATGCAGGACGGCGTCGACGTGGCGCTTCAGGACCGACCCCGCCCGAGTCGGGCGCAGGGTCCGCCCCGACCGGTAGAGCAGGGGGGTGCCGGCCTGCTGCTCGAGCCGGGCCAGCGCCCGCGACACCCCGGGCTGGCTCACCATGAACAGCTCGGCGACCTCGGTGACGGTGACACCGTCGGCCACTTGCTGGAACCACCGCAATGCGTCCGTGTCCACACCCATAACAATACAGCATGAGTAGGGCCTGGATTTTGTATTGGACGCATGACTCCGACCGGCGGACACTAGAGACATGAGCAACCACCAGCACGCCGCCCCTCGCACTCCCACCGCCTCGCCCGCGCAGCTGTGGCGTGCGGTGCGCGACGACCTGCGTAAGGGCCGCGAGGCAAACGCGCACCGCCGCGAGCTCGAGCAGGAGCTCGCGTCCTACCAGAGCCAGGCCGAGGTCGACGACCTGCTCGAGGCGATCCGCGACCAGGAGGGCGTCGAGGCCGACGCCATGCGCGACGTGCTCCTGCGCAACCTGCGACGGCACGAGAGCAGCCTCCGGCTCGCCTCCTGACAGGCGGCACCGCCGGCGCCTAGCATCGCGGCAATGTCGACGTCAGCCGGTCCGCCCGGCGCCGGAGCCGGCCGCACCACCCTGGACGAGGTGGCGGCCCACGCGGGGGTGTCGCGAGCGACGGTCTCGCGTGTGGTCAACCGGGCCTCGACCGTCGACCCGCTCCTGGTGGACCGGGTCACCCGGGCCATCGACGACCTGCGCTACGTGCCCAACCAGGCCGCCCGCTCCCTGGTGTTGCGGCGCACCGACGCGGTGGTCCTCGTGGCCGCGGAGTCCGAGAGCCGGTTCTTCGGAGACCCGTTCTTCGCCGCCCTCGTGCGCGGGGTGAGCCGCGAGCTTGCCCACGGTGGCCTGCACCTGGTCCTGTCGATGGCGCAGACACCTCTCGACATCGACCGGCTCGAGCGCTTCGTGCGGGGCGGACACGTCGACGGCGTGCTCGTGATCTCCGAGCACGCCGACCTCGACGCGATCGGCAGGCTCGCTACCGTGCGCGTCCCGATGGTTGCGGGTGGCCGGCCGATGGTGACCGGCACCGGCACGGCGTTCGTCGACCACGACAACGTCCGCGGTGGCGCACTGGCCGCCGCCCGGCTCCAGGCGATCGGCCGGACCCGGATCGGCACGATCACCGGTCCGCAGGACATGGCGGCCGGGGTGGACCGCCTCGCGGGATTCGCCGCGGAGTTGGGCGCGGCCTACGACCCCGAGCTGACGGAGGAGGGAGACTTCACCACGCCCAGCGGTGCCGACGCCGTGGCCGCCCTGCTCGCGCGGCGCCCCGACCTCGACGGCCTGTTCGTGGCCTCGGACATGATGGCGCTCGGCGCCCTCGGCCGGCTGCGGAGCCTCGCCCGCCGGGTGCCCGAGGACGTCGCGGTCGTCGGTTTCGACGACGCCGAGGTCGCGGCCGCCTCCACCCCGCCGCTCACCACGGTCCGGCAGCGCACCACCGACCAGGGCCGGCTGATGGCGCAGGTGCTGATGCGCCGGCTGGGCCGCGACGTGGCCCGCCCCATGCCGGAGCTGGACGGGGACCCCGACGCCGACGGCATCGTGCTCGGTGTCGACCTCGTGGTGCGCGAGACCGCCTGACACCGACACGACCCGGGGTGAGGCCCGGGGTCGTGTCGGTGATGCCAGTTGGTGGTAGCCGTTGGTGATGGCCGTGCGCTCAGCTCACGGGTAGCTGATCACGTAGCTCGGGTCCTCGTAGTTGTCGGGGTCGCCCGGAGCGGGCACCCCGTCGACGGTGTCCCCGACCCCGTTGACCACGTGCTCGATGACGCCCGGGCCGCTGAGGTTCTTGGTCATCACGTGGGTCAGGCGGACCCCGGGCCGTCGCGGCACGTCGTACCCGTTGGCGGTGATGATGGCCGGGTTGTTGCGGTTGTAGACGTAGACGCCGCCGCCCCAGAGCTGGTGCTGGCGGACCCGGTCGCCGACCTTGTACGCCGCCCAGCCGAGCGAGCCGTCGGTGTTGGTCCAGTCGGCCTGCGTGGGCGGGTCGTAGGGGAGCTCGTTCTGGTAGAACACCACGCGCCCGCGCTCGCCGTTCCAGATGGTGTTGTGCTCCTGGAAGTGCTCGACGAACAGGCCGGTCGCGGTGACGTCGTCACCGTTGACGACCACCCCGTTGCGTCCCGTGTTGGTCCGCCAGCGCTCGTTGTCGCCGAGGAACCCGTCGGTGGTGTCGAAGCCCTCGATGCCGTGGTCGGCGCGCCAGACCCAGGTGTGGTCGACGAGGACGTGGTCGCTGTTGACCTCCAGGGCGACGTCGGTCTTGCCGACGTGGGGTCCGCCCACGCGGAAGTAGACGTCGCTCAGCGTGGTCGGGTTGACCGCGTCGTCCTTCTTGGAGCCGTTGTTGCCGTGCTTGGTGCCGACCTGGAGCAGCACCGGGGACTCGACGGTCCCGGCGTCCACCGTGACCCCCGCGACGATGATGCCCGGCCGGTCGGCCAGCCGCAGCGGGGTAGCGCCACCGACGGCGGTGAGGGTGGCCTGCCCGAGTCCGAGCACCACGGTGTCGGCGCGCTTGACGCGGATGCTGCTGGCGACGTCGTAGACACCCGGGGTGAGGAGCAGGTGCTGCCCGCGGGCGAGGGCCGCGTTGATCTGCTGCACCGAGTCGGACGGGTCGGCGACGAAGAAGTCGTCGAGCGGGATCGTGCGGCCCGCGGTCGGAGCGCCGGCCCAGGTGATGCCCGAGGAGCCGTGCTGGGCCCGCGGGACACGCACGGACCACGCGCCGGTGCCGTCGGCGACCAGGTAGGGCTTCTCCCGGCTGACCGGGGTGGTCGCGAGCGTGGTGTACGGCGGGTTGGGGTAGGCCGTGTCGGCGGGGGCGCCGACGACGCCCGAGAAGACCTGGTTCCACACCCCGTTGGTCCAGTTGCCGACGTCGCTGTTGCGGGTGAGCCACTGCTGCTGCGAGCCGTTGATGACGAGGCCGGCGCGGGAGTCGGCGATGAAGCCACCGCTGGCGAACGAGGGATTGGAGCAGTAGTCCATCAGCGTCAGTCCGCCGCCGACGATGTCGACGCGGCGCATCGAGACTGCCTGGGAGACCGCCCAGAAGTTGTTGCCGTTACGGCAGCCGTCCTGGCCGAGGCTGTTGACGTCGATGGTGAGGTTGGACACGCTGCGCCAGAAGTTGTTGAGGGCGAAGCACTGGGCGCCTACGCCGCCGGACGTGGTCGGGTTGCCGGCCGCGTCGAAGCAGCGGTTGTAGACCTCGACCTTGCCGTTGATGCGCACGTCGCCCGGGGTGGCGCCGAGGCCGGCGACCTCGGTGTAGTAGCCGACCTTGATCTGCAGCGGGTCCGTGGCCGTGCCGTAGGTGCCGGGCAGGAAGAGCAGGCTGTAGCGGTCGCTGCCCATCTCGTTGTCAACCTGCTGGGCGTGGATCGCGTCGGCGACCTCCCGGATGTGGGCGGTCGACATCGACGGGTCGAACACCGTCACCCGGGGGCCGAGGTCCGGGGCGAGCTCCGTGGCGGCCGTGGCCGCAGCGGCCGTGGCTGCAGTGGCCGCCGGGGCGGGGGCGGCGGACGCGCCTGGCGCTGTCACGGGGGCGGAGGCCAGCGCGAGTCCGAGCGTGGCGGCGAGGGTCGCGGCGAGCAGGCGCACCGGAGTACGCGAGAGGGGTCTGGGCACAGGGGAGTCCTTGGTCGTCGACGGGTGCGGGGTGCTTAGAGAGCGCTCTCTGAGGAATCCAGCGTGCCACAGGGTGAGGAGCGTCACAAGGAGGTGCGGGGCACACTGTGCCGGGGAGGTCTGACGATGACGACGACGAGCACGACCACGGCGCTGACCTGGGGACAACCGCGCGCACGCTGGGTGCTGCTCGCCACCGTGCTCGGCTCCGCGTTGACCTTCATCGACGCGACGGTCGTCAACATCGCTCTGCCGGCCGTCGGTGCCGACCTCGACGCCGGCACCTCCGCCCTCACCTGGGTGGTCAACGCCTACGCGCTCACCCTCGCCGCGCTGGTGCTCCTGGGCGGCTCGCTGGGTGACCGCTTCGGCCGGCGCACCGTGTTCGTGGTGGGGGTCGGGGTCTTCGCCGCCGCCTCGGCCCTGTGCGGACTGGCCCCCAACGTGGAGACCCTGGTCGCCGCGCGGGCCGCTCAGGGGGTGGGCGGCGCGCTGCTCACCCCGGCCAGCCTGGCGATCCTCCAGGCGTCGTTCGCCGCCGGGGACCGGGGCCGCGCCATCGGAGCCTGGTCGGGACTGACCGGCGTGGCCGGGGCCATCGGCCCGTTCGTCGGCGGCTGGCTGGTGGAGGTCGCGAGCTGGCGCTGGGTGTTCCTCATCAACCTGCCGCTGGCGCTGGTCGTGGTGCTGGTGGCCGTGCGGCACGTGCCGCAGACGCGCAACCCCGCGGCGGCCAGGCACCTCGACACCGTGGGCTCGGTCCTGCTCGCGGTCGGCCTGGGGTCGCTGACGTTCGGACTCACCGCCTGGTCGGGCGGCAGCCTGGCCACGCCTCGCTCCGGCGGTGCGCTCGTGGCGGGGCTCGTGCTGCTGGCTGTGTTCGCACTCTGGGAGCGCCGGGCCGCCGAGCCGGTGCTGCCGATGACGGTCTTCGGCTCCCGGCTCTTCGTCGCCGCCAACGTGATCACCTTCGTGCTGTACGGCGCCCTCGGGGCCGTCTTCTTCGCCCTCGTGGTGGCGCTCCAGGTCGGTGCGGGCTTCTCGCCGCTGGCCGCCGGGCTGTCGCTGCTGCCCGTCACGGTCCTGATGCTGCTCTTCAGCTCCCGCAGCGGTGCGTTGATGGCCCGGGTCGGACCCCGGCTGCCGATGACGATCGGGCCGCTCGTCGCCGCGCTGGGCGTGGCCCTGCTGAGTCGGCTCGACTCGGACTCGGCGTACCTCCTCGACGTGCTGGTGCCCACGACCATCTTCGGTGCCGGCCTCACCCTGCTGGTCACGCCGTTGACGGCCACGGTGCTGGCCGCGCTGCCCGACGAGCTGGCCGGCGTCGCCAGTGGCGTCAACAACGCGGTGGCCCGGACCGCCGGCCTGCTCGCCGTGGCCGCCGTCCCGCTGATCGGGGGACTGGGTGGGGACGGCCTCGTGGACCCGAACCGGGTGCGTGAGGGCTTCGCCGTGATCGCCTGGCTCTGCGCCGGGATGCTCGCGGCGGGTGGGCTGCTCTCCGCCCTCGTCGTCCGCACCCCGGGGTCGCGGACCGGCCATCCCCCCGAGGTGGCCCGCACCCACTGCGGGGTCTCCTCGCCGCCGGTCCGCACGAGGTAGCCGGCCGCCGACGCTGGCAAGGGGAATGCCACGGCTCGCCGCGGGGTTCCCTCCACCACACCGACCGAAGGAGAGCGCCGTGCAGGCTGTGTGGAACGGGACCGTGATCGCCGACAGCGACGAGACCGTGGTCGTGGAGGGCAACCACTACTTCCCGATCGGGTCGGTCCGAGACGACGTGCTGCAACCGTCGGCCAAGCGCACGACATGTGCGTGGAAGGGTGAGGCGTCGTACTTCTCCCTCGAGGTGGACGGCCAGGTCAACCAGGACGCTGCGTGGACCTACCCCGAGCCCAAGCCGGAGGCCGCGCAGATCACCGACCACGTGGCCTTCTGGCGCGGCGTGCAGATCACGACGTAGACCTCAGGTGAGCGCGTCGACGAGGTGGTCGAGCAGCGGCCACAGCAGAGTGTGCTCAGGGTCGTCGACCACGTGCTGGAAGCCGGCGAGCTCGAGCATCACGTAGCCGTGCAGGGCGGTCCACACCTGGCCGGCGGCCACGGCCGGGTCGCCACGTCGTAGGGCGCCTGCGTCCATCGCGCGGACGATCCCGGCGACGAGCTGGCCGAAGGCCACCAGGCCCACGGCCCGCTCCTCATCGTGGAGCCGGTAGCCGCCGAGCGAGGCGGAGCCGAACATCACGGCGTACAGGTGCGGGTTGGCCAGCGCGTTGGCTCGGTACGCCGCGGCAAGGGCGCGCAGGTCGGCCAGGGTGTCGTCGGTGGGCGGCACGGCACCGACCCGGGCCTCCAGCCGGGCGAAGCCCTCGGCCACGACCTCGCGGACCAGCGCCGGCATCCCACCGAAGTGGGTGTAGACCGCCATGGTCGAGGTGCCGGCCTCGCGGGCCAACCGGCGAGTTGACAGCGCGGACGGCCCTTCCTCGCCGAGCAGCCGGGCCGCCGCCTCCAGCATCCGACGCCGAAGAGCGTCGTCGGGGGAGGGGGCGGGCGTTGCCTGGAGACGGTCGGACACTCTTGCCATCCTGCCATAACGGCGTTATCGTCCGCGGTGATAACGGCGTTATCGCGAGAGGAGTCGGATCATGGCCAACCGCTACTTGCAGGGCAACTTCGCGCCGGTGCACGAGGAGGTCACCGCCACCGACCTCGAGGTCAGCGGCGAACTGCCCCGGCATCTCGACGGCCGCTACCTGCGGATCGGACCGAACCCGGCGCTCGATCCGGGCCATGCCTACCACTGGTTCCTCGGGGAGGGCATGGTCCACGGTGTCCGCCTCGCCAGCGGGCAGGCGCAGTGGTACCGCAACCGATGGGTGCGGCCTCGCGACGGCGACTTCGCCCCCAACACCAACGTCCTCGAGCACGCCGGGCGGACGCTGGCACTGGTCGAGGCCGGCTCGCCGCCCTATGAGCTCAGCCACGACCTGGAGACCGTCGGGCGCGCCGACTTCGGCGGCACCCGGCGCGGCGGCTACACCGCGCACCCGCACGAAGACCCCCAGACCGGCGAGCTGCATGCCGTCTCCTACGACTGGACCCGCGGCAACCGGCTCGACTACACCGTCCTCGACACCGCTGGGAGGATCCGCAGGTCCGTGGACATCCAGGTCCACGGCAGCCCGATGGTCCACGACTTCGCGCTGACCGAGCACTACGTCGTGGTCTACGACCTTCCGGTGACCTTCGACATCACGATGGCGACGCGCGCGATGCCGCGGCTGGGCCGGATTCCGGCCCGGCTGATGCTCTCGCGGGTGATCGGGCGCAACCCGTTGCCCGAGCCCCTGATCGCGCGGGTGGCCCGGGGGGCTAGCGGCGGGACGACGCTGCCGTACTCCTGGAACCCCGACTACCCGGCCCGGATCGGCCTGCTGCCCCGCGAGGGAACCGCCGGGGACGTGCGCTGGTTCGAGATCGACCCCTGCTACGTGTTCCACACCCTCAACGCCTACGAGGAGGGAGGTGACGTCGTCATCGACGTGGTGCGCCACGACCGGATGTTCGCCACCGACTTCACCGGCCCCAACGAGGGACCGGCGTCGCTGACCCGGTTCACCCTCGACCTGGCCGCCGGGAAGGCCCGGGAGGACCGCTTCGAGGAGCACGCGCAGGAGTTCCCCCGCCACGACGAGCGGCTCACCGGTCGCCGGCACCGGTACGGCTACGCAGTGGGATTCCGGGGAGCCAGGCCCGGTGACGCGGTGCTGAAGCACGACGTGGTCGCCGGGACGACGATGACCCGACGGCTGGGCGCGGGTCGTGAGGCCAGCGAGTTCTGCTTCGTGCCGTCGTCGGTCACGGCCACCGAGGACGACGGTGTGCTCATGGGCTACGTGCACGACCGGGCCACCGGGCTGAGCGATCTCCTCGTACTGGACGCCGAGACGCTCGAGGACGTCGCCACGGTGCATCTGCCGGGGCGGGTGCCGGCCGGCTTTCACGGCAACTGGTCGCCGACCGGCTGATCGGACGTCCTCGGTACTAGCACCAGCGGCCAATGGCAGCGAGGTCGCTCGCTGTGTGAGCGTTGCCTCATCAACCCCTGCCGCGACGCGTGACGCACCGAAAGAGGCAAGCATGAGATCAGCTCGGATGTTGGTAGTGGCGCTCCTCGCGGTGCTCGTCACCGGTCCGGCAGTGATCGGCGCTCCGGCCTTGGCGGCCGTCGCACCTGGGCTGGCGTCGGTCACGCTGACCGCGACGGATGTCGTGGGCGGGACCCCGGTCGGTGGCACCGTCACCTTGACAGCGGCTGCCCCCTCCGGAGGAACCCTCGTCGACCTCTCGAGCGACAACCCGGCCGTTGCCACGGTCCCGGCCGGGGTGACCGTTCCCGCCGGGGCGACTGCCGCCAGCTTCCAGGTCACGACCTACCCCGTGACCAACAGCCAGTCCGCCCTCATCATCGGCACGGCCGGCGGGGTCACGACCTACGCGATCGTCACGGTGCGCACCCAGTCCTCGTTCTCCAACGGCAGCATCTCCGTGCTCGCCGCGGGCAGCGGGCGCGGCACCGTCACGTCGGAGCCCGCCGGGATCAACTGTGCCTACGACGCCGGCAGCAGCTCCGGCACCTGCTCGGCATTCTTCCCCGCCGGCACTGTCGTGCGCCTGACGGCCAGGGCCGGTGCCGGGTCGAAGTTCCAGGGGTGGCGCGGAACGCCCGGCTGCGGGGATCCCTCCAGGATCACGGTCGCCCGCGGCACCACCATCACCTGTCAGCCCGGCTTCACCCTCAGATAGACCACCCCCGGGCGTCGGCGGCTGGTACGCACCTTGACCCGGGCTTGATCTGTTCTTGAGACGCGACGGCGACCATCCCACCACCATAAGAACTCCCCCTGAAAGGAACACAAGATGACCTTGATCTCCCGCACCCCCGCCGGCCGCGTCGCGGCCGTCGTCGCCGCCCTTGCGACCGCCGGCCTCCTCACGATCTCGCCGGCATCGGCATCGTCAGCGACCGACACCGACGGCGACGGCATGCCCAACCGCTGGGAGCGCACCCACGGGCTCAGGCCCGGGGTCGCCGACGCCAACCGCGACAAGGACCACGACGGCCTGCGCAACCTCGCCGAGTTCCAGGACGACCTCGATCCCGTCGACGAGGACTCCGACAACGACGGCCTGGACGACGGCGACGAGAGCCACGACGGCCGCGCCTCCACCGACCCCGAGGACCGCGACACCGACGACGACGGCGTGCGCGACGGTGACGAGGACGCCGACCACGACTCGGTCGACAACGAGGACGAGGACGACGCCGACGAGCCCTGCGTGGCCGACGACGACGACACCGACGACGACGGCGTCTCCGACGAGGACGAGAACGAGGACCACACCTCGGTCACCGACGACGACTCCGACGACGACGGCGTCACCGATGGTGACGAGGACGCCGACCACGACACGGTCGACAACGAGGACGAGGACGACGACTCCGACGACGCGTGCGACTCCTCCGACGACGGCGAGGACGACGACGACGCCGGGGACGCAGGGGACAACCTGGTCTGGCACCGGGTCGCCTGAGCGGCTTCCTCGCCACACCGCAGACCCCCCGACGACAGCCCCACCCGAGCCGGGTCCGGAGCGCCGTGGCCCCGACCCGGGCCCTGGGCGCTACCATGGATCCAGCACCGACGGTGGGGCTGTCGCACGTCCTTCGACGCCGTCCGCCTGCGGATCGATGTCTCGGCCACCTGGCGGTGGCCGGTGGTCTCGCAGCACGGGCTGCTCGTCCGGGCCCACCGACCCGCTCGTCGTCAGCACGACGGTCGGTCGACGGGGCCGTGTGACGTCGCCCGTGCGGCGGACGACGCCTCGTCGGTGTCCCTCCCCAGGAAGGGCCACCGTGGTGCGACAGGGGGGTTCACGGCACGCGTGACCCGCACTCGAGAGGATCTATCTGTGGCTCGACGAGGTCAGCGTCAGACCGGCGCTACCCGCACCGCTCCCCGCAGCCGCCGTCGAGGTCGCGACCTCGACAACGAGGGCATCATCCCCGTGTTGGCGCGCGCCGTTCGCGAGGTCGAGACCGCCGTCCAGCGAGGCCCCGCGCAGCCGTCGGTGCGCACGAAGTTCCAGGTCGTGGCGCTGCTGGTGCGCGAGGAGCGCACCCGGGTGAAGGCCGACGCCGAGGGCACCGAGGCGCACCGCGCCGAGCAGCTCAAGCGGCTCGACGGGGTGGCGACCATCCTCGCCAAGACTGCGGCCCGCGACGTCTCCCTGTTCACCCTGCTGGCCGAGGACGCCGTCGTCTCCGACTCCGCCAAGGCCCTCAAGCGCGCCATGAGGGAAGCCGGGGGCTTCGAGGTCCCCGACGAGCCCGACCCGGTCGAGACCGCCACCGACGCCGCTGCCCCCCGCAGGGTGGTCCCGCAGTCGGTGGTGTCTCGTCAGCTCGCCAACCCGTTTCTGACGCCCGACTTCGAGGCCGCCGAGCAGCACCGCGTGCGTGCCCGCCGACTGTCCGGGTGGGAGCTGCTCGGCCCGCTGCTTACGTCGTTCGAGCGAGCGTCGAGCGGCGCTCCCGCCTGCATGACCCTGCCCGAGCCCGGCTCCCTCAGCGCCCCCGGAGACCTCGAGCTGATGCCCCACCAGGCGCAGGTCGTCGAGGCCGCCGCGTCCGGCCACCGCAGCTTCCTGCTCGCCGACGAGCCGGGCCTGGGCAAGACCGCGCAGGCGCTCCTCGCTGCGCAGGCCGCCAACGCCTTCCCGCTGCTCGTGGTCGTGCCCAACGTGGTGAAGACCAACTGGGCTCGCGAGGCCGCCCTGTGGACGCCCAACCGGCCCGCCACCGTGATCCACGGCGACGGCGACACGGTCGACGGGTTCGCCGACATCGTGGTGGTCAACTACGAGATCCTCGACCGGCACGTCGGCTGGCTCGGCGACCTCGGCTTCCGCGGGATGGTCGTCGACGAGGCGCACTTCATCAAGAACAAGTCCTCCCAGCGGTCCCAGCACGTCCTGGAGCTCTCGGAGCGGATCCGGTCCCGTATCGCCCGGCCACTGCTGATGGCGCTGACCGGCACGCCGCTGATCAACGACATCGAGGACTTCCGCGCGATCTGGCAGTTCCTCGGCTGGATCGACGACAAGGTGCCGCTGGCCCAGCTCATGGACTCCCTCGAGGAGACGGGCCTCACGCCCGCCGACCTGTCCTTCTACCCCGCGGCCCGCTCCCGGGTGATCGAGATGGGCATCGTCCGGCGCCGCAAGGTCGACGTGGCCGCCGACATCCCGGCCCGCCGGATCGCCGACCTGCCCGTCGAGCTCGAGGGCGAGGTGGGTCGCTCGATCCGCGCCGCCGAACGCGAGCTGGCCCGCCGACTGGTCAAGCGCTACGACACCGCGCTGGAGACCCGCACGTCGGGCGCCACCGTCGAGGGCATCGACCACGAGCTCGTACGCCGGGTCGCGACGTGGGAGCGCGAGGACACCACGACGACCAAGACCGACGAGAACGTCTTCGCCATGATGCGACGGATCGGTCAGGCCAAGGCCGGTCTGGCCGCCGACTACGCCGCCCAGCTCGCACGCAACGTCGGCAAGGTCGTCTTCTTCGCCAAGCACGTCGACGTGATGGACGTCGCCGAGGAGACGTTCGCCCGGCGCGGGATCCGCTACTCCTCGATCCGTGGCGACCAGACGCCGAAGGCCCGGCAGAAGAACATCGACGCCTTCGTCAACGACCCCGACGTCGCCGTCGTGGTCTGCTCGCTGGCCGCGGCCGGCGTCGGGCTCAACCTGCAGGTCGCCTCCAACGTGGTGCTCGCCGAGCTCTCCTGGACCGACGCGGAGCAGACCCAGGCGATCGACCGGGTGCACCGGATCGGCCAGTCCGACCCGGTGACGGCCTGGCGCGTCATCGCGGCGCAGACCATCGACACCAAGATCGCCGAGCTGATCGACAGCAAGGCCGGGCTCGCCGCCCGCGCGCTGGACGGCTCCGACGAGGAGGTCTCGTCGTCGGCCGACGTGCAGACCGAGGCGCTGGTCGCGCTGCTCACCGACGCGCTGGAGGCACGTGGGTGACCATCGCGTAGGCCACACTCGGGGCATGGCAGTCCTCGAGAGCGGCAAGATCGCCATCGTCGGCGCGGGCAGCGTGGGGTCGAGCATGGCCTATGCGTGCCTGACCCGCGGGTCGGCGCGGACCATCGCCCTCTACGACGTCAACGAGCCCAAGGTGGTCGCGGAGGTCCTCGACCTCGCGCACGGCGCGGCGTTCACCGGGGCCAGCGAGATCCAGGGCGGCAGCGACCCGGCAGTCCTCGAGGGGGCGCACGTCGTGGTGGTGACCGCCGGGGCCAAGCAGGAGCCCGGCCAGTCGCGGCTCGACCTGGCTGCCACCAACGTCGCGCTGCTGGAGCGGCTGATGCCGACGCTGCTGCAGCGGGCCCCCGACGCGGTCTTCGTGCTGGTCACCAACCCGTGCGACGTGCTGACCGTGGCGGCGCAGGAGCTGTCGGGGCTGCCCGCGGGCCGGGTGCTGTCGTCGGGGACGACGCTCGACAGCTCACGGCTCCGACTGCTGCTCGCCCGCCGGGCGGGGGTCTCACCGGGCAGCGTGCACGCCCACATCATCGGTGAGCACGGGGACAGCGAGTTCGCCCCGTGGTCGCAGGCCCGGATCGGACCGGTCCCGATCCGGGAGTGGCGCAGCGTCCACTCGGCGCGCTTCACCGAGGAGGAGCTCGCGAGCATCACCGACGAGGTGCGCACCGCGGCGTACCGCGTCATCGCCGGCAAGGGCGCCACCAACTACGCCATCGGGCTGGCAGGCGCCCGACTGGTCGAGGCGATCCTGCGCGACGAGCACCTGATCGCGCCGGTCAGCACCGTGCACGACGGCTACCACGGGTTCAGCGGGGTCGCCTTCTCGATGCCGAGCGTGATCTCCTCGCGGGGCGTGGAGCAGGTGATCGACATGCAGCTCGAGCCCGACGAGGAGCGCCAGCTCGCCGCGTCGGTGGAGGCCCTGCTCGCCACCCAGGCTCGGCTGGGCCTCTGATCGCGCCGCCGTCGGCGTGGCCTGGTCAGGGAGTCAACCGAGTCCGTCGGTCGACGTGCGGGGCGTGAGCCGGCTGCCGAGCACGCGTTCGATCTCGCGGAACAGGTCGGCCCACTCGGTGAGCGCGTCGGTGGCGCCGAGTGCGAGTGCCCGGCGGCGGTCCGGGGGGCCCCCGCGGGCGAAGACCACGACCGGGGCGCGGAGGTCCTCGGCGTGCATCGCGACGAGGAGGGGCTCGGCCAGCGGCCAGTCGGCGATCACCAGGTCGGCCGGGTCGGCGCGGAGCGAGTCCAGGGACTCCTCGAGGCTCCGGGTCAGGTCGACGCGGGTGGAAGCGCCGCGGGCGGCAGCGGCGTCGGCGAGCAGCCTTGCTCCGTACGACGTGTCGTCCGGGTCGCTGTCGGCCCACAGGATCCGGCGTCCTGTGATCGCGTGACCCAGCAGGGCTCGCGGGTTGGTGGCATCGTGCAGCTGGCGCAGCACGTTCTCGAAGCCGCTCCAGTCGGTGCCGCCGGCGGTGTCGTAGCTGAGAGCACCGAGTCCCTCGTGGTGGGCGAGGTACCGCTGCTGGTGCGGCTTCACGTCGGGGAGCACCGCGTAGGCGACCGGGGCGTCGTCGCTGCGGTGGTCCAGCATCGCCAGCACCTCGCTGCGCAGCTCGTTGAGGTAGGCGTCGGTGAACGAGACGCCGAGGAAGAGCACGGTGCTGGTGGCGAAGAGCGAGCGTAGGAAGGTCATGTAGGCGGCGCTGCTGTAGAGCCGTTCGCGGTAGTCGCGCTGGGTGAAGACCACGTCGTCACCGACCGGGCCCACCTCACCGTGCAGCTTGAGCACCGGCGCCCCCGCCTCGCCCTCCCAGAACCGCGGCTCCCACCAGCGGTGCGGCGGGTCGCGGAGGATCCGCTGGTAGGCGTCGGGGCCGGGCACGTCGCCGACCAGGAAGTGATCGAAGTTGGTGGTGAGGATGGCGTCGAACGGGATTCCCGCGAGCTCGCCGAGCCAGGCGCGCGTGTCGTCGTCGAGGGTGGCCTTCTCGCCGAGGCCTTCGAGCAGCGCCTTCCAGGCGGGCACGGCAGGCGCGGAGAAGCCGGCACCCACGAAGGCGACGCAGCGACCGGCCGCGATCTGGTCGATCAGGTGAGGGGGGACTGACGGCTCCATGGGTCGAAGTATTCGGCTCCACCGCCCGCCCCGGACACGAACGCGGAATCTCAGACCGCGGCTACCAGCGCGGGTGGATCGCGGCGCGGAGGTGGGTGTCGTAGATGCGTGCGACCCCGGCGTCGAACTCCGCACCGAGGGGTGCGACGGAGCCGGCCGCGGCATTGCTGCGGGCCTGCGCCATGTTGCGCGCCCCCGGGATCACCGAGCTGACCTCCGGGTGCTGCCACAGCCAGGCGATCGCCGCCTGGGCGCTGGTGACCCCGTCGGGCGCCTCGGCCGCGACCAGGTCGCCGAACTCGCGGGCGGCCGCCAGCCCGGTCTCGTAGTCGACGCCGGAGAAGGTCTCGCCCACGTCGAAGGCACTGCCGTCGCGGTTGTAGCTGCGGTGGTCGTCGTCGGCGAACGTCGTGGTCGCGTCGTACTTGCCGGACAGCAGTCCCGAGGCCAGCGGCACCCGGACGACGATGCCGACGCCGGCCGCCGCGGCCGCGGGCAGGACCTCGGACACGGGCTTGAGCCGGAACGCGTTGACGATGATCTGGACCGAGGCGACGTGCGGACGGGCGATCGCGAGCAGAGCCTCCTCGACGGTCTCGACACTCACGCCGTACGCCGCGATCGCGCCGTCGTCGACGAGGGTGTCGAGGGCGTCGAAGACGGCGTCGTCGCGGTAGACCGCGGTGGGCGGGCAGTGGAGCTGGACCAGGTCGAGGCTGTCGACGCCGAGGTTGCGGCGGGACCGGTCGGTCCAGGCCCGGAAGTTGTCGAGCACGTAGTGCTCGGGGACCTGCTCGACGCGCCGGCCGATCTTGGTGGCCACGGTGATGCCGCTGCCGGGGTGGTCGGCGAGGAAGCGGCCGATGACCTGCTCGCTGCGGCCGTCGCCGTAGACGTCGGCAGTGTCGAAGAAGGTCACGCCGGCCTCGACCGACGCCTCCAGCACCGCGAGCGCGTCGTCGGTCGACACCTCTCCCCAGTCGGCACCGAGCTGCCAGGTGCCGAGGCCGACCACTGAGACCGGGCGTCCGGTGCGGCCGAGGGTGCGTGTCTGCATGAGGTTCTCCTGAGGTCGGGGGAGGTGCGCGCCGAGCCTAACCACCCGCCGGCGGTCGCCTCGTGACGAAGGGGTGGACGCGATCTCGGGCTCTGGGGTCTCAGCTGCCTGCTGATGGTGCTCCTCGCCCACCGGCCTGAGGATCAGCGGCCCGGAGTCAGGAGATCTCGAACTCGCCGAGGCGGTCCCAGTGGTCGCCCTCCATCAGGGTGTTGCGGATCAGCGGCGTCTCCGCGACGTACTGCGGGAGCTCGGCCTGGGCGCGCCGGAAGTGGTCGCTGGTCACGTGCGCCTCGGCGGCGTCGTCCTTGAACGCCTCGATCAGGACGTACTGGCTCGGTTCGTCGACGCTGCGCGACCACTCGAAGAAGAGGTTGCCCTCCTCGGCGCGGGTCGCCTCGGTGAAGTCGCGGGTCAGCTCGGTCCACCGGTCCGCGTGCTCCGGCTTCACCTTCCACTTGACGCAGATGAAGATCATGGACCGATCGTCCCATGGTGAGGGTGCCCGGGTTCGCCTAGGCTGCGAGGCGAATCTTCGATTCTTCTCGGCAACGGGGTATCAGGACCCCTCCTGGGTCCTCCCTATCAGCAGAAGGGAGGATCGATGCCGACCACGACCGCGGAGCGCATCGCCGAGAGGACCCCGATGGAGCTGGATCCGTCGACTGTCCCCATGCTCGTGCGCGCCGCGAGCAACGGTGACCCGCAGGCCTGGGAAGCATTGGTCGATCGGTTCCTGCCAATGGTGCGGGGGATCGTTGGCAGGTTCCGGCTCCCTCCGGCGGACGCCGCCGACGTCAACCAGACCGTGTGGTTGAGGCTCGTGGAGCACCTCGGTGACCTTCGGGAGCCGGCAGCGCTGCCGGGTTGGCTGGCGACGACGGCGCGCCGCGAAGCGCTCCGGTCGCTCCAGACGCATGGTCGTTCGTTCCCGGTGGACCCGCAAGGCTCGACGCTCCACTCCGAGGTGGACGAGGCCGAGATCGACCGCGAGGTGCTGCGGCAGGAGCAGGCGGTGGCGGTGCGGGCGGGCCTGGACGAGTTGTCCCAGCAGCGCCGCGAGCTGCTCGAGCTGCTCGTCGCGGACCCACCCGTGACCTACGACGAGATCAGCAGGCGGCTCGACATCCCGATCGGCAGCATCGGACCCACCCGGGCCCGCGCGCTCAACCAGCTCCGAAACACCGAGGCCCTGCGGGCCTGGGCCCACGATGGACCAGAAGGTGGCCGACATGACTGACATCAACAACGACGAGGTCCTCATGTCCGTGCTGGGCAAGGCCCTGCACCAGGACCCCGCGGTCCCGCCGGAGTGGCGCGAGGCCGCCCTGGCGGCGTACTCCTGGCGCACCGTGGACGACGAGCTGTTGGCTCTCACCCACGACTCCGCCGTGGACGCGGGTGCGGCCGTGCGGGGGCTTGGTGAGCCGCGCACGGTCTCCTTCACCGGCGGCGGGCTGAGCCTCGAGGTCGAGCTCTCCGACCGGCAGATCATGGGCCAGCTCACCGCCACCGAGCCCAGCCAGGTCACCTTCGAGTCGGCCGACGGCCGGGTCCGGCAGGCGCCGACCGACGAGACCGGCTTCTTCTCCCTTCCCAACGAGGACCACGGGCTTGTGCGCTTCGCGCTGCAGTCCAACAACAGCCGCTACGTCACGGAGTGGATCGTCCTCTGAGGACTTAGCAGTCGGGCAGCCGCAGCACCTCGATGGGTCCGACCTCCGGGTCGGACCTACGAACCGCGCCGCGCAGGACGTGGTCCCGGGCGGTCAGCGCATCGCCGCCCATGGCAGGAATCTCGGCCGCGATCATTCCGGCCACCACGGGAGTCGCGAATGACGTGCCGCTCCACCGGGCCATCCCCGAGCTGAAGACCCGCACATCGCCCGTGTTGGGCGTCTCGTGACATACGTAGGTGCCGTCCGGGAACGCGTTCACGATGTTGCGCCCCCACGCGTATACATCGGCCGACACGCCGTAGTTGGAGAAGGACGAGACCCGGCCGTCGCGGTCGAGCGACCCCACGCCAACCGCCCAGTCGAACGCCGCCGGCCAGAACGGCGCGGCCGTGGAGTCGTTGCCGGCCGCCGCGACCAGCACGCAGTTCTCGCCCTCGAGGAAGAGCTTCCAGAACAGCTCGAAGCTCAGTAGCTCCCTGTCGTCGCGCGTCCGGCAGCCGGCCGACAGGTTGATCACCTGAGGCTTGTGACGCATGGCCTGGATCAGCTGGGCGACGATGTCGGACTCGAGAATGCCGCCTCCCCCGACACCTCCGACTGCGAAGCCCTCGACGAATACGCGTGCCGCAGGAGCCAGGCAGCGCGCCACGCCTGCGATGAAAGTGCCGTGACCGGCGTACTTACGAAGGTCCGGGCCGTTCTGCTCGTCGTCTCCCTGCACGTCCTTGAGCCAGGGAGTGCGGCCGTCGGTCGCCGCCCGCGGGTCCCATCCGGTGTCCACGACGACCATGCTGACGCCCTCGCCGCGTTCGTCGTCGCACACGGGTGGCCACGGCCTCGTCAGCCCCGTCTCCTCCGGCTCGGTGGCAGGGCAGCAGCTCGCAACGGGGGCGACGTGCAGGTAGTGGTCAGGAGTCACCCGTCCCTTGAACTCCTCATCGGCGTCCAGGAGGTCGAGGATGTCGATGATCGACTGGCCCTCGCCACGATCGGTCAGCTCGTAGCGGGCCAGTCTGCCATCGATCGGGTCATCCCCACGTCGACGGGAGCCCACGACGATGGCACTGTTGCGCGTCAGCGCCGCCTCGAACGCCTCGGCGTCGTCTGCGGCGACCAGCACGTGGTCGGGGTCGAAGAGATAGGTGAAGTCGGCTGGCGCCTCGGTGTCCCAAGCGATCCGACCCCGGTTGGCCTGCTGTAGCAGGTCGAGCTGGTCGGTGGTGCGTCGACGACCGTCGTCACCGATCTTGAAGTCTCCAGCCATCGCAATCTCCTGACCTTTGCCCAGCGAGGGAGACCCCCCGAAGCGACCGTAGCGGCATGGCAGAGTCGGTGGAAGCGAAATCTGACGTGGTCCAAGCCAGGCGACGGTGCTCGCGCAGCCGCATCACATCGGCGATGATTCAGATCACCAATGCGGGTCTCGACCCGCTCCTCCGGCGACCGGGACAGGAACCTTTTGGCCAGCGACGGTGACAAGAAAGCGGCCGGCGCGCAGGACGTCGATCCGGACGAGTTGCTGCGCAATATGTTCGCTGACCCGGATGGCGCGATGGCACGCGCTTACGACTTGCTGACTCGGACGAAGGACCCGCGATCGCTCTCGATCGCCCGACAGGTCATCGGGATCGTGCTCCGAGACCGAGGCGAGATGCCTGCCGCGCTCGTCCAGTTGCGTCGCGCGCTGCGCCTGGCGCACGCCGTCGACGATCCCGGACGCGCGGCGGACGTGAACGCGACCTTGGGGGCCGCGCTGGCAATGGCTGGTCGCACCTCGGCCGGTCTCTCGCACATCGACCTCGCCGCTCGAGACTCTCGCGGATTCGCGCTAGCAACCGTGCTCACGCGCCGTGCCTGGGTCCTGAACATGCTGGGACGCAACGCCGAGGCATTGGTCGACCTCCGGCAGGCCGTGCGGGGGTTCGTCAGGTCCGGGGACACGCTGTGGAGGGCCAGAGCACTCAACATCCGCGGTGACACGCAGATCCATCTCGGTGACGTGGCCGGCGCCGAGCGCGACTTCGGCCAGGCGGCAGATCTCTTCGAGTCTCTCGGGCATGACCTCGACGTCGCCTACACGGTCCAGAACCGAGCCATGGTCGCCCTCGTCGCTGGTGACCTGCCCACGGCCCTGGCCCGGTACGCCGAAGCCTCGGACTCCTACGAACGCTTGGGCGAGGTCATCGCCGACCTCGCCGTCGACCGCTGTCTGGCCTACCTCGCTGCGGGACTGGCGAGCGAAGCCGTCGAAGTTGTCGAGACTGCGTTGTCGCGCCCTCACGTGCAGCCGCGGCACCGGGCGGAGCTCTTGCTGATGCGAGCGAACGCCGCACTTGCGGCCGGGGACCCCCGGAAGGCGGCCGAGAGCGCGGTCTCCGCGCGCCGCATGTTTCGCCAGCAGCAGCGCGATTGGTTCGAGCTCCGGGCGGAGCTGACCTCGCTCTCGGCCCGGCGGATCAACGGCCGCCCGGCGCGGTCGCTGCTCCCCGCCGCCATGGCCCTGGTCGAGCGGATGCGGCCGCTGGTGGTGCCGGAGATGCCTCAGGCGCTGTTGCTGGCGGGGCGACTGGCGACCGAGGCGGGCCACCCCTCGTCCGGGCGGCTCTTCGGTGAGGCGGCGGCCTACCGTGGTCACCCAGCGAGCACCACCCGGGCGCTGGGTTGGCTCGCGACGGCGCTGGATCGTCGGGGCGGGGGCGACACCCGGGGCGTGCTCCGCGCCTGCGCGAGCGGCCTGCAGGCACTCGAGGAGCACCAGGCGATGCTCGGCAGCCCGGAGCTGCGGGCTCTGGCGACCCTGCACGGTGACGAGCTCGCCCGGCTCGCGATGCGGGGGGCACTCGACGGGACAGATCCGCGCACCGCGCTGCGGTGGGCCGAACGTTGGCGGGCTACGGCCCTGAACCACCAGCCGGTGACCTCAGCCGGCGACGGCGCGGCCACCACCGATCTGGCGGTGCTGCGAGCAACCCAACGCCGCCTGACCGAGGCACGCGCCGGAGCCGAGCCGACCGACCAGCTCGAACGGCAGAGCGCGCAACTGGAGCGGGCCGTTCGCCAGAGCCGGCTCCACGCGAGCGGCACCGGGGCGGTCCGGGCGCGGTTCGAGATCTCCCCTCTGTTGGAGGCGTTGAGCAGGGAACACGGCTGCCTGGTCGAGCTGGTGGAGGTCGACGAGATGCTCCACGCGCTGGTGGTGCTGGACGGGCGCGTCCGCCGCGTCGCCGTCGGGCCGGCCGAGGCCGCCGTCCAGGCCCTCACCTACGCGCACTTCACTCTCCGCCAAGCCGCCCGCGGCCGGCCGGCGCAGGTCGGGTCAGCCGGCGAGCGGCTGCAGCGCACCCTGCTCGGTCGGGCGGCCGGTGCGCTGGGTGATGGGCCCGTGGTGGTGTCGCCGACCAGCCGCTTCCACGCGGTCCCGTGGGGATTGCTGCCGGTGCTGGCGGACCGGCCGGTGACCACCGCTCCCTCGGCGGCGCTGTGGCTGCGCGCCCGGTCGGCTGTTGCGCCCGCGGCCGGCGGCACCGTGTTCATCGTCGGCCCCGGGCTGGCCAGTGGTGGCGCCGAGGTGCCGGTGCTGGCGCGGCAGACGCCCGAGGCCGTCTCGCTCGGGGGTGGCGACGCCACCGTCGACGCTACCCTCGGTGCACTGGACGGGGCCCGGCTCGCGCACGTGGCGGCGCACGGCCACTTCCGCGAGGACAGTCCGATGTTCTCCTCGCTCGCGCTGGACGACGGCCCGCTCTTCGTCCACGACCTCGAGCGCCTGCGGCGGGCGCCGTGCCGCGTCGTCCTCTCGGCCTGCGAGTCCGGCGTCATGAAGCCCGTGGGCGCGGGCGAGCTGCTCGGGCTGGGCTCCGCGTTGCTGTCGATGGGCACCGCCGGTGTCGTCTCCAGCGTCGCGGTGGTCAACGACGAGGCGACCGTCGAGGTGATGATCGCCCTGCACGCGCGGCTGCAGGCGGGGGCCGGGCTGGGCGACGCGCTGCTCGCCGCCCGGCAGGCCACGGTTCGTGACGCGACAATGTCGGCCACCGCGGCCAGCTTCACCGCGATGGGAGTCTGACCAGGTCGACCTCAGGGTCGCCGCTTGCGGGTTCGGCGGCGGCCCACCGGACGTTGTCGAGAGCCGTCGACCCAGGTGGTCGCGCCGTTCGTGACCGACGCCTGTGGATGAGGTCGGTGGTTGGTCACGATCGGGTCAAGATCCTCTAAACCCCTGTGGAACATGGCTTTCTGGCCCTCGGACTGTCGGTAGGCCCTGCTTGGCTGGACGCATGTCCGAAGACGCCATGACCCCCGATCCGCGGCACCGGGTCGCGGCGTTCGTGGCTGCGGCGCGCGCGGACCTGGCCGGCTTGGTGGAGGTCCCGGTGTGGTCGATGACTGCCAAGGAGACCGCCTCGACGCTGCTGGAGATCACCCGGTTGAAGGCCCAGGTCGCCGAGCTCGAGCTCCGTGTCGCCCAGCGCGCACAGGCCACTGAGGTCGGGCTCGCGTCGGGTGCGACGTCCACGGCGAACTGGTGGGCCCACCACACCAGGCTGACCCGCGCCGAGGCCCACCGCCTCACCGCGATGGCGACGCGACTGCGTGATGGGCACGAGCGGGTCCGGGTGGCCCTGGCCAGCGGCGAGGTGCTGGTCGACCAGGCGGCCGTGATCATCGACGCCGTCGACGCCCTCCCCGCGGACCTGACCGACCCAGGGGTGGTCGCGCGGGCCGAGGCGGTGCTGCTCGCCGACGCGGTCGACCACGACGCCAAAGCGCTACGCATCCTCAGGAGACGGGTCCTGGACGTGGTGGCCCCCGAGGTCGGAGAGGCCCACGAAGCGCGGTTGCTCGAAGCCCACGAGCGCGACGCCCGGGCGGCGGCGTCGTTGACGATGACCGAGGACGGCCACGGCCGGTGTCACGGCCGGTTCACCATCCCCTCCCTGCACGGGGCGATGCTGCGCAAGCACCTCCTCGCCCTGGCCGCCCCGAAGCACCGTGCGGCCCAGGGTGAGCCGGCGGCATCGAGGGAGCGGCCGACCCGGCACCGGCTCGGACAGGCGTTCTGCGACTACCTCCAGACCCGGCACCCAGACACGGTGGCCCACGCGGGCGGGGTGCCGGCCACCGTGGTGGTCACCATGACCCTGGAGGCCCTGCTCGGCGGACTGGGCGCGCGGCGTCCCTGGACACCGGCGGCCGGATCTCCGCGGGCGAGGCACGGCGACTGGCGTGCCTGGCCGGGATCATCCCCGCCGTCCTCGGCAGCAAGTCCCAGGTCCTCGACCTCGGCAGGAAGACC
>JBDSLK010000023.1:0-4022 GCA_039916425.1 Nocardioides sp.
TAGTTGAAGCGGCTGTACTGGTAGGCGATGGACTCACCGGCGTTGATGTCCCAGATGTCCACGCCCGTGACGTCCCCCACGGCCGCGGCGTTGGCGAGCACGTGGTCGAGGGAGCCGGAGAGTCCGCTGAAGCTGTAGCTCTCCTCGCCCGGGGTGTCTGACTCCAGCTGGGCGTAACCGGCAGCCTCGAGGACCTGGATGGGGTCCTCGGCGCTGTAGGCGTTGAAGTCACCGGTCAGGAAGAGCTTGGTGATGGAGCGCTCCGACGTGAACGAGTCCGCGAAGGTCACGAGGGCCTGAGCCTGGGCGACCCGGTCCGGGTTGGCGTTGCCCTGCCCGGTGCCGTCATCGGCACCCGAACCCTTCGACTTGAAGTGGTTGACGATCACGCCGAACGCGTCGGCGTCGGGCGCGCCCTTGGCCTTGAACGCCTGGGCCAAGGGCTCGCGGGCATTGGCGAACGGCGCGGAGCCGACCAGGACCTTGGACGCACCGACGAGTTCGACGGTGGTCGGGTCGTAGATGAAGGCGGTCCGGATCACGTCCTGCTCGGTCAGCGTCGGCAGGTCAGCCGCGTCGGGAGACGGGGCGAACGCCCAGCGGGTGCCACCGGCGTCGGCGTTCAGGGCCGCCACGAGTGCGCCGAGCGCGTCGTCGCGGTCGGTCTCGCCGATCAGCTTGACGGAGTTCTCGATCTCCTCCAGGGACACGATGTCGGTGTCCATGGTGTTGATCGCTCGAATGATCTTGGCCTGCTGACGGAGGAAGTCCTCCTGCTCGGCGGCGCCGCGAGGTCCGTCGGGGGTGCAGTTGCTGACGGTGACGGGGTTGGTCGCGGTGCGGTCGTTGAAGTACGAGCAGGTGGTCCCCGGCTGCGCGTCGAAGGCAACCCCGGTGGTGTTGAAGTAGTTCAGCACGTTGAAAGTGCCGAGCTTCAGGTCACCGCCGACGACCTGGGGCAGGGCGTTGGCGGGACGGGTGTCGGTGAAGGTCGCGGTGCCCTCACCGAGCCCCGTGACCTGCGAGGTGGGCTGGACCTTCCAGGCGTTGTTGCGGAAGTCCAGCACCACCGGGCCGGTGAACGTGGTGGCCGCGCCCACCCTGATGCTCTTGTCCTTGGTGATCCAGGGCATCGGGTTGCCGCTCGAGGTGGTCGTGTAGTTGAGGCTGGAGCCGTCATCGAGGGTGACCGCGTGCGCGTTGTTGTACGCCGTCCGCGCGGCCACGTTGCCGGTCTGCGCGTCAGACACCTCGGTGGGGGCGATCAGGGGCTTGGTGTCGGCTGCGAGACCGATCTCCATGAAACCGTTGGCACCGTTGGTGAGGCTGAAGGTGTTGGTCACGGTGAACGGCCCGGTGGGGGCGAAGGCCTCGCTCTCGTGAGCCTCACGGGCGGCCGCGAGCTCGGTCGCAGTCGGGCAGGAGCCGACCGCGCAGTCCGAGCCGGGAAGCGGAGCCACCCTGGCGACCGGCGCGGTGTGGGCCTCGCCGTTGATCTTGGTGACGCCGCCCGCTGCGGCCACCAGCTGGGTCTGGCTGCCGAACTCCACGACCTCGCCCACGACCTGGAGGTAGTCACCGATGACCGGAGCGGCCGCCATCGCATTGGAGCCGAAGACGAAGATGCCGTCGGAGGCTCCCGGGGTCGCGTCCACGGCGCCGCCGGTGCCCTCGGTCTGCAGGAAGAAGCCGTTGAAGCCGCCGGTGGGGTAGACCGCAGTCACGACGCCCTTGGTGGTGGCGATGTCAGCCACGTGCGGCGAGGTGGCGCTGTCGGTGCCCTGGATCTCGGCGATGGTTCCGGTGAACTGCGCTGGCGGCGGCGGCGGTGCGTAGGCCGCTCCGGGCGTCGGCGCAGCGAGGAAGAAGTCGGTGCCATTGACGTCGGTGTCGGTGCCGGTCTCGTTGCGGGTGATCGAGACCGAGTTGCTCGTCGGCGCGGGGGCGGCGGTCGCACCCTCCTTGATGGCGGCCGTGCCGAAGCCCACGAAGTCGATGACCGCCGCGTCGGTGATGGCGACGTTGCCGACCCCGTCCGGGTCGATCGCGGTGGTGCTGTTGGCGAGGTAGACCTGCCCGTTGGTGGCGCTGAGGTTGGAGGACGAGTTGCCCACGAAGTCGACGTTCGGCACCGGCGTGCCTACCGCGCCGCCCGTGGCCAGCTGGATGACGAAGGAGTCGCCCGGCGCCACGGATCCTGCGCTCGCCAGCGACGAGACACCCCCCGCGCTCGGCGCCGCCGTGCTGGTGCTGGAGCGATACTGGACCGACATGCTCGCCAGCGAGATCGAGGACGCAGTCGGGTTGTAGAGCTCGACGTAGTCGTGGGTGTACGACGCATTGGCGTTGCCGCCCGCGCCGTACACCTCGCTGATGACCAGGCCGGTGCTCGCCGCCTGCGTTGGGGCTCCGAGCCCGAGGGCGAGGACGCTGGTGACCAGGCCGAGGGCGGTGGTCGCCACCAGCCCTCGTGATGGGGATCGAAGCGTGGCAGGGCGGCGGGGGGTCACAGAAGTGGAGCCTTTCGGGCACAGGGAGTCGGCGAAAGCCGGCCATAACCTAACCCGAGCACACCGCCGGGAGGACGCACGAGTTGACAACGAAATGGCGAACCTTTGGGCAACGGCTGACGTTGCGCGACCGACGTGTGAACGGCGTCACCGAGACGGCACAGAGCGACGTCGCTCCGAGGGGTGCCTCAGGCAGCCGAGGCGACCACGTCGCCGGCGGCGCGCTGGCCGACCGGGAGTGTCACGGTGGCGAGCGTGAGCGCAGCCTCCTCGGCGGCGACGGCGACGCTCACCTCGCGCAGCACGTCGGAGAGGGGCGCCTCGAGGGCCGCGCACAGCGACGACAACAGTTCCGAGGAGGCCTCCTTCTGCCCGCGCTCGATCTCCGAGATGTAACCCAGGCTCACCCGCGCACTGGCCGAGACCTCACGCAGCGTCATGCCCCGGTGCATGCGTCGACGACGGAGCACGTCGCCGAGCAGTTGACGGAAGAGCACCATGCGCGACCTCCTCTCCAGGACCTGTGGGACCAACGCTACCGGGTCCGGGTTTCTTCCACCGGAAGACCCGACCCGGAGTCGGCCAGCATGTCCGAGAGCGCCGTCAGCGCCGCACGGCAGGTCAGGTCCGCGATGGCGGCCCGGTCCCCCGCCAGCATCAGCGCCAGCGCGTGGTCGCCCGCGGGCCCGGCGACCCCCACGAACACGGTGCCCGGTCGCTGGCCCTCGGAGGGGTCCGGACCGGCGACCCCCGTGGTGCTCACGGCGTACTCGGCCCCGGTCAGGGACCGCACCCCCGTCGCCATCGCGCGGGCACACTCCGCCGACACGACCCCGTGTCGCAGCACGAGGTCGTGCGGGACACCCAGCACGCTCTGCTTCACCGCGGGGGCGTAGGCGACGACCCCGCCGACGTAGACCCGGGAGGCGCCCGGCACCGAGGTGACCAGCGCCGCCAGCCGACCCCCGGTCAGCGACTCCGCCGTGGCGAGAGTGGCGCCGGCACGCGCGAGCAGCACCAACAACGCGGCCGCCTGACCGTCAGCGCTCGAGGCATCCCTCACAGGGTCGATGTTAGGCGGCCGCGTCACCGGAGTGGCTCGACCCTGCCGGACCTGGATCCGCAGGCCCGACCTCTTCGCCTGCACGGAGGGTGCCGAGGCCCCCTCAGGCGGTCGACTTGCCGATCGAGCCGCGCTGCCGCCACACGTCGCGGAAGAACTCGTAGCCCGACCAGAGTGTCATCACCACGGCGCCGGCCAGCAGCACCTGGGCCACGTAGAACAGGCCCTCACCCGGCCAGCCGAACCGGTCGAAGGCGCCGCCGTGGGCGCCGTCCCCGTGCGGGAACGGCAGCGTGAGCCCGGCGAGGGCAACGCCCTGCAGCGTGGTCTTGATCTTGCCGCTGTTGGACGCGGCCAGGACGACGTGCTGGAGGATCGAGAGCCGCAGGATCGTCACGCTCCACTCACGGACGAGCACCACGATGGTGACCCACCACCAGATGTCGCCC
>JBDSLK010000024.1:0-4092 GCA_039916425.1 Nocardioides sp.
CGGCGAAGGGCACCCAGAACGACTCCATCTCGGCCTCCTCGTGGACGAGCTCGAAGTCGCCACGGCTGGTCTCGGAGATCTCGCGCGCCAGGTAGTAGTGGATGACCTCGGCACTGATCCCGGGCGAGGACGTGGCGGAGGCCAGGTGGGTCCAGGACTCGGCGTGGAGCCCTGCCTCCTCACGCAGCTCGCGCCGGCCGACCTCGACCGGGTCCTCGCCGGGCACGTCACACAGACCGGCCGGCAGCTCGACGTAGGTCCCCCCCGCGGCGTGCCGGTACTGCCGCAGCACCAGCACCCGGTCCTCGTCGTCCATCGCCAGCACCACGACGGCGCCGGGGTGCTCCAGCACCAGCCGGGTGAAGGGCTCCTCGTCGGGATGGCCCGGCCGCCGGATCCGGTCGGCACGGAGCGCGAAGGGCAGTCCCGCCCGGAACACGTCGGTCCGGTCGACGACAGGCCACTCCCCGGCGCTGTCGCGCAGCCGCTCGTCAGGCACCGATCCCCCGCGACGGGCACCCCGGGAGCGCCGGGTCGAACACATCGCCTCTCGGGACCGACTCGACGGTGACCGGCTTGCTCTCCTCGTAGCGCAGCGAGAACGAGTCGAACGGCGGCACCGTCCGCACCACCGACCCCGGCAGGCTGCCCGCGAGTGCCTCGCCGAAGTCGTCTCCGTCGATGTCCCAGTGGTCGACCACTCCGCCCGTCACGGTCACGCGGACCGCCACGTCTCCTGTCACGGAGTCCACTCTGGCAGCCGCCTCCTCGCCGAGCACGAAGGCGGTGAGGAGCACGGCCTGGTCGAGCGCGATCCGGCCCACGAGAGCGCCGGTCGCCTCCTCCGCCGTCACCCGGACCGTACGCAGCACGTCGAGGGAGTTGAACCCGAAGCCTTCCAGGGACAGCCCCACCCGGGCCGACCTCGCCCCCAGCTCGACCCAGCAGTCACGGGTCGGGTTCTCGACGGCCGCGGGGATGAAGAGGTACAGCGTGTCATCGACGAACCGCCCCGGGGTGGCGTCGGTGAACCCGTCGGGGTCGGTGCCGCTGACCACGCCCTCGGCGGCGTGCTGGTCCAGCGCCAGCGTGCCGTCGACCCGGTAGACCGTGACGTCGTCGCGCTCGATGGCCAGCCGGTAGGCGAGGGCGTCCGCGCCGGCCATCCGGTCCAGCGCGTCGTCCAGCACCTGCTGCGGCGCCGCCACTCCGACCGTGGCCGGCGGCGACTCCACGACGTCACACCCGGTGCCCGCCGAGAGCAGACCGACGAGGACGAGCGGGACGAGCCGGCGCATGCGGCCATGGTGTCATGTGAACCGCGCCACAGGCATCGCCTACGGTTGTCGCATGACCGAACCAGCCAGCCTGACCATGACCGAGGCCGAGGCACGGGCGGCGCTCATCTCGGTGAGCCGCTACGACATCGCTGTCGACATGACCGGGCTGCTCGAGGGCCCCGTGATCGAGTGTGTCTCCACGATCACCTTCACCTGCGCCGAGCCGGGGGCGTCGACGTTCGTCGACTGCGTCGCCGACGTCCGCCACGCGACGCTCAACGGCCGCGAGCTCGATCCGGGCACCCTCGCGGACGGGCGCCTACCGCTGACCGACCTGGCTGCCGACAACGTGTTGGTCGTCTCCTCGGCCCAGGACGACACCGCCAGCGCCGCCGGCATCCTGCGCACCGTCGATCCCTCCGACAAGCTGGTCTACGTGTGGACCTCGTTCGAGCCGGACGCCGCGCGCCGGGTCTGGGCCTGCTTCGACCAGCCCGACCTCAAGGCGCCGCACGCCTTCACCGTGACCGCACCGGAGTCGTGGACGGTGACCTCGAACTCCCCCGCCGACTCCGTCGAGACCGCCCCCGGCGACGAGACCGCCTCGGCCAAGGTCTGGACGTTCGGTGACACCCCGGCCCTCTCGACGTACGTCGTGGTCATCAACGCCGGTCCGTTCGTCGAGCTCCGCAGCCGGCGCGGCGGCTACGACCTCGGCCTCTACGCCCGCCAGTCCCTCCGGGGATTTCTCGAGCGTGACGCCGACGAGCTCTTCGACCTCACCGAGCAGGGCCTCGCCTACTTCGGGGAGCGGTTCGCGTTCCCGTTCCCGCAGGAGCGCTACGACCAGGTCTTCGTGCCCAACATGGGCGGCGCCATGGAGAACTGGGGCTGCGTCACCTGGACCGACGCCGTGCTCTACCGCTCGCCCCCGACCTACGCCCAGCGGGCGCTGCGCGCCTCCATCCTGCTCCACGAGATGGCCCATATGTGGTTCGGCGACCTGGTGACCATGCAGTGGTGGGACGACCTGTGGCTCAACGAGGCGTTCGCGTCCTGGGCGGCCAGCTGGGCGTCGGCCGCCGCGACCGAGCACACCGACGCGTGGGCGGGGTTCCTGGTCGCGGGCAAGCTCGAGGGCTACCGCGCCGACATGAGCCCCGGCACACACCCGATCCGCGGTCACGTGCCCGACGTGGCACAGGCGATGGCCAACTTCGACGCGATCACCTACGTCAAGGGTGAGAGCGTCCTCAAGCAGCTGGTGGCCTACGTCGGCGAGGACGCCTTCGTCGAGGGACTGCGTGCCTACTTCCGCGACCACGCCTGGGGCAATACCCGGCTCGACGACCTGATGAGCGCCATCGGCACCGCTGCCGGACGTGACCTGGGCGAGTGGACCACCGGCTGGCTGGACCGGGCCGGGACCGACACCATCCGGCTGGCCGACGGCCGGCTCTCCGTGGAGTCGCCAGACGACTTGCCGCCGCGGCCCCATCACCTCGGGATCCGCAGCTTCACCGCCGACGCCGACGGCCTCACCGAGGTGGGCGCCGTCGAGGTCGAGACCGAAGGCACCCTGACCGAGGTGAGCCTCCCCGCCGCCGACCTGCACCTGGTCAATGCCGACGACCTGACCTTCGCCGCGGTGCGGCCGGACGCGGCGTCGCTGCGGGTGCTGATGGACCGCGCTGCTGACCTGCCCGACGCCATCTCCCGGGCGCTGGCCGGTGCGACCGCCTGGGACATGCTGGTCAAGGGCGAGCTGGGTGCCGCCGCCGTGGTAGGCACGCTCGACAACGCGCTGGTCACCGAGACCAGCCCGATCGTCGTGGAGTCGTTCCTGACGCTGACGCTGCGCGCCGCCGAGCTGTGGGCGCCGGCCGACCAGGTGCCGGCCCTGCTCGCCGACGTGGCTGCCACCGCCGCCGGCCTCACCGCGAACCCGGAGTTCCGACAGCCGGCCCTGCGCACCCTGGCTGCCTCCGCCTCCAGCGAGGAGCACTTCGCGATCCTGCGCGGGCCCGCCGAGACCGACCGGGACCTCGCCTGGCGGGTGCTGGCCCGCCGTGCGGAGCTCGGTGACTACGACGAGATCGCGGTGACGTCGCTGGAGAAGGCCGACCTCGACCCGGAGTCGTGGGTGCGCGCCCTCGGCGTACGCGCGGCGCGGGCGGACCAGGCGTCGAAGGACGAGGCGTGGCAAGCCCTGATGGTCGACAAGGTGGTGCCGATGGGCAGCCCGGTCGCCCAGGTCTCGGGCCTCTTCTGGCGACCGACGCAGGCCGACCTGCTCCGACCCTTCATGCAGCGCTACCTCGAGGTCCTACCCGAGCTGAGCAGTGGCGGCCTGCTGATGGCCGGCTCCCTGATCCGGACGGTCTTCCCGCTCCCCGTCGCTGACGGGGCCTTCCTGGACCGGGCCCTGGAGATCGCCCACGCTCCCGGAGCGCATCCGGCCGTCCGTCAGAACCTCTTGATCGGGGTCGACACCGTGCAGCGGATCCTGGCGGCCCGCTCCCTCACCGTCGCCGGCTAGGGCGAGCGCGCCCCCGTCAGTCGTCGCTGTCGTCGTCCTTGCGGCGCAGCGTCGACTCGTCGAGAGGGAATCTCAGCTCCCGCTGACGGGCGATGCCCGCTCCGACGAGGCCCGCGAACAGCGGGTGCGGTCGGGTCGGCCGCGACCGCAGCTCGGGGTGGGCCTGGGTGGCGATGTAGTAGGGGTGCACGTCACGAGGCAGCTCGACGAACTCCACGAGGTCCAGGTCGGGGTTGGTCCCCGAGAACACCAGTCCGGCCTCCTCGAGCTGGT
>JBDSLK010000025.1:0-11693 GCA_039916425.1 Nocardioides sp.
CGGGCAGGAACTCGTCCTTGACCAGGATGTCGCCCGCCTCGCAGTGCTTGCCGACGACGCGGGTCAGCACCGCTGGGGCGTCACTGTGCCGGGAGGCCAGCGTGCAGGAGTAGTCGGCGTCGTAGAGGGCGGTGCGGATGTTGTCGCTCATGCCGCCGTCCACGGAGACATAGGTACGCCGGGCGCCCCCGTCGAGAGCGACCTCCTTGACGGTGCCCACCGTGTAGACCGTGCACATCGCCGGTCCGACGATCGCCCGGCCCGGCTCGATGGAGAGCCGCGGCTGCTCGATCCCGAGCGCACGGCACTCGTGCTCGACGATCCCGGACATCTCCGTGGCGAGGCGACCGGGTTCGGACGGGTCGTCCTGCGTCGTGTAGGCGATGCCGAATCCACCGCCGAGGTCCATCTCCGGCAAGGTCACGCCGAGCTCGTCGCCGACCCGGGCGTGCAGGGCGAGCACCCGGCGGGCGGCTACCTCGAACCCTGAGGAGTCGAAGATCTGGGACCCGATGTGGGAGTGCAGTCCGAGCAGCTCGAGGCCCGGGGAGGCGAGCACGCGGCGTACGGCCTCGAAGGCGTCACCGGCGGTGATCGAGAACCCGAACTTCTGGTCCTCGTGGGCGGTCGCGATGTACTCGTGGGTGTGCGCCTCGACCCCGGCGGTCACCCGCACCATCACCCGCACCGGCTCGGTGATCGCGCCGGCCGCCGCGAGGTCGCGCGTCAGGTCGGCCAGCCGCTCGATCTCGACGACGCTGTCGACGATGATCCGGCCCACTCCGGCGACCACCGCGCGCCTCAGCTCCGGGCAGGTCTTGTTGTTGCCGTGGTAGCCGATGCGCGCCGGGTCGAAGCCGGCCGCGAGCGCGACCGTGAGCTCGCCGGGGCTGCAGACGTCGAGGTGCAGTCCCTCCTCGGCCACCCAGCGCGCGACCGTCGTGCAGAGGAACGCCTTGCCGGCGTAGAAGACGTCGTAGCCCGCGAAGGCGTCCCTGAAGGCGCGGGCGCGGGCCCGGAAGTCGGCCTCGTCGAGCACGTACGCCGGGGTCAGGTGCTCGGCGGCCAGGTCGGCCAGGGCGATTCCCCCCACCTGCAGGTCACCGTCGCTCTTGCGCGCCGTCTGCGACCACAGGCTGGGGACGAGCGGGTTGGTGTCGGCGGGCTCACGGAGCCAGGCCGGCCCCTTGAGGGCCCCCAGCGAGCCGCCGGCGTGCGCCCAGCCGGCCTCGTGCGAGGGCACGGCTACATCCGCTCTGGCGCGGAGACCCCGAGCAGGGCGAGTCCGTTGGCGAGCACGACGCGGGTGGCGTCGACCAGCAGCAGGCGAGCGCGGTGGAGGTCCCCGGGCTCCTCGTCGCCCATCGGGAGCACCCGGCAGGAGTCGTAGAAGCGGTGGTAGGCGCCAGCGGTCTCCTCCAGGTAGCGCGCGATCCGATGCGGCTCGCGGAGCTCGGTCGCCGTGGCGACCACCCCCGGGAGGCCCGCCAGGGCACGCAGCAGGTCGCCCTCGCGCTCGTGGGTCAGGAGTCCCACGTCACCGGGGTCGCCCGCGAGGCCCAGGTCGGCGGCGTTGCGCAGGATCGAGGACACCCGGGCGTGGGCGTACTGGACGTAGAAGACCGGGTTGTCGCTGGTGGCCTTGGCCCACAGGTCGATGTCGATGTCGAGGTTGACGTCCATCGAGTTGCGGACCAGGGCGTAGCGCGCGGCGTCGATGCCGATCGACTCGACGAGGTCGTCGAGGGTGAGGATGTTGCCGGTCCGCTTGCCCATCCGGACGACCGAGCCGTGGCTGAGGAGGTTGACCATCTGGCCGATGATCAGCTCGAGGTTGGTGCCCGGGGTGTCGCCGAACGCGGCGCACATCGCCATCATCCGGCCGACGTAGCCGTGGTGGTCGGCGCCGAGCAGGATGAGGCAGCGGTCGAAGCCCCGCTCGCGCTTGTCGAGGTAGTAGGCCAGGTCGCCGGAGAGGTAGGCCGGCTGGCCGTTGGACCGGACGATCACCCGGTCCTTGTCGTCGCCGAACTTCTCAGTGGCGAGCCAGAGCGCACCGTCCTGCTCGAAGGTGTTGCCGAGCTCGCTCAGCCGGTCGATCGCCTTCTGCACGGCCCCGCTCCTGTGCAGGTCGTCCTCGTGGAAGTAGACGTCGAAGTCGACGCGGAAGTCCTTCAGCGTCTGCTTGATCTCGACGAACATCAGGTCGACGCCGTGGCGGCGGAACGACTCGAACGCGGCCGAGTCGTCCTCGTCGGCGATCTCGGGGTGGGCGGCGAGGATCTCCTCGGCGAGCTCGGTCACGTAGCTGCCCGGGTAGCCGTCCTCGGGCACGTCGCGCCCGCGGCCGCGGGCCAGGAGGGAGTTGGCGAGCCGGTCGATCTGCGCCCCGTGGTCGTTGAAGTAGTACTCCCGGGTGACGGTCGAACCGGTCGCCTCGAGCAGCCGGGCGATGGTGTCGCCGACGGCCGCCCACCGGGCGGAGGCCAGGGTGACCGGTCCGGTCGGGTTGGCCGAGACGAACTCCAGGTTGACCCGCTCCCCCGCTCCGGTCCCTGCGCGGCCGTACGACGAGCCGGCCGCGACGATGTCAGCGGCGACCTGTCCCTGGGCGCCGGCGTCGACGGTGATGTTGAGGAAGCCGGGCCCGGCGATCTCGACCGCGGCGATGCCGTCGACGGCCTCCAGGCGGGTCGAGAGCATCTCGGCGAGGGCCCGCGGGTTGACGCCGGCCTTCTTGGCCAGCTGGAGGGCGACGTTGGTCGCGTAGTCGCCGTGCTCGCGCTGGCGGGGACGCTCGACCGTGACCGTGTCGGGTGCCCCGTCGGGCAGGTGGACGTCACCGTCGGCCACGAGGTCGTGGAGGACGGCAGCGATCGAGGTCGAGAGCTGCTCCGGGGTCACCGCACCAGACTATCGGCGCGGACCACGGTCCCCCGCACCGGTTTCACTCCCTGTCACGCGGGCCGGTATGGTCGGCTCGCACCACGGCTCGTCACCACGAGCCCCCGTAGCTCAGGGGATAGAGCGCCGCCCTCCGGAGGCGGAAGCGTAGGTTCGAATCCTACCGGGGGTACCACCGGCCCGCCGAGGCCTTCGATCGCGGTTCGCCTCTGTCCCTTCGCCGGACGGGGTCCTCCCCATCGACGCCAGACCGCATGATGGTCGTGCCACCCGTGCCTGCGCCGACCGTGAAGGCAAGCTGCTCTCCGTCGGGTGACCAGTCCGGGTGGGTGATGTCGCCGGGCACCCCGTCCAGGAGTTGCGCACCCCAGCGGAATCGTTGCCGCGGCCGCCGAGTGGTCATCCTCGAAAGGTAGGCACCGCTGGGGATCACGTCATCGTGGAAATCCCGCATCCGCCGCCGACGTCAGGTTGCACAGACACGCCGACATCTGCGGGAGCCGGGTCCCCGTCGGCGACCTAGCGATACTTGCACGGAGCCACCCGTCCGCAGCAGAGGAGAGATCTCGCGTGACCTACGCAGAGGCGTGCATCGATCGCGCGCGCCAGGACCACAGCCGACGCATCGGGGTCGCCACGTGACGCCCACCGACGACGGCACCCAACGGACACGTCGACGGCCTCTCTTGAAGGCCGTGGCCGGCGGCGTCCTGGCGGTGGGGACCGTCGGGACGGCGACACGACTGGCTCTCAAGGGCGACTCGGCGGGCCCCGCGGGGGCCCTGCAGCTGTCTGGCGGTGGCTCGTCGGATGTGCGTTCGCTCGACGTGCTTCTCGGCGATGATCTGCTCCCGCGGATCTCACCCCGACGATGGCGTTCGGCTCAGTTGGCGACCACGACGCACTCGATGGTGGGGTTCACCTGGGCCCAGACGGACCGCGACCCGGCCATCGCCATCAGCTCCCGCATCGGCGGATCCTGGACGGACTGGCAGCAGGTGCCCGTCCTTCACGACCGGCCCGACGCCGAGCCCGGTGTCCGCCAGATCGTCGGTACCGAACTGACCTGGATCGGCGACACCGATGGCATCCAGGTCCGGGTGAGCGGACAACGGCCCGCAGACCTGACTCTGGTGCTGCTGTATCCCCAGGCTCGCTCGGGCGATCGGATCGCTTCGAGCACGTCCCCGTTCTCCGAGGTGGGGTCGGCCGAGGCCGCGGCGAGCGGGTCCGTCCCGCCGCCCGTCATCCTCAGTCGCTCCGACTGGGGAGCCGACGAGTCGTGGAGGGACGGGGAACCGCGCGTGAACCCGACCATCCAGCAGATGCACGTGCACCACACCGCCAACAGCAACGACTACGCGGAGTCCGACGTACCTGCCCTGATCCGTGGCATGTACCGCTACCACACCAAGAGCCTCGGCTGGTCCGACCTCGCCTACAACTTCGTCGTGGACCAGTTCGGACGCGTCTGGCAGGGCCGGGCCGGCGATGCCGCGACGGCCGTGCGCGGCGCCCACACCCTCGGTTTCAACGCCTCGTCCTGTGGTGTCGCGGTCATCGGCAACTACGACCTGGTGGCGCCCTCGGCAGCGGCAGTCCGGGGGATCGTGGAGCTGTCCGCCTGGAAGCTCGACCGGTACGACAGGGATCCCACGGGGGTGACCGGTGTCGTCTCGGAGGGCAGTGACAAGTTCCCGGCCTTCCGGACCGTGACGCTCCCGGTCATCGACGGTCACCGCGACACCAACGACACGTCGTGTCCGGGTCAGCTGCTCTACACCGTCCTGCCGCGCATCCGCAATCGGACGAAGCGACGCATCGCGCGGGCGGCGGCGCCCCTGGCCATCACGATCCTGCAAGGGTCGGTCGTGTCGGGCAGCGCCGTGCTCGGCCAGGCACTCACCGTGACCCCCGGGGTGTTCCAGCCCGCCGACAGCGTCGCGGCGTACACCTGGCTTCGCGACGGCGCCGCAGTGCCTGGCGCCGTCGGCGCGACGTACAGCACGGTCCCCGAGGACGTCGGCACGGAGCTCTCGGTCCGGGTTGACGTCACCAGGCCCGACTACGAGCCCGCCAACGAGCTGCTGACCGTGGCCGGACCGGTCACTGCCGTGCCGACCATCTCGGTTCGACCGGCCGGCAAACGCGGCCGCGCCGTCATCCGGGTGGCAGTCGACGTGCCGGGGCTCCCCGGCAAGGTCAAGGGGCAGGTGACCGTGCGGCTCAGGATGCGCACGATGAAGGTGCGGCTGGCCGACGGCAAGGCGGTCGCTCGGTTCCGGGACCTTGGTCCCCGCGACTACCGCGTCACCGTCGACTACCACGGCAAGGGCCCCATCTCGCCCGCCCAGGTCGTGAGCTCGGTGCGGGTGCGCAAGAACCGTCGCCGCGGTTGATCGAGCCGGCTACCGGCCGAGGTCCTCGAGCACCTCGGCGCGAGGCAGGTCCGCCAGCAGCGCCCCGGGAAGAAGCAGCTTCGAGCGGCGTACGCCGGAGCCGATGATCGTCGCCTCGATGTCGAGCACCCGCGCGTCGACCAGCAGCCGCCAGCTCGCAGGGATCCCCACCGGCGTGATGCCGCCGTACTCCATCATCGACTCCTCCACGGCCCGCTCCATCGACAGGAACGACGCCTTGCGCACGTCGAGCACCCGCTTGACCAGGTTGTTGACGTCAGCCCGGGTGTCGGCGCGGACCACACAGGCGGCGACGCGCTCCTCACCGTCACGGCGGCCGGCCACGACGACGCAGTTGGCGCTCGCCGCCAGCGGCACGGCGTAGGCCTCCGTCATCGCCGCCGTGTCCGCCAGGTCGGGGTCGATCTCGACGACCGCGACCCGGTCGCCCCCCGGCCAGCCGGCCAACGCCGCCGCCACTGTCGCCCCCAGCAGCTCGGGATGGTCGAGGGCGGCCAGGGACGCGAGGGTCCCCAGGCTCGGCAGCGACATGGTCGTCAGTATGCCGGGCTGCTAGACGTCGGTCTCGACCTCACGCAACCAGTCGGACTTGACCTCTCGCCACCGCTCGTCGGTGAAGGTACGCCGCCAGTACGGCGAGACCGAGAGGCGCTCACGCGGCATCCCTCGGTCCCCGAGCAGGTGACGGCGCACCGCCCGGGTCTCGACCGCCTCGCCGTGCACGAAGGCCTGCACGTCCTCGGCGGGGAAGCCCAGGGCAGCCACGGCGGCCACCAGTTCCTCCTCGGCCGACCGAGCCAACGTCGACCGGTGAAGCCAGCTCACGTGCAGCTCGGCCGGACAGTCCAGGGTGAGCTCGCTGCCGGGGCCCTCGACGAGCGCGACGACCAGCGCCCGCGCGTCCGAGGGCATGGCCTCGAGGCTCGCGGCGATCGCCGGCAGCGCGCTCTCGTCACCCACCAGCAGGTGGGTGCCGATGCCGGGGTCGGGCCGATAGGCGCCGTTGGGCCCGGCGAGCTGGAGCCGGTCACCGGGCTCGGCGTGCACCGCCCAACGGCCCGCGGTGCCGGTGTCGCCGTGGGTCACGAAGTCGATCGTCAGCTGCCGCTGTCGCGGGTCCCACCCGCGGACCGTGAACCGCCGCGGCACCGGCCACAGCTCGCGCGGCAGCGTGCGTGCCTCTGCGACGTCGTAGGGCACGGCGTACGGCGCGTTCGTCGGCGCGAAGAGCAGGTTGACGTAGGCGTCGGTGCCGCCGGGGTCGGTGAAACCGTCGAGCCCAGGACCGTCGAGCACCACCCGCACCAGCTCCGGGGTGAGCCGCGCGACCGACCGCACCGTCCCGTAGATCGCCGTCTCCACGCCTGTCACCACGCGTGCCACCGTAGGGGTCCCTGCCCCGGTGCGTGTCAGCAGCGCCGGATGGTCGCGTCGTCACGGGCGTCGGCCCCGTAGCGGCGGGCTGTCGCGAACGACGGGAAGACGACGCTCTGCACCCCCACGGTGCCGATCCCACCGGGCACGACACAGCCGGTGATCCGGCCGGGCTCCACCTGGGCCACGGCCTGGGCGATGCGGAACAGCTCGGCGGGCGGAAGGTCGGTGGCCATGTGCTCCAGCACGGTCATCACGCCCTTCTCCATGAAGCCGGGCCGGCTCGCGTTGGCGCGGATCTTGGCGTGGATGCCGCGTAGGGTGCGCTGCTGGTTGGCGGACCTGTCGAAGTCGCCGCCCGGCAGCGACTTGCGCACCCGCGAGAACGCCATCGCCCCGTAGCCGTCGAGGTGGATCCGGCCGGCCCTGAAGCCGGTGGTGTAGAGGTAGGGGTCGCTGAACCGGCGCGGGTTGCGCACGTCGATGCCGCCGATGGAGTCGACCATGTCCTCGAAGAAGGGGAAGCGGGTGACCATCACGTAGTCGGGCCGGATGCCGACCAGGTTGCCGACCGTGCGGGCCATCAGCTGCGGGCCCCCGAAGTAGAGGGAGGCGTTGATCTTCTCCCGGCCGTAGCCCGGGATCGTCACCCATGAGTCCCGGGGGATGCCGATAGCGGTGGCGGCGTGGGTGTGCGGGTCGATCCCCACCAGCTGGATCGCGTCCCCGCGGCTGCGGATCATCGACTGCCCGGGTCGGGCGTCGGAGCCGACGGCCAGGATCCAGATGACGTCACGCTCGATGTCGAGGCCCGCGGCGTGCCGGACCCGGACCAGGGACAGGTCGGTGGGCTGCACCGCCGAGTCGGGCACCGTCAGCACCGCGAGGGCGAGGACGACGGCCAGCACGACCATGCGCAGGAGGCGACTCGGCACGCTCAGGCCCTGCCCTTCGCCACGTCGTACCCGAAGACGCGCCAACGCCCGTTGCGCTGGGTCAGGAACAGCCGGCCGGTCACCCGGACCCGGCGCTGGACACCACTGGTGGTGAAGGCGAGGTGCACCCGGGCGGTCGCCGCGCGGGCCCGGCCGCCGACCGCGAGCAGGTCGACGGTGACGGTCCGCCGCTTGACCTTCACCTCGTCGATGCGCTTGCCGAGGTCGGCGTTGGTCATCAGGTCGCGGTCCCGGTGGGCGGTGCGGGTCGCTCCCGTCGTGAAGCCCGGGAAGGCCTTCGCGAAGTTCGTCCGCGGATAGTCCCCGGCGACGTACGCCGCGTCGAACCACCGGTCGGTGACGGCCGCGACGTCCTGGACCAGCCGGGTGCGCCTTTTGGCCGTCAGCCGCCCGGTGACCCGGCCGGTGCGTACCTTGGTGCGCACCGCCGGAACACGGGGGACCTCCGTGGCGGTGGTCGGGGACGCGGCGGTGGTCGAGGCGGTCGTCGGGGCGGCGGCCGGACGGTCCGCGGGCTCATCGCTGCAGCCGCCGAGGGCGCCCACGAGGAGGGTCGCAGCGAGCAGCGAGCCGAGCAGACCGGTGCCTGAGGGGGTCGTACGACGGGGGGCGGGACCGAGCATGCGCACAGCCTGCCCCACGGACCCCGGCCGGCCCTGCATTTGAAGGCGTGTGGGACTAGCCTTGCCCGGAACTCCCTTGATCGCGCACGCACCCGGAAGAGGCGAACCCACTCGTGCCGCAGAGCCAGCAGTCCTCCGCAGTCCCGTCGTCCGAGCTCGGAGCCAACGAATGGCTCGTGGACGAGATGAAGGAGCAGTACGACCGGGACCCCGGCAGCGTCGGCCCCGAGTGGGCCCGCTACTTCGAGTCCGACGGCACCTCGCACGACAGCACCAACGGGGCCGCGGCGGCGCCGACACCGGCACCGGCCGCCTCCGCCACACCCCCGGCCCAGGCGCCCGCCCTGGCGCCCGCCCAGGCACCCGCCAAGGGGTCGGCTGAGGCCCAGACCCGTACCAAGCCCGCGGCCGCCTCCAGCGGCGAGGTGAAGGCCGAGACGAAGGTCGCTCCCAAGGCCACGCCGCGGCCGGCCGCCGAGGCCGCGGAGCCTGCCAAGGGCACCACCAAGCCGCTTGCCAAGGACGCCGCACCCTCCGCGCCCGCGGCGGCCAGCGACCAGCCGACCTACACCGTCCTGCGTGGCGCCCCGGCCCGGACCGCCCAGAACATGGACGCCTCCCTCACCGTGCCGACCGCCACGTCGGTGCGCTCGGTCCCGGTGAAGCTCCTCTGGGACAACCGCACCGTCATCAACAACCACCTGGCCCGCGCCCGCGGCGGCAAGGTGTCCTTCACCCATCTGATCGGCTACGCACTGGTCAAGGCCCTGCGCAGCATGCCCGAGATGAACGTCGGCTTCGACACCGTCGACGGCAAGCCCAACCTGATCACCCCGGCCCACATCAACCTCGGCCTGGCGATCGACATGGCCAAGCCCGACGGCACCCGCCAGCTGCTGGTCCCCTCGATCAAGGGCGCCGAGACGATGGACTTCGCGGCGTTCTGGACCGCCTACGAGGGCATCGTCGTCAAGGCACGCAACAACAAGCTCGCCGTCGAAGACTTCCAGGGCACCACCATCACGCTGACCAACCCCGGCACGATCGGCACCAACCACTCCGTGCCGCGACTGATGAAAGGCCAGGGCGCCATCATCGGCGTGGGCGCGATGGAGTACCCCCCGGAGTGGCAGGGCGCCTCGGACGAGGTGATCTCCCGCAACGCCATCAGCAAGGTGATGACGCTCACCTCCACCTACGACCACCGGGTCATCCAGGGCGCGCAGTCGGGTGAGTTCCTGAGCCGCGTGCACGGGCAGCTCCTGGGCGAGGACGGCTTCTACGACGAGATCTTCCGCGCGCTGCGCATCCCCTACGAGCCGATCCGCTGGGCCAACGACATCTCGGCCAGCCACGACGACGAGATCAGCAAGCAGGCCCGCGTCCAGGAGCTCATCCACGCCTACCGGGTGCGCGGTCACCTGATGGCCGACACCGACCCGTTGGAGTACCGCCAGCGCAGCCACCCCGACCTCGAGGTCGAGTCTCACGGCCTGACCCTGTGGGACCTCGACCGCGAGTTCGCCACCGGCTCCTTCGGCGGCGAGCGCCGCTTCATGAAGATGCGCACGATCCTCGGGATCCTGCGCGACTCCTACTGCCGCACCGTCGGCATCGAGTACATGCACATCATGGATCCCGACCAGCGCAGCTGGATCCAGGTGCGGGTCGAGCGCCCGCACCAGAAGCCGCCCCGCGAGGAGCAGCTGCGGATCCTGCTCAAGCTCAACGAGGCCGAGGCCTTCGAGACGTTCCTGCAGACCAAGTTCGTCGGCCAGAAGCGGTTCTCCCTCGAGGGCGGCGAGACCACGGTGCCACTGCTCGACGAGATCTGCGAGGCGGCCGCCGAGGCCGGGCTCGACGAGGTCACCATGGGGATGGCCCACCGCGGCCGGCTCAACGTGCTGGCCAACATCGTCGGCAAGAAGTACTCCCAGATCTTCCGCGAGTTCGAGGGCAATATCGACCCGCGCACCGTCCAGGGCTCCGGCGACGTCAAGTACCACCTCGGCGCCGAGGGCGAGTTCCTCGCCGGCTCCGGCGACCAGATCAAGGTCTCGGTCGCGGCGAACCCGTCCCACCTCGAGGCGGTCGACCCGGTGCTCGAGGGCATCGCCCGCGCCAAGCAGGACGTGCTCGACCGGGGTGCTGAGTACCCCGTCCTGCCGCTGCTGATCCACGGCGACGCGGCGTTCGCGGGCCAGGGAGTGGTGGCCGAGACCCTCAACCTCTCCCAGCTGCGCGGCTACCGCACCGGCGGCACCATCCACCTCGTCGTCAACAACCAGGTGGGCTTCACGACCTCGCCCGGCTCGTCGCGCTCCTCGCTCTACTGCACCGACGTGGCCCGGATGGTCCAGGCCCCGATCTTCCACGTCAACGGCGACGACCCCGAGGCGTGCATCCGGGTCGCCCGGCTGGCCTTCGAGTACCGCCAGGCGTTCAAGAAGGACGTCGTCATCGACCTGGTCTGCTACCGCCGTCGCGGCCACAACGAGGGTGACGACCCGTCGTACACGCAGCCGCTGATGTACGACCTGATCGAGCAGAAGCGGTCGGTGCGCAAGCTCTACACCGAGTCGCTGATCGGCCGCGGTGACATCACCATCGAGGAGGCCGAGCAGGTCCTCAAGGACTACCAGCAGCAGCTGGAGCGGGTCTTCACCGAGGTCCGCGACGCCGACTCGCAGCCGTCGGAGTGGACGACCGTGCCGGACTACCCGGAGAAGCAGGCCGGGCCGACGCAGACCGCGACCAGCCCCGAGGCGCTCAAGCGGATCGCCGACGCCTACATCTCGCCGCCCGAGGGCTTCACCGTGCACCCCAAGGTGATGCCACAGCTCCAGCGGCGGGCCGCCGCGATCTCCGACGGTCCCATCGACTGGGGCACCGGCGAGATCCTCGCCTTCGGCACCCTGCTGATGGACGGCCGCCCGGTGCGGCTGGCCGGCCAGGACTCCCGGCGCGGCACCTTCGTATCCCGCTTCGCGACGATCATCGACCGGGTCAACGCCGACGAGTGGACCCCACTGTCGACGCTGACCGACGATCAGGCGAAGTTCCACGTCTACGACTCGCTGCTCTCGGAGTACGCCGCCCTCGGGTTCGAGTACGGCTACTCCGTGGCCAGGCCCGACGCCCTGGTGCTGTGGGAGGCCCAGTTCGGTGACTTCGTCAGCGGTGCGCAGACCGTGATCGACGAGTTCATCACCTCCGGTGAGACCAAGTGGCGCCAGCAGTCCGGGGTCGTCCTGCTGCTCCCCCACGGTTACGAGGGGCAGGGCCCCGACCACTCCTCCGCACGGATCGAGCGGTTCATGACGTTGTGCGCCGACGAGGCGTTCGTCGTCGCCCAGCCGTCCACGCCGGCGTCGTACTTCCACCTGCTGCGCCGGCACTCGCTCGGTGAGGAGCAC
>JBDSLK010000026.1:0-26123 GCA_039916425.1 Nocardioides sp.
ATCCGGCCTGGCCGAAGTTCAGCAGGCCGGTGTAGCCGAAGTGCACGTTGAGCCCGATCGCTGCCAGGCAGTAGACGACCGCCGTGGGCCCGATCATCTGCTGCAGCGAAAGGCCGAAGATGCTCTGCCAGTCCATTGCTTCCCCTCACCCGACCCGTTGAGCCCGGCCGAGCAGACCCTGGGGTCTGATCAGCAGGACGATGATGAGCACGACCAGCGCTCCGACGTACTTGAGCTCGGCCGGGATGAACAGCGTGGAGACCTCCACGAAGATGCCGATCACGAAGGCGCCGACGATGGCGCCCCAGATGGTTCCGAGGCCACCGAGGACCACGGCAGCGAAGACCAGGAGCAGGATCTTCAACCCGAGTTGGTAGTTGAATCCCTGGGTAACACCGAGCAGCCCGCCCGAGAGGCCGGCCAGTGCGGCGCCGCCGATCCAGACCGCCGCGATGACCCGCTCGACGTTGATCCCGGTGGACGACGCGAGCGCGGGGTTGTCGGCGACCGCGCGGGTCGCCTTGCCGAGCCGGGTGTACTGGATGAGCAGCGAGACGACAACCAGCACGGCCACCCCGACGAGGGTGACCGTGATCTCCTTGGGGGTCACCAGGAGCGGGCCCCACTCGTAGGGCTGGACAGCGGAGTACTGCGAGTAGTTGCGCGACGAGGCGCCGCCGACGAACTGGTAGATGCTGCGCAGGAAGATCGACAAGCCGATGCTCACGATCATCATCGCGATCACGCCGGTACCACGACGCCGGAGAGGTCGCCAGAGCACGGTGTCGTTGACCCAGCCGAAGACGCCGGACACCAGGAACGCGACGACCAGCGCTGAGATCACGGTGATGTTCACGCCGAAGACCCGGAAGGTGCCCGGGATCTGGTCGACGAAGTAGACGACGAACGCGCCGAACGTGATCAGCTCGCCGTGGGCGAAGTTCGTCAGCCCGGTCGTGCCGAAGATCATCGACAGACCCAGCGCAGCCATCGCCAGCAGCACCGAGAACACGATGCCGCCGACCATCAGCTGCAGACCCTGGGTGAACTTGCCGGTGGACGAACCGGTCAGCTCACCGACCGGGAACGCGACGGTGAAGTCGTTGTCGAGGTTGATCTGGATGTCGCGCTCGACCGAGCCCGGGTCCGCGAGGGCGGACCCCTTCGGCAGGGATTCCTCGTCGAGGATGACGACGAACTTCTTGCCGAGGTTGTCCACGGCGGTGCCGGGGAGGGGGATCTCAAAGGTTCCCTCGGGTCCGGTGGTGTCCTCGCCGACGGCCTTCCCCTCGGAGTCCTCGACGGTGATCGTCACGCCCTCGACAGGGGTCTGTGGGGTGTCGCGACGGTCACAGATCCGACCGAGGATCGAGATCGTGTCATCGTCGGACGCCTTGGGGAAGCTGCACTTGGCCGTTTCGCTGGGCGCCGACGTCGTGGCGGCCCCAGCGACAACGAGCGGGCCGACCGCGGCGAATGCGGCCACCATTAACACGACGACTGCCGCGGTCCTTCTGTGGCGGGCTGGCATGGAAAGACTCCTGATACTCGGTCTCCGGGTCGGACTTCCCGGGACTCTATCGGTCTCGAGCCGCATCCACGCCGCCCCGCGCGTGTCAGCCCCTGATGCCTCACCCTAGGACGGTCGGTGCTCGTTGTCACCGGAAGGTGTGGACGAGCCCCGTCAGCACCGGAGCCACCAGCAGCGCGGGAAGCAGGTCGGCCACCGGGATCTCGCGGATCCGCAGCAGCCGCAGCGCCACCCCGACCAGGAGCAAACCTCCGGTTGCGGTGACCGCGGCGAGGTGCGGGTCGGGGAGCACTTCGCCGAGCAGCACCCCGACCACCGTCAGGGCGCCCTGGACGACCACCACCGTGACCGCGCTCGCGGCGACCCCCCAACCGAACGACGCCGCGAACGCGAGCGCCGCGAAGCCGTCGAGGGCGGCCTTGAGGAAGAGCTGGTCGGCGCCGTTGCCGAGCCCGTCGTTGAGGGAGCCCAGGATCGTGAGCGGGCCGGTGCAGAAGAGGAGCGAGGCCGACACGAAGCCCTCCACGAAGCGCCCGCGTTCGGCGGACGAGGCGGCGCCGGCCAGCCGGGCCTGGAGCACGCCGCCGAGTGACTCCACCCGCTGTCCCAGCCGGAGCGCGGAGCCGCCGATCCCTCCGATCAGCAGCGACCCCAGCACGATCAGCACCGGTGCCGAGTCGCCCACCTCGTCGGCCAGTGCCGCGTCGGTGACGGCCCACGCCGAGAGCGCCCCGATGAGGAGGGTGGTCAGCCCGAGCGCGTCGGTGACGACGTCGCGGACCCGCTCCGGCAGCCGGTGCCCGAGCAGCACGCCGAGGCCGGCGCCGAGGAGCACGGTCGCGACATTGACGACGGTGCCGACACCGGTGAACAACATGGTGGCCGCGACTCCTGGGGACTAGCGGGACAGGTGGGCGGGCTTGAGCGTAGTCTCGGGCATCCGTGTCGCCTCTGGGGGAGTGGCGTCAGGCTCGGCGTTCTCGAGTCACACCCAGGGAGGAGCTGCGATGAGGTCACCCGTGTCCCTGCGCCCCGCGCAGGACGACGACGCCGAGGCTCTCGTGGAGCTCTGGGAGGGCGTCATGCGCAAGGCCGACCAGGAGGAGATGGTCGCCGACGCGCGGCGCATCATCAGCGAGTCGGCCGGCGACCCCTGCTGCTGCGTCGTGGTCGCCGAGCTCGACGGCGTGATTGCCGGATCGGTCTACCTGCGCGCCACCACCATCACCCCCGTCAACCTCGAGCCGGTCGTCCAGGCGTTGCACCCCCACGTGGCCCCTCGCTTCCAGGGCCGTGGGGTGGGCCGGGCTCTCATCGAGGCTGCCGTGGCCTTTGCCGAGGAGCAGGGGATCGGGCACGTCGCCAGCGCCGCGATGGCCGGCTCGCGCGACGCCAACCGCTTCATGGCCCGGCTGGCCCTCGGCCCGATAGCCACCCTCCGGCTCGCGCCGGTCTCAGCCGTCCGCGCCAAGCTCGTCGCTCACGGACCCGGAGGTCGGGCGGCCAGCCGGCAGCTCTCCCAGGTGATCGCCGCCCGGCGCATGCTGCGTCGGCGCGGTGTCCCGGCCACCGACAGCACCGGCTGACGAACCGACCCCGTCAGCCCAGCCGGTCAGCGGGCACGAGCGCGCAGGTGATCCGTGAGGTGCACACCCGCCGGCCCCGGTCGTCGGTGACGACGACCTCGTAGGAGGCCATCGTCCGGCCGAGGTGGATCGGTGTCGCCACGCCGGTGACCAGCCCCGAGGTGGCGGCGCGGTGGTGGGTGGCGTTGATGTCGATGCCGACGGCGATCCGGTCCGGTGCGGCGTGCAGGGCCGAGCCGATCGACCCCAACGACTCGGCGAGCACGACCGAGGCGCCGCCGTGCAGCAGGCCGTAGGGCTGGGTGTTGCCCTCGACGGGCATGGTCGCCACCAACCGCTCCACGGACACCTCGGTGACCTCGATCCCCATCTTCTCGTGGAGCGCGCCGCCCATGCCCATCGGCATGAGTGCCTCGACCGCCTCCACGGCGTCCGCCCTCTCCGCCGGCGAGCCGGTGTCGGGCCTGTCGACGGGGCTGGCGTCGGGGGTGCGGGGTCGCGGGGCGTCGTCCATGACGCCCATTCTCACCGACGTCCGGCCCGGGGGTGGCGGCGGATAGAGTCGCCGGGTGGCGACGACGGTGACCGACAAGACCCCCCGGCTGCTCCTGCTCGACGGCCACTCCCTGGCCTACCGGGCGTTCTTCGCCCTCCCGGTCGACAACTTCTCCACGACGACGGGCCAGCACACCAACGCGGTCTTCGGGTTCACCTCGATGCTCATCAACGTGCTGCGCGACGAGCAGCCCACCCACATCGCGGTCGCCTTCGACAAGTCGCGGCAGACGTTCCGGCTCGCGGAGTACGCGGAGTACAAGGCCGGGCGCAACAAGACGCCCGACGAGTTCAGCAGCCAGCTGCCGTTGATCTGGGAGGTCCTCGACGCCCTGCGGATCGAGCACCTGGTGATGGACGGCTACGAGGCCGACGACATCATCGCCACCCTGGCGACCCAGGCCGAGGCCGCCGGGCTCGACGTCCTCATCCTCACCGGTGACCGCGACTCGCTCCAGCTGGTCAGCGACCGGACCACCGTCCTCTACCCGATGCGCGGCGTCTCCGACCTGGCCCGGATGACCCCGGCGGCGGTGGAGGAAAAGTACGGCGTGCCCCCCTACCGCTACCCCGAGCTGGCCGCCATCGTGGGGGAGACCTCCGACAACCTGCCCGGGGTGCCCGGGGTCGGGCCGGGCTTCGCGGCGCGCTGGATCAACGAGTACGACGGCCTCGACAACGTCATCACCCATGCCGACAAGATCACCGGCAAGAAGGGAGAGGCGCTGCGCGCCCACCTCGCCGACGTGATGCGCAACCGCCACCTCAACGCCCTCATCACGGATCTCGACCTGCCGGTCGGCCCGGGTGACCTGGTGGTGCGGCCCTGGGACCGCCACGAGGTGCACACGCTCTTCGACGGCCTCGAGTTCCGGGTGCTGCGCGACCGGCTCTTCGAGACGGTCACGAGCGAGGTCGAGGAGCACATCGACGACTCGGGGTTCGAGCTGTCGGGCGTGGTGCTTGCTCCGGGCGACGTCGCCGGTTGGCTGGCCGAGCACGCCACGGAACGTGTGGGCGTGACCGTCCAGGGGACGTGGCGGGCGGGCACCGGCGACGTCCGGTCGGTCGCGCTCGCCGCCGCCGACGGCACGGCCGCCTGGCTCGATGCCGCGGACGTCCACCCGGAGGACGACGCCGCGCTGGCGGCCTGGTTCGCCGACGCGGCGGCCCCGAAGGTGATGCACGACGCGAAGGGGCCGATGCTGGCCCTGGGCAGCCGCGGCTGGCCGTTGGCCGGCGTCGTCAGTGACACCGCGCTCGCTGCCTACCTGGTCAAGCCCGACCAACGCACCTTCGACCTCGCCGACCTGACGCTGAGCTATCTCAAGCGCGAGCTGAAGCAGGGCGTCGACGACGACGCGGTCCTGGAGGGACAGGGTCAGCTGAGCTTCGACTCCGTCGAGGAGGACCTAGCCGGCGCCCAGACCGCGATGCTGCACGCGCGGGCGGTGCTCGACCTCGCCGAGGCCCTCGACGTGGCCGTCGAGGAGCGCGGGGGGACCCGGCTGCTGGCCGCGGTCGAGTTGCCGCTGGTGCGCTGCCTGGCCGCCATGGAGGTGCACGGGATCGCGGTCGACGTCGACCACCTCGAGTCGCTCGACGCCGAGTTCGGGGAGAGCGTGCGCGAGGCCGCGGCCGACGCCTACGCCGTGATCGGCAAGGAGATCAACCTCGGGTCGCCCAAGCAGCTCCAGGTGGTGCTGTTCGACGAGCTGGGGATGCCCAAGACCAAGCGGACCAAGACCGGCTACACCACCGACGCCGACGCGCTGGCCGCCCTCTTCGTCAAGACCGAGCACCCGTTCCTCCAGCACCTGCTGCGTCACCGCGACGTGATCCGGCTGCGGCAGACGGTCGAGGGACTGCTCAAGTCGGTGGCCTCCGACGGACGCATCCACACGACCTTCAACCAGCTGATCGCCGCCACCGGCCGGCTCTCCAGCACCGACCCCAACCTGCAGAACATCCCGATCCGGACGTCTGCCGGGCGCCGGATCCGCGAGGGCTTCGTGGTCGGCGAGGGCTACGAGTGCCTGCTGACGGCCGACTACAGCCAGATCGAGATGCGGATCATGGCCCACCTCTCCGAGGACGAGCAGCTGATCGAGTCGTTCCGGTCCGGCCGCGACTTCCACTCGATCACGGCCGCGAAGGTCTTCGAGGTCGAGCCCGACGCGGTCGGCGTCGAGGAGCGCGCCAAGATCAAGGCGATGAACTACGGCCTCGCCTACGGGCTCTCGGCCTTCGGACTGGGACAGCAGCTCAAGATCGAGCCGGCCGAGGCACGGGTGCTGATGGACGACTACTTCGAGACCTTCGGTGGGGTGCGCGACTACCTCGGCGGCATCGTCGACGAGGCGAGGCGGACCGGTTTCACCGAGACCATCCTGGGCCGGCGCCGCTACCTGCCCGACCTCACCAGCGACAACCGCCAGCGACGGGAGATGGCCGAGCGGATGGCGCTCAACGCCCCCATCCAGGGCTCGGCCGCCGACCTGATCAAGGTAGCGATGCTCGGCGTGGAGACGGCCATCGAGAAGGCCGGCCTGCGGTCGCGGATGCTGCTCCAGGTCCATGACGAGCTCGTCTTCGAGGTCGCACCGGGGGAGAGCGAGCCGCTCGAGGCCCTGGTGCGCGACCAGATGGGCAGTGCCGCCACCCTGACGGTGCCGCTCGACGTCTCGGTGGGCACCGGACACAGCTGGCACGACGCCGCCCACTGAGGGCTGAGGGGCACTTAGGGGGCGACCGTCTCCGGCACGGGAGCCGGTCGCCGCAGGATCGCCAGGCTGACGCCGAGCAGCAGCGCCATCAGCAGGGTGTCGACCCCCAGCACCACGGTAAGCAGCCCGGTCAGCGACGACGTGGTGAGCCCGGCGCCGACCATCAGCGCCAACGCCAGCCAGACGGCGTACACCGACCGCTGACCCTGGCGGGCAAGCACCGAGTAGACCAGCAGCTGGAGCATCGCGAGCAGGGTGCCGATCATGGCGAAGACCCACAGCTGCGACTCGATCTCGGCGTAGTCGGCGCCCCCGACGAAGACCATGGCGATGCCGGAGAAGAGCCAGGCGGCGGCCGTGGCCAGCGCGCCCAGCACCGCGACCACGACCAGGCTGCGGGTGACGGCGTGCAGCCGCTCGGCGGCCGACGACATCGACGGGAAGGCCACGATGACGACGAACTGGGGAAGGAAGAGGACGGCCTTGATCATGATCAGCCCGGCGGCGTAGAGGCCGGCCTGATGGTCGGGCAGCACGTTGCGGGCGATCACGACGTCGACATTGGACAGCGTGAAGAACGCCAGCAGGGCCTGGGAGTTGTGCAGGGACTCCCGGATCACCGCGCGGCCGCCGTGCTCGGTGGTCGTGCCGCGGGCCCGACGGTTGCGCAGCGCGACCCAGCCCACGACGACGGGGGCGAAGGCGCCGATCGTGACCCCGAGGATCGCGCTGGTGGCCGTCGGGCTCCAGAAGATGATGGCGGTGCCCACGAGCAGGCGGGGCACCCCGGCGGCGAGGTAGACGGCGGCCAGGGGTGCCCACCGGCGCTCCCCCTGCAGGATGCCGGCCTGGCCGCCCATGATCGACGACGGCACCACGGCGATGCCGACCAGCACGGCGGCGAGCAGGTTGTCGAGCCGGAGCACGAGGTCGACCAGCGGGGCGGCGAGCACGGCCAGCGCGCCCAGCACCAGCGAGGCCCGGTAGGTCACGCGCAGGATCGAGTGCTCGATGTCGCCGACGTGCTCGGGCTCGGCGGCGATCCGTCGCGCCGCCGTCGCCTGGAGGCCCAGCTGGAGGACGCTGAACACCAGCAGGGTCGCCATCAGGCTGGCGAAGGCGCCGTACTCCCGGGGCCCGAGCAGGCGGGCCGCGACCATCGTGAAGCCGTAGGTGGCGACGTTCATGACGCCGATCGCGATCGCGATGCTGGCGCCGTTGCGCATGAGGGTGCGGAAGCCCTCACCACGCGCAGGGTCGGTCATGCCGATCAGCCTACGGCCGGGGATGGTTTGATCGCCGTATCGGTCCGCTTCACCGGCAGGAGCTAGATGACGCACTGGGGACGCTGGCTCCCGCTGGCCTGGTCCGGCGTCCTGGCCGTGCTGCTGCTCGGACCCGTGCTGGGTCCGGGGTTCGTGCTGTCCTACGACATGGTGTGGGTGCCGGACCTGACGATGCGCGCCGACTTCCTCGGCGTGGGGTCCGGCCTCCCGCGCGCCGTGCCGTCGGACGCGGTCGTCGCCGCGCTCGATCTGGTGCTGCCCGGCATGCTGGTCCAGAAGCTGTTGCTGGTGCTCGCCCTCCTCGGAGGCGGGTGGGGCGCGGCGCGGCTGCTGCCGCCCGAGTCGGTGGCGGCGAGGGTCGTGGCCGTCTCGGTCTACCAGTGGAACCCGTTCGTGGTCGAGCGGCTCCTCCTCGGGCACTGGCCGGTGCTGGTCGGGTACGCCGTCCTACCGTGGGTGATCCTGGCCGCGCGACGCTGGCGGGACGACGCTCGCCTGCCGCTGCTCCTGCTCCTCCTGCTGCCACTGGGAAGCCTGAGCGCGAGTGCGGGGCTCGCCACCGCCACCGTGCTGCTGGCGTTCACCGTCGCCAGGACCGAGCTCCGGCGGACCGCCCTCGCCGCGGCGCTCGCCGTGGCGGCCAACCTGCCGTGGCTGGTCTCCGGCCTGCTCCACGCGAGCACGGCCTTCACCGACCCCGGTGGCGCCGAGGCGTTCGCCCTCGGGGGGGCAGGCTCCGTGCCTGGTCCGGTGACCGCCCTCGGGCTGGGCGGAATCTGGAACGTCGAGGTGCTCCTGCCCTCGCGCACCGGCCCGCTGGGCTGGGCCTACGTGGTCGCGGTCGTGGCCCTGGCGGCGCTGGGGCTGCGGGCCTGGTGGGCCAGAGCGGAGCGACGGGAGGCGCTCGCCCTCGTCGGGTGCTGGGCTGCCGGCTACGCACTGGCGCTGTTGACCTGGGCCGCCCCCGGCGCGATGGCCTGGCTGGTGACGCAGGTGCCCGGGGCCGGTCTGCTCCGCGACGGCGCCCGAGCCCTGGCGCTCTGCGCGCCGTTGCTCGCCGTGGCCGCGGCCGAGGGATCCTCGGTGCTGAGACGTCGGCTCCCGGAGGGGATCGTCCCTCGGACCGTCGCGGCGGGGGTGGTCGCGGTGCTGCCCGTGATGCTCCTGCCCGACGCGGCGTTGGGACTCTCGGGTCGGCTCGCGGCCGTGACCTTCCCGACGTCCTACGCCGAGGCCCGGTCCGCCGTGCTGGCGGAGCCGGCGGACCAGGGGGATGTCCTCGTCCTCCCGCTGACGAGCTACCGCCAGCCCGCGTGGAACGACGGCCGGAAGGTGCTGGACCCGATCGGGCGCTACCTTCCTCGGGACTTCGTCGCCAGCGACGACCTGGTCGTCTCGGGAGACCTGGTCCCCGGCGAGGACCCGAGGGTCGCGGCGGTCGCCCGAGCCCTGGGCGCGGCGACCCCGATCGCTCGGGCGCGGGCCCTGGTGACCGAGGGGATCGGCTTCGTGGTGGTCGAGACGGACGCCGCCGGTGGCGCCCCGGAACCGGCCGGACGGGTCCTCCTGGACAGCGGCGGGCTGCGCCTGCTCCAGCTGGAGGGAGCGCGGGCGCCCGAGATCCCGGGTGGCTGGCGGATCGCGATGGGACTGGCCTGGACGGCGTACGTCGGGCTGGTGGCGGTGGGTCTGGTGGGCGGTCTCGGGCGGGCCGTCCGACGACGGCGCGGCACCCCCTGGCAGCGGGGTGCACCGCCGCTGCGATGAGGATCTATGACAGTTCTGCTGCTACTGTTCGCCGGAGTCCGAGGAAGGGATCTGCACTGTGGGAACGATTCTGAGCATCATCGCGAGCCTGGTCATCGGTGGTTCCGTGGCCATTGCGACCGTCATCGGCGTCGTGAGCTCGCAGACCGGCACCAGCGGGGAGTCGCCCGCCAACGTACAGGCGCCCGTGGTCGTCGAGTACGGCGCCACCAACTAGCGAAGCACGGCTGGGGGCTCCGCGTCGACGACGCGTCGAGTCGCCCTCAGCCCTCCGGGTCCTGGCTGTCGAGCCGCCGGCCCTCGAGCACTGCCTGCACGACCAGGGCGAAGGACTCCTGCGCGTGCTCCCACGTGAACTCGTGGCTCATGGCGAGCGCCCCGGCCGCCAGGCTGGACCGCGCGGCCTCATCGGTGAGTAGTGAGCGCATCGCGGCCACGAACTCCGGCTGCGAGTCCACGAGCACCCCCGAGCGGCCGTCGGCGATCGACTCGCGCGTCCCGCCTGCCGAGCGGTACGCCAAGGCGGGCGTGCCGTGCATCCCGGCCTCCCCGATCACCAGTCCCCAGCCCTCCTTCATCGACGGCAGGGCGAGCAGCCACGCGCGCTCGTAGACCTCCTGCTTGCGCTGCTCGCTCACGTGGCCCTCGAACACCACGGAGTCGGTGGCGCCGGCCCGCTCGGTGTAGGCGTGGAGCTCGGCCTCCCACCAGCCGCTCCCGACGACGTGGAGGGTCAGTCCCGGGATCTCGCCCCGCAGGTCGAGCACAGCGTCGATCGCGTGCTCGACGCGCTTGTGGGGGACGAGCCGACCCACCACGGCCACGGTGGGAGCCGGGTCCTTGCCCGGCTCGACAGCGACGGTCGGGTCCGTGCCGTTGTGGACGACCGCCACTCGTGGGCCGACCACCCCGAGGTCGCGCAGCTCGGCGCGGGTGGCGCGAGAGACGGCGACGTACTGGCAGCGGCGGTAGAGCCAGGGCGCCAGCCGGCGCTCTACCCACCAGCCGACCCGTCCGGTCAGGCCCGGATAGACCACCGGCCACTGCTCGCGGTGGACGTGGTGGACGAGCACGATCAGGGGGGCGCGGGTCACGAGCCGGCTGAAGAACGGCATGCCGTTCTGGACGTCCACGACGAGGTCCACCGGTCCGAGGTCGCCGCGCCACAGGGCGAGCATCCCCTGGAGGTAGACCGTCAGCTTCGAGCCCCGGCGGACGTAGCGGATGCCCTCGATGACCTCGTCCGGCGGCGCGGCGGCATGCGCGGCGCAGAAGATGGTCACCCGGCACCCGCGCGAGACTAGGCCCGCGGCCATCTTCTCGAGGAAGCGCTCCGCCCCACCGCCCTCGGGGTTGCCCGAGTCACGCCAGCTCAGGAAGGCGACGTGCCTACCGCTGACTGCGGCCGTGTGCATCCGCTCAACGTAGGGCACCGAGGCACGGCGCCCACCGGAGCCAGGGGATAAGGTCGCGCGCGTGCCGACTCCGCCCCCCGACGCCCGATCCGGCTGGTCGGCGTCGTGGGGTCGCTCGGTCCACCTGCTCGGTGAGTTCCGCTACGAGCAGCCCGACCCGGCGCGTTTCTACTCGGCGGTGGCCGCAGACTCGGTCGGCCAGCTGTCCCGCTACGTCGACCTCCAGGGCGCGACCATGCTCGACGTCGGGGGAGGGCCCGGGTTCTTCAGGGACGCGTTCGAGGCGGCGGGGGCCACCTACTTCGCCCTCGACGCGGACGTCGGGGAGCTGTCCGGGTTCGGCCACATCGCGGCCGGTACCGTGATCGGCAGTGGGCTCGAGCTCCCCTTCCGGGACGGTTCGCTCGACGTCTGCTACTCCTCCAACGTCCTCGAGCACGTGACCGACCCGTGGCGGATGGCCGACGAGATGCTCCGGGTGACCCGTCCTGGCGGTGTGGTCCTGATCAGCTACACGGTCTGGTTCGGTCCGTGGGGCGGCCACGAGACGGCGCCGTGGCACTACGTCGGCGGTCGCTGGGCCCGGCGTCGCTACCGTCGCAAGCACGGACGGGAGCCGAAGAACCGGTTCGGCGAGTCGCTCTTCGCGGTGACGGTGTCCGAGGGACTTCGCTGGGCACGCTCGCAGCGGGCGGGTGAGATCGTCGCCGCCGTGCCGCGCTACAACCCCTGGTGGACCTACTGGCTGCTGCGGGTCCCGGTGCTGCGGGAGGTGATGACGTGGAACCTCGTCCTCGTACTGCGGAAGAGGTGACCGCGTCCGTCACGGCACGAACCCGCTCGCGGATCCGGCTGTTCGCCGCGTGCTCGCTGCTCGTGGGCCTCGCCCTGGTCCAGTCACCCGGCCTGCTGGTAGCCGACACCAAGTTCGACCTGGCGGTGGCGCCGGGGGAGTTCCTGCTCCGCGCCGTCCACCTCTGGGACGCCGAGGGCGCCCTGGGACAGCTCCAGAACCAGGCATACGGCTACCTGTGGCCGATGGGCCCGCTGTTCTGGCTCGGCTCCGCCCTCGACCTGCCGGGCTGGGTCGTCCAGCGACTGTGGCTCGGACTCGTCCTCGTCGTGGCCCTGACGGGGGCGACCCGGCTGGCGAGAGCCCTGGGCGTCCGGTCCGACCTCGCCTGCCTGCTCGGCGGCTTCGCCTACGCCCTGTCGCCGCGCATGCTCACCACCCTCGGGCCGATCTCGATCGAGGCGCTTCCCAGCGCCCTGGCGCCGTGGGTGCTGCTGCCCCTGGTGATCGGCTCCGAGCGGGGGTCACCGCGTCGTGCCGCTGCCCTCTCGGCGCTCGCTGTCGCCATGGTGGGTGGCGTCAACGCGGCCGCCACGTTCGCCGTCCTGCCGCTGGGAGCGGTGTGGCTGCTCACCCGCGGCCGTGGCAGCCGCCGGCGGACGATGCTGGTGTGGTGGCCGGTGTTCACGGCGGCAGGCACCCTGTGGTGGCTGGTGCCGCTGATGGTGATGGGCACCTACAGCCCGCCGTTCCTGGACTACATCGAGGCGGCCAGCAACACGACCTTCCCGACCACCCTCTTCGACGCCCTGCGCGGAACCTCCAACTGGGTCGCGTACGTCGACCCGTCATCCCGGGCGGGCAACGACCTGCTGCGGGCGTCGTTCCTCGTCGTCAACAGCGGCGTCGTGCTCTTCCTCGGTCTGGTCGGGCTGATGCTGCCGCGCAACCCCCATCGACTGTTCCTCGCCACGGGTCTGGGCCTGGGGTTGGCGATGGTGACCATGGGCCACCTGGGCTCGGTCTCCGGGTGGGCAGCCGAGGACCTTCGCGCCCTCCTCGACGGGGTCCTGGCGCCGCTGCGCAACGTGCACAAGTTCGACCCCGTCATCAGGCTGCCGCTCGTGATCGGTCTGGCGTGGACGGTCGACGCACTCCTGACTCGCCTCCACGAGACCGCCTCGGTCCCGGGGTGGCAGGGATTCGTGCTGAGGATCAACCCCTACGTCCTGGTGGGGGCCGCGGTGATCGCCGTCGCCGGTGCCTCCCTGCCCGCGGCCAACGGGAGGATCACCCCGGCCAACGGGGTGAGCGCGGTCCCGGTCTACTGGCAGCAGGCGGCCGACTGGTTGGCCGAGCGTGACAGCACCGCGCTGCTCGTGCCCGGCTCGTCCTTCGGGGACTACGTCTGGGGGTCGCCACGCGACGAGCCCCTCCAGTCGCTGGCAAGCAGTCGCTGGGCGGTCCGCAACGCCGTCCCCCTCACCCCGGCCGGCAACATCCGGATGCTCGACGCCATCGAGGCGCGATTCGCCCAGGGGCGGGGGTCGGCGGGGCTCAGCGCGTTCCTGCGGCGCAGCGGAATCACCCACCTCGTGGTCCGCAACGACGTGGCCCGGTCGCCCGACGTGCCCGACCCGGTGCTGGTGCACCAGGCCCTCAACCAGACGCCCGGGCTGACCCGGGTCGCCACCTTCGGTCCCAGCCTCGGGGGAGAGGCGCACCTCGACGGTGGTCGGGGCGGTCGGATCCTGATCAACGACGGCTGGCAGAACCAGTACGCCGCGCTCGAGGTCTACCAGGTGGAAGGCACCAGGTCGTTCGCTGAGGCCGGCACCGACCTCCCAGTCGTCGTCGGGGGTCCGGAGGACCTCGTGGACCTCGCCGACCTCGGGGTCCTCGACGAGGAGCCGACCGAGCTCGCGGCCGACGTGGCGGGGACGCCCGATCCCGAGCGTGCGCTCGTCCTCACCGACGGCTTGCGAGATGTCGAACGCCACTTCGGCCGAGTCCACGACGGTGCGTCGGCCACCCGGGTGCCCGGTGAGGTGCGGCGGATGGGCAACCGGACCCGCGACTACCTGCTCGACGCCGGCGACCGCTGGTCGACCAGCGCTCGGCTAACCGGGGTCGCGTCGGTCTCGGCGTCGTCGTCGATGTCCGACGCCAACGCGGTCGGGGCGGTGCAGCGGGGACAGCTGCCGTACGCCGCTCTCGACGGCGACCCACAGACGTCCTGGCGGGCCAACGCGGTCGTCGAGCAGGCGTGGTGGCAGGTGGACCTCGACGAGCCCGTGGCACTGACCCAGGTCCGGATCACGGCCGGACCGGACGACCGGGAGATCGTCCGGGTCCGCACGGACCTCGGCGTCACCGAGGACCTGGTGCTGAACCCGGGGGCCGGCCGCGTCGTCGAGCTACCCGACCCGGAGGCGGAGTGGCTGCGCGTGGAGGACGTCTCCGACCGTCCCGGCCACCGGCTGTCGCTGGCCGAGGTGGAGGTGACCGGCGTGAGCGCCCGGCGCTCCCTGGTGCTGCCGCGCGTCCCGGACGAGTGGGGCAACCCCGACGTGATCGTGCTGCGCGCGGTCGTCGACGCCCGCACCGGCTGCGTGGAGGTCGACGGCGCCGTCCGTTGCAGCATCGGCCGCGCGGTGGCGTCGGAGGAACCGGCCGGGTTCTCCCGCAGCTTCGTGCTGGCCGACGACGACGACTACGCCCTCGACCTCGACGTGCGTCCCCTGGTGGGGGAGGCCCTCGACGAACTGATACTCGCCGGGCAGCTCGTCGGTGCGAGCGCCTCCTCGACGGGGCTGCCGGACGCCCGCGCATCGGCACTGGCCGCGATCGACGGCGACGAGGGCACCACGTGGACCGCGTCGCTCGCGGACCTCAGGCCCAACCTGCGGCTGAACTGGGTAGGCGTGCGCCGCATCACCGGGCTGGACCTCTCGGTCGCCGACGACACCGCGGCTCGGCTGCCTGGCGAGCTCACGGTCATCTGGCCGGACGGCCGGCTCCAGGTGACGGTGGCGGCCGACGGGTCCGTGCGCTTCCCGGCCGTCCGCACCGACCGGCTCATCCTTCAGGTGGAGGAGGCGGAGCCGGCGACCAGCCTGGACTTCGGGCGGACGGGCAGTCTGGTCCCCGTGGGCATCGGCGAGCTGCGGCTGCGGGGCCTTCCCCTCTACCCGGTCACGCTCTCGGAGGTGCGTGCCGAGCTACCGTGCGGCACGGGCCCCACCATCGAGACCGCCGGGCAGGTCCGGCAGACCGCGGTGACGGCGAGCGCCAGGGACCTCTACGTCGGTGCCACCCTGCCGGCACGTGTGTGCGGCTCCGACGAGGCAGCCCTGCCCGCCGGGTCGAATGACATCGACCTCGAGGCCTCCGCGGCGTTCGCTCCTGAGTCCCTGGTGCTCCGCAACGGGCCGATCACGATCTCCCCGACCTCGGCCGTCGCCGATGAGCGGTCTGGGCCCGTGCGCATGGTCCTGCGACCGGAGGCGGACCAGCGCTTCGTGTCGATGGCCCAGAACACCAACCCCGGATGGGAGGCGGTCCAGGACCAGCGACTCGGGCCCGTGGTCGTCGACGGGTGGCAGCAGGGCTGGTGGCTTCCGGGCTCCGGCTCGCCGGTGACGGTCACCTACGCGCCTGACGCTGTCTACCGCGTCGGGCTGGCCGCAGGACTGGTGGGCCTGGTCGCTCTGATGGCTCTGTGCTGTCGACCCGGTCGCCGGTGGGCAGGCCACGAGGTGCCCCGGCTGCGCGAGGCGGTCTGGCCGCGGACGCTGCTGGGGGTGGTGGCGGTGCTGCTCGGCGGGCTGCTCGCCGGGTGGATCGGCGCGCTGGTCGCCGCGGGGGGCTTCCTGGTGGCGTGGTTCCTCGCCCGGGTTGCGCCGCACACCGCCCCTTGGCTGCTGGCCGCGGTGATCCTGCCCGCCGCGGCGGCGTACGCCGTGCGTCCCTGGGGTGCACAGGAGGGCTGGGCGGGCGGGCTGGCGTGGCCGCACTACCTGGTGGTGGCGGGCTCTGCCTTCGTGGTCGGGACGTTGCTGGCCGGGCGGAGGGAGCGGCCGAGGTCCTTCAGGCGCAGGCCCGGCCTCTCCACAAACCGGTAGAGCAGCTCGGAGGCGACCAGGCTGGTCGCCAGGGTGAGCACCCAGATCCGCAGACCGTGGCCGCCGAAGAGGGGGTAGTCCGTCACGCCCATCACCAGGTACAGCACCGGCAGGTGGATGCAGAAGGTGCTGTAGGAGATGTGGCCGAGGTGACGCAAGGGTCGGGCCGACATGACGCGACGGTAGGTGCTGTCGCGGTCCGCGAAGACGCCCGTGATCACGACGGCGCCGGCGATGACGGCGTAGACCAGGTGCTTGGTGAGGGCTTGTCCCGGAGTGGACACGAAGAGGAGCGCTGGTCCCGCGAGCGGTGTCGCGGCTGCCAGCAGCCCGGCCCCGGCGACCGCCCAGCACGCCCCCGGCATCGTCCCGAGGGTCGCCACGAGCCGGACGACCGGCGCCGGTCGAGGATCCTGCTGGTGCAGGACGTGGGCGAGCGCGAGTGCGATGCCGATGGCGAACCAGGTGAGGTACGACGGGAGCCAGGTCATCGGGACCCCCGGGGCACCCTTCCCCACCAGGTCGCCGAGGACCAGCAGCCAGGTGATGCTCAGCGCGGTCAGGGCGACGAGGACGCCCACCACCCGCCGTGGACGCAGGCGGCCCGAGCGGCCGAGAGTCACCAGCATCAGCCACGGCAGGACGACGTAGAAGGAGACCTCGACCGCCAGGCTCCACATCTGGGTAAGGCCGTGCGGCAGCCGCTCCGCGGCGTAGATGTCGCCCAGGAGCAACGTGCGCACCCAGGCACCGACCCCGGTGCCGTCGTTGTCGTCGATCAGGGTCAGGGCCAGCACCACGGTGACGGCGTACACCGGGTAGATCCGCAGCAGGCGCTTCCAGTAGTAGCGACCCGTCGGCGGGTGGGGTAGCCCGGAGGCCGCGCGCGCGAGGTAGGGACGCGAGAGCAGGAAGCCCGACAGCACGAAGAAGACGGCCACCCCGATGTCGAGGCGGGACAGGAGGGTGCCCCAGACGCCGTGGCCCGTGTAGTCGCCGGACTGGAAGGCGGAGTGCGTGGTGAGGACCGCCAGGGCGCCGACGGCCCGCAGCGTGTCCAGCACGGGGAAGACCGGCGCCTGCTCCAGGCCCCGGTGAGTGGGCGACGTGCTGCTCACGGCAGGGCTCCTCCCGGAACGGGTTGGCCGACTTCGATGGTGTCGACACACATCGTGGCACCCGGCTCGAGCCCCGAGAAGCCGATCTCGTCGAAGGAGCCGTCGACCTTGACGAAGAGCTCGTGGAGCCCCGCATCGATCGTGGTCTCGACCGTCATGTCGCCCGCGGTCACCGAGACGGAGGAGTCGCTGGCGGCCAGATAGCCGACGCGCACCCACCAGGTCCAGGGAAAGGCCTCGCCGTTCAGCGGGATCGTCCGGCCGGTCGCGCCCACGAGCCAGCCACAGTTCGGCCGGGGACCCGGCTGCGAGGTGACTCCCGGTTGGATCGCAGCGCGGCGTATTCCGCCGTCGGCCCCGACCACGGCGAGTGCGGAACTGGTGGAGGGAAACGACATCGCACCCGTCACGAGTGACGCCAAGAGGCGCACCGTGTTGCGGGGGGCGTTCAGCGACGACATCACCTCGTCTGGGACGACGGTGTCGGCGACGTCGATCGCACCGTAGGCGCGCGCGTCCTGGGACAAGGTCTCGAGGTACCGCTCGCTGGCATTGCTGGTCTGCCAGATGTGCGCGTACTGCCAAGAACTGACGACTCCTGAGCCGGTCACCATCACCATCAGGGCGAGGGCGGCAACAGGGGGGATGGGCCGGACGAGCAGTGGTGTGACTCGGGGGCGACTCGAATCCACGGCGCCGTCGAGTGGCAGGTAGGCAAGCCCCAGGCACAGCACCACGATCGGAACGGCATCCGTCAGGTAGCGGTACTCCAACCCGATCGTCGGGCCGAAAGCGTCGATGCGCCCTCCGGCGAGCAGGATGACGAGCACTGCCAGGTAACCACCGAGCAGGACCCATGCGCGCAGGGTCCTGAGGCGCCGCAGACAGCCGTAGAGAACCACCAGCACGATGACCACCCAGGCCAGGTGCTGTGCCCAAGGCGGGGGTGCGGCGTACGCCGCCGGTCGCGGAGCGTCGGCCCAGCTCCAAGGCCCCCCCACGACGCCACTCGCGAAGCCGGCCCCGATCATCGTCTGAGCGAGCCTTCCGACCTGGGACAGGGACGTCTGCCCGACGGGTTGTTCAACCTGGGCAAGGTAGAACCACGTGTAGGTCGCGCCCAGGGTGGCCCCGGCCAGCCACGCGGGCCAGTACTGACGCCCGACACCGATCAGCCTGGACAGCAGCGAGCCCGACGCGAAGTAGGCGGGGGCCAGGAGGGCCAGCACCGGGAGGATCAGCACGGACTTCTCCCAGAAGGCGAGGCCCAGCGCCACGGCCAGGATGGTGGCGGCCAACCACCGTAGGCGCCTGCCTCGCAGATATCGGACCCACGCACCGCTCGCCAGGAAGAATCCGATCTGGAGAGGCAGTTGGTTGACCGCGGCCGCCCACCACATCATGGCGGGGAGGGTCACTGCGCAGGTGAGGTAGAGCGCGAGCAGGACGAGAATGCCGGGACGAGCGCCGAACAGGGTCGTCAACATCCATAGGCACGAGACCGCGGCCAGGGCTTGGAGGATTACGACCAAGGTCGCAGCCAGGCTCCAGTTCAACGGTCCGGAGCCCGCGACGAGGTCGGCCAGGAAGCGACCGCCTGGCATCAGGTGACCGTTGTACGGCTCCATGAGGTAGTCCGAGCTCAGGCGACTCGTCGTGGCGTCTTGCAGCAGGTTGTAGTCGTCGAGGTAGAACCAGCTCGGGTAGAGGGCCCAGGCGCGGAACGTCACTTGGGCGATGACCATCAGGAGACCGGTGCCGACCACGAGATGACGGGTCTCGAGTGCGCGCCTCGGACCCGGTGCGCGCGGTTCATCCACGGCCGTCGCCGTCGCCTCGGGCCCCTCACCAGTCCGACGCGGACGCGGTGACGGCGGATCCTGCGCGCGTTGCCGCGAGATGCGAAGCACGAGGTAGGTTAACTGGTCGCGGTACACCCACGTACCCGCCCGGGAAGGAGGGTCACGAGGTGGCTGCGGAGTTCCGCTTCGACGTCTGCGTGATCGGTGGGGCCGGGCACGTGGGACTGCCCCTCGCGGTCGCCTTCGCGTCCCGCGGCCTGACCGTGTGCATCTACGACATCAACGCCGCGGCCGTGGCCACCGTGAACTCAGGTCGTGCTCCCTTCCGCGAGCCCGGCATCGAGGAGCCGCTCGAGGCGGCGCTGGCGTCGCGGCGACTCTGGGCCACGACGGACGCGGCGGTTGTCTCCCAGAGCGAGAACGTGTGCGTGGTGGTGGGCACGCCGGTCGACCAGTACCTCAGCCCCGACCCCGAGGCGGTGCCACGAGCCGTGGGCCTGGTCGTCGACCGCCTCCAAGACGGTCAGCTCCTCATCCTGCGCAGCACCGTCTTCCCCGGGGTCACCCGGCGGGTGGAACGCCTCGTCGCCGAGGCGGGACGAGACATCGACCTCGCCTTCTGTCCCGAGCGGATCGCCGAGGGGCTGGCCATGACCGAGCTCTTCTCTCTGCCCCAGATCGTGGCGGCGCGCACCCCCCGGGCGCGGGAGCGGGCCACCGTCCTGTTCGGCAGGCTCACCGGCACAGTGGTCGATCTCGAGCCCGAGGAAGCCGAGCTCGCCAAGCTGTTCACCAACTCCTGGCGCTACATCAAGTTCGCCGCGGCCAACCAGTACTACATGATCGCCAACGACCTGGGTCTCGACTTCGCGAGGATCCGCGCCGCGATGATGGAGGACTACCCGCGCGCGGCCGACCTGGCCGGCGCGGGTTTCGCCGCCGGGCCGTGCCTGTTCAAGGACACGATGCAGCTGGCCTCGGTGACGGGCGGCTCGTTCGCCCTGGGACACTCGGCCATGCTCGTCAACGAGGGACTGCCCGACTACCTCGTCAAGCGGATGGAGCTCCGCCACGACCTGCCCGAGTTGACCGTCGGCGTTCTCGGGATGGCGTTCAAGGCCGACAGCGACGACCGCCGGTCGAGCCTGTCCTACCGGCTCAAGCGGGTGCTCGCGTTCCGCGCCAGACGGGTGCTCACGACGGACCCCTTCGTGAGCGACGATCCCGAGCTGGTGCCGCTCGAGCAGGTGCTGGAGGAGTCCGACCTGCTCGTCATCGGGGCCCCGCATGCGGCGTACCGCGACCTCGTCACCGATCTCCCGGTCGTCGACGTCTGGGACCTGCGCGGTCAGGGGAGCGTCATATGACCCGGCCGGACGTGACGGTGGTGATCCCTGCACACCACGAGGAAGACGGCATCGCTCGGGTCCTCGACCGGCTGATCGAGGCGATCTCGCTCGAGTTCGAGATCCTGGTGGTGGTCGACGACGCGCGTGATCCGACGGTCGCCGCCGTCGAGGACCACTGTCGCGGCGACGAGCGCATCCGCGTCCTGGTCAACTCCTACGGACGCGGGCCGGCCAACGCGATCCGCTACGGCATCGACCGTGCCCGCCACCCGGTGACCGTGGTGACGATGGCGGACGGCAGCGACGATCCGCGGATGATCGACCCGCTGGCCCGCCTCGTCGAGCGCGGCGTCGTGGTCGCGGCCGCCTCCCGTTACTCACCGGGGGGCCAGCAGGTCGGTGGCCCGGCCTTGAAGGGGCTGCTCTCCCGGACCGCCGGCCGGAGCCTGGGATCCCTGGGACGGGTGGGCACCGACGACGCCACCAACAGCTTCAAGGCCTACGACACCGAGTTCCTGCGAGAGGTCGGGATCGACAGCCGGAGCGGGTTCGAGATCGGCCTCGAGATCACCGCGAAGGCCCGTCGTCTGCGTCGGCCCGTCGCTGAGCTGCCCACCATCTGGCTCGACCGCACGTACGGGGAGTCCGCCTTCGAGCTGCGCAACTGGGTGCCGAAGTATCTCCGGTGGTACCTCTTCGCGTTCGGGCGTCCGCTCTCCTTGGAACAGGTTCGCCGCGAGGGCGCGCGGATCGCGGCACGCAATGACGACACGGACGACGGGGACGACAAGGACGGGTCAGCATGACGGACGCACCTACGGGCGAGCGGGTGCTGGTCACCGGTTCGGCGGGCTTCATCGGGGGGTACGTCGTGGAGGCGCTGCTCGCGCGCGGCTACGCCGTCACCGGGATCGACGACTACTCCAAGTACGGCCCGGTGACCCGGTCGTACGACGCGCACCCGGCCTACCGGTTCGTCCGGGGCGACGTCCGTGACGTGGACCTGGTCACCGGCCTGCTCGCGGACTGCGACCACGTTATCGCCGGCGCGGCGTTGATCGGGGGCATCTCCTACTTCCACAGCTATCCCTACGACCTCCTCGCGAGCAACGAGCGGATCATCGCGTCGACGTGCGACGCGGCCATCCGCGTGCTGCCGGCGGGGCGGCTGCGCAAGGTCACCTACCTCAGCTCGTCCATGGTCTTCGAGTCGGCCGAGCGATGGCCGTCGAAGGAGGGGGACGAGCGCGTCATCCCACCGCCGTTGTCGTCCTACGGCTTCCAGAAGCTCGCCGTCGAGTACTTCGCCCGCGCGGCCTGGGACCAGTACGCCCTGCCGTTCACCATCGTGCGTCCCTTCAACTGCGTCGGCGTCGGGGAGGGACGGGCCCTGGGGGACGTACAGATCCCCAGCGGCAACGTCACGCTGGCGATGAGCCACGTGGTCCCCGACCTGGTGCAGAAGGTGTTGAAGGGACAGGACCCGCTGCACATCCTCGGTGACGGCGGACAGGTGCGGCACTACACCTATGGCGCGGACCTGGCCTCCGGCATCGTCGCGGCGATGGAGTCGCCGCGCGCCCTGAACGATGACTTCAACCTGTCCACGGCCGAGTCGACGACCGTGCTCGAGCTCGCCCGGCTGATCTGGACCAAGTGCCACGGGCCGGAACGGCCGTTCGCCCTGGTGTGCGACGAGCCGTTCGAGCACGACGTCCAGAAGCGCATTCCCGACACCACCAAGGCCCGAGAGGTCCTCGGCTTCACCGCCGAGACCCGGCTCGAGGAGATGCTCGACACCGTCATCCCGTGGGTCGCGGATGCCCTGGCGCGCGGGGTCCTCTGACCCGGGCGGTTCAGCGCCGACGTCCGACGACCAGCATCTGTCGACCGAGGAAGCGCCACACCAGCGGCATCCGGAGGTACAGCCGTATCAGCCCCGGCCGCACCGGGAGCCGCGCGTCCTTGACGGTGTACGGCAGGAACCGCGCCACGCTCTCCACGACCTCGAAGCCCTCGAGCTCGAGCGCCTCGCCCACGCTTAAGTGGGTGAGCGGGAGATGGTGGTCCAGGTAGTCCCAGTAGCGGCCCGGGAGATAGCGGATGTTGGGCATGAGCACCACGAGGCGACCGCCGGGACGCAGGACCCGATGACACTCGGCAAGGGTCGACAGCAAGGCCGACTTGGTCTCGAGGTGCTCGAAGAAGTTGGACGTGAAGACCGTGTCGACGGAGCCGTCGGCCAGACTGTCCATGCGGTCCGAACGGGTCAGCAGCACCCGCACGTCGGGGGCTGCGCTCGACCGGGTTGCGGGGTTCAGGTCGACCGCGATGCGCACCGCGGCACTCACCTCGTTGATGAACTCGCAGGAGCCGGCACCGAGGTCGACCACCGTGCCGTCGCGGGGCACGTAGCGCTGGAAGAAGTCGTGGACCAGCACGCGCCACAGGGTGCGCTTGAGAGCGGACTCGTGAGCAGAGAACCGGTTGCTGTAGAGGGCGTCGAGGGACAGGCCGACCTGTTGGTGCTCGGGCTGGTGCTCCGGCTGGTCGGTCATCGGACTCCCTTCGCGGCGACTTGGCCCGTCGCCCGCACTCTATGCGCCGCGGAGGGACGGCCGGGGGTGGGCGCTCGACGCCTCCGGGGATCCGAGCCACAAGCCTGCTACTGGTCGGTCACCTACTTCGCCGACATGCGCTAACCTGCGGCGATCTGATTTTCTGGGAGAGGGACGAAAGTGCGCAAGATTCTTGGCCCGTTGCTGGTCGGACTGGGAGCGTTCCTCCTCGTCGTCGCGATTCTCGGGCTCGTCTACGCCCCCGGGGCGGTGAAGAAGACCCCGCTCGGCACGGACTCGACGACGTACCTCAGCGGGCAGGCCGATCGGCTGAGCGCCGGCGTGCGTCCGATCTACGCGTTGAGCATCACCAAGAGCGACGACAAGGCGTCGACCGACGACGTCGCTGTCTTCACCAACGTCGGGTGCGCGGTATTCGACGTGGGCCAGGACCCCCAGGAGTGCGCGGACGCCCAGGACGAGAACGCCTTGGCGCTGGGCACCGATGTCTTCGCCACCGACCGGGTGAGCGCGGAGTCCGTCGACTTCGCGGCGCTGCCCGCGGACGCGGTCCCGCACCAGGGCCTCGTGAATAAGTGGCCGTTCGACGTCGAGAAGGCGACGTACCCCTACTGGGACGGCATCACCAAGTCAGGGGTCGATGCGGTCTACGACCGGACCGAGAAGATCGCCGGGTTCGAGACCTACGTCTTCCGGGTCAGCATCAGCGAGGCACCTATCGAGATCGCGGAGGGGACCCCGGGCACCTACACGGACCTCAAGGAGGTCTACGTCGACCCCCGGACGGGCAAGATCATCCACCAGACCGACGACCAGCAGCGCTACCTCGAGGACGGCACCCAGGTGCTCGACCTACAGCTCGCGTTCACCGAGGACCAGCAGGCCGAGAACGTCGCGGACGCCAAGGACAGCATCAGCGGCCTGGACCTGATCACCAGGACGGTTCCCCTGATCGGCTTCATCGGCGGCTCGCTGATCCTCCTGCTCGGTCTCTTCCTGGTCCTCACGGGCCGGCGCTCGAAGCGAAGGGCCTAGAGACACGCCCTGGCCCACCAGCCGGAGGTCCGAGCCGAAGATCGCCGTGCCGGGGGTGAAGCGCCCGCGGGTGCGCGACCACCCGCCCCAGACCCGGTCGTGGTCGGGGGGCCACTCGGGCTCGCGCAGGTCGGTGATCACGAAGCCGTGCCCGGCCAGGAGCGCCACCCAGTCGCCCAGTGTCCGGTGGTGCTCGACGTAGGCGACCACCCCGGTCTCGTCGTCGACCTCGACGTAGGGAGTGCGGTCCCAGTAGGACTGGCTCGCGGTGAGACCCTCCTCGCCGGGGTCGTCCGGGAACATCCAGCGCGTCGGGTGGGTGATCGAGAACGCGAACCGGCCTCCGGGCCGGAGCACCCGAGCCACCTCCGCCACACAGACGTCGATATCGGCGACGAACTGGAGCGCGCCGAACGAGGAGAACACCACGTCGAAGGTCGCGTCCCCGAAGGGCAGGTCGGTAGCGGTGCCGGCCACGCAGGGGACAGTCACTCCGGTGGCCTCGTCGAGCCGGCGCGAGTGCTGGAGCTGGCGGGGGGACAGGTCGAGTCCGATCGCCCGGCCGCCCTGGCTGCGCACCCACCGGGAGCACTGGCCGGCCCCGCTGCCGACCTCGAGCACGTCCCGGGCTGCGAGGCCGCCGAGCACCCCGGCCTCGGCCTCGGTCAACCCCTCCGGCCCCCACACGAAGCCGGTGTCCCCGAGGAACTCCCCGTGCGTGGCCTGGTACTCGTCGGCGTAGCGGTCCCAGTCGGGGCCGTTGGCACGCCGGGACTCTGCCTCGTCGACCGGTCGGCGCTCCACCCGGACCGGCCGCTGCGGCCACTGTTCATCCACGGGAGCAAACTACTCGGATGGACTTCGCCTCCCTCGCCCCGCTGCCCGGTGGCTGGTCGGGCCAGACCTTCGTCGCCGACGCCGGGGGAGAGCGCAGCGTGGTGCGCATCTATGCCGCCCCCAGCGACCGGGGCGCGCGCGCCCACGAGGTCGATGCCGCGCTGCTGCGCCTGGTCCGCGGGCTGCTGCCGGTCGCCGACGTGCTCGAGGTGCGTCAGCCCGACCCGGCCCACGACGTGCCGGCGCTGCTGGTCACCTCCTACCTGCCGGGCGTCCGCGGCGACGAGCTGATCGGTGACCTCGACGACGCCGGGCTCGCCCGGCTGGGCGGCCACCTCGGCGAGCTGCTGGCCGACCTCGGCGGGATGCCGATGCCCCGGGCCGGCCTCTTCGTCGACGGTGACCTGAGGATCGAGGAGCTCCCGGCGCTCGACGACCTCGCCGGCTGGGTCGACCTGCACGCTGATCGGCTCGATCGGTTCACGGTTGGCGAGCTGGCCGGTCTGCGTGACGTGGCGCGCGAGGCGCAGGCGCTGCTCGACACCGTCGACCGGGTCTGCCTCGTGCACAGCGACGTCAACCCAAAGAACCTGCTGATCGACCCCGCCTCCCTGGCGGTCACCGGGCTGGTCGACTGGGAGTACAGCCACGCCGGCCACCCGTTCACCGACCTTGGCAACCTGCTCCGCTTCGACCGGGCACCGGCGTACGTCGACGCCGTGCTCGCGGCGTACGTCGACCGTCGCGGCGGAACCCCCGGACGTGCGCTCGACCTGGCCCGGGCCGCGGACCTGTGGGCGCTGGTGGAGCTGGCCTCCCGGCCGTTGGACAACCTGGTCACCGGGCTCGCCCACGAGCTCCTCCGAGCGATCGCGGGGTCCCGCAACCCGCACGCGGTGCAGCGAGACTGAGGCGGCGATGCGGCGGCGTAGGAGCCACCGGCGCTGAGCGGTCGCCTCGGTTGGACTGGCGCACCCCGCCGCGCGTACTCTTACGCTCGCGCCTGATGTCTGCTCGTCTCCCAGACAGAGTGGAAACAGCGGCTCGCTATCAGCCAGTGTCCCGGTGACCGGGTCTGAGGCAACGAACCAACGGTAGTGAACAGGACTCCTGGCGTGCCCGCACGACTCCACTCCACCCAAGGACTCACTTCCTTATGACGAGCAGCACCTACGCTTACCCGGACACCGAGGCCCCGCAGGTCGCGATCAACGACATCGGTTCCGAAGCAGACTTCCTCGCCGCGATCGACGCCACCATCAAGTACTTCAACGACGGCGACATCGTCGAGGGCACGATCGTGAAGGTCGACCGGGACGAAGTCCTGCTCGACATCGGCTACAAGACCGAGGGCGTCATCCCCTCGCGCGAGCTGTCGATCAAGCACGACGTCGACCCCAACGAGGTCGTCAACGTCGGCGACAAGGTCGAGGCCCTGGTCCTGCAGAAGGAGGACAAGGAAGGCCGGCTGATCCTGTCCAAGAAGCGCGCCCAGTATGAGCGCGCCTGGGGCACCATCGAGCAGGTCAAGGAGGAGGACGGCGTCGTCGAGGGCACCGTCATCGAGGTCGTCAAGGGCGGCCTCATCATCGACATCGGCCTGCGCGGCTTCCTGCCCGC
>JBDSLK010000027.1:0-6563 GCA_039916425.1 Nocardioides sp.
TGCTCGCCGAGCTCTACCTGGTCGCGGTGGTGGTGCGCGACGTGCTCAGCCCGTCCCACGACCCGGTGCGGACCCCGGTCGTCGAGGCCGCAGGGACGCGGGCGGTGCCGGTCAGCTGACCACGATCCGGTCGAACGAGGTGGCGGTGAAGCGCACCCGGACATCGACCTCGTCGCCGATGACCGGCACGCGCGCCCCGGACGGCAGGTAGAGCATCGAGGCCTGCATGTGCGGCGGCTCGGCGAACAGCCGCTGCTTGCCGTCGATGGAGAACGGTGACCGCACGAAGCCGAGCGCGTCGAGCCCGCCGCGTGCGAGGGTGGCCGCGCGGGCCCGGAGGGAGACGTCGCCGGTGGGGGCCTCGAGCCCGATGCCGTGCGCGGTGCCACCGCTCACCACCAGCAGGTGGCCGGCGCGCGGCGCGGTGCGCCCGCGGTAGCCGAAGACGTCGCCGCGTCTGAGCGGGTGCACGTCGAGGACCGTCGCGGTGACGCGCAGCGAGGACCGGTCGCCGAGCCAGAGGTCGGTGCCCACGCGCGGGCGGATCACGTAGTCCGGGTAGGCGGCGCGGATCTCGCGGAGCTCCGTGGCGCCGAGGTGGCTGACCCAGACGGTGCGCCCCGGGGACCCGTCACGGTGGTCGAGGTCGGCCGCGATCACGTCGGTCATCAGCCGGTGGACCTCGCCGGCGTAGGAGCCGTGGGCGAGCGGCAGGTGCAGGGCGACCCCCTCGAGGCGGGCGCGCGGGTGTGTTGCGAGCAGGCGAGCCGCCTCGCCCAGCCCGGTCGCCGACATCCCGTGCCGCAGCATGCTGGTGGTGCGCTCGACCACGAGCCGGGCGTCGGGCTGCTCGGCCAGCAGCCCCGAGACGTCCTCGGGCCGGCTGACGGTGTGGATGACCCGGTCCGAGAGCTGCCGGGCCGCCGCGGCCCCGGGGTCGTCGGCGGCGTGCGGCCGCCACGGAGTGAGGACCAGCAGGTCGCCGTCGAACCGGGTAGCGACCTCGGGGAGCTCGTCGTACAGGCCGACCGCGATGGCATCCACGCCCAGCCAGGCCGACCGGCGGGCCAGCCGGGGCAGGGTCAGTCCGTAGCCGTTGCCCTTGACGACCGGGGTGAGCCCGGCGGTGGCGTCGGCGACCCGGCGCAGGTGGGTGCGCCAGCGCTCGCCGTCGACGTGCAGGGTCAGGCTCACCGACGCGTCCTCATCGCCGGGCCATGTAGAGGTCGAAGGCCTTGTAGAGCAGGGGGTTGAGCGGCAGGTCCCACTCTCCGGCGTACTCCACGGCCTGGCCGCCGGTGCCGACCTTGAACTGGATCAGGCCGACGTGCGGGTCGTCGGCGTCGAGGGTCTCGGTGATGCCGCGCAGGTCGTAGACCACGGCACCGGCCGCCAGCGCGTCGCGGATCATCGCCCACTGCACGGCGTTGGAGCCGCGCACGTCGCGCTTCTCGGTGGAGGAGGCGCCGTAGGAGTACCACGCGTGGGTGCCGACCCGGATCGCGACGGTGGCCGCGACCAGGTCGCCCTCGTGCCGGGCCAGCCAGACCGAGATCCGGTCCGGCTCCTCCGCGGAGAGCGCCTCGACCATGGTCTCGAAGTACGCCGCCCCGCGCGGGGTGAAGCCGTCGCGGCCGGCGGTGTGGACGTAGAGGTCGTGGAAGGCGGCCAGCGCGGCCGGACTGTCGTCTCGCGCGACGAGGACGCCGGCCTTGTCGGCCTTCTTGATGTTGCGTCGCCACTGCTGGTTCATCCCCGCCAGCAGGTCGGCCTCGGTGCGCGGGGCGCCGTCGGCGTCGACGAGGGGGATCTGGAAGTTGAAGCGGGGCTGGCCGGCCGCGAAGCCGCCGGCGGCGCCCTGCTCGCGCCAGCCGAGCTCGCGCAGCTGGGAGACGACCCGGGCGCCGGCCGCGCTGCGCTCGGTCGGGGTGACGTCGCCGAGCCGGTGGACGTCAGCGTCGGCGATGCCGTCCTTGACCTGCGCGGCACTCCAGCGGCGGGTCACCACGGGCGGTCCGATCCGGATCCCGAAGGCGCCCTGGGCGCGCGCGTGGGCGGTGAGCGGAGCCAGCCAGGCGCCGAGGTCGTCGGTGGCCCAGTCGATCACCGGGCCCTCGGGGAGGTAGGCGAGGAAGCGCTTGAGCCTGGGCAGCTGCCGGTAGAGCACGAGGGCGGCCCCGACGATGGTGCCGTCGTCGTCGACCCACCCGACGGACTCACGGCGCCACTCGGACTTCACGCGCCCCCAGGCGGGCGTCTGGAGGAAGCTGGCGGACTGCTGGGTCCGCAGGAACTCGAGGTGCTCGTCCTCGTCGATGACGCGCACGCTCTTCACGCCGACGAGGCTACCCGGGTGGCCGGTCTGCACGACCACCCCAGGCCTCTGAGGCCCGAACGCTCCCCTGTGCCGCTCGGATCCCTGCTTCGTCTGGTAGTGAAGCAGTCGCGGAGCGTGAGCACATCAGGAATTTTCAAAGTCTGACCGATCGGCCAGGTGCTCGGTGTCACCGCCTGCTCAGGTCGGCAGCCGGGCTCGCAGCCAGGCGAAGTCGGCGGCGTGCTCGGCGGCGCCGCCGGGGGTCTCGCAGACCACGGGGGCACCGGCGTCGCGGACCACCGCCGCCAGCAGGTCGGGGTCGATCCGGCCGGCCCCGAAGCTGGCGTGCCGGTCGGCCCCGGACCCGAAGTCGTCGCGGCTGTCGTTGCCGTGCACGAGGTCGATCCGCCCGGTGATCGCGAGGACGTCGGCGACGACGGTGTCGAGGGGGTTGCCGGCGGCGTGGGCGTGGCAGGTGTCGAGGCAGAAGCCGACCCGGTCGGCCTGCTCGGCCGAGGAGATGGCGTCCCAGACACCGGCGATGCGGGCCAGGTGGCGCGTCATCGCGCGGTCGCCGCCGGCGGTGTTCTCGATGAGCAGTGGGATCTTGAGGTCGGTGGCCTCGACCGCCTTGCGCCAGTTGTCGAAGCCCTTCGCGATCATCTCGGCGTCGTCGCCCGCTCTGTCGACGTGGCCGCCATGGACGACCAGGCCCTGGGCGCCGATCTCGGCGGCGGCGTCGACGTGCTGCTGGAGCAGCTTGCGGGAGGGGATCCGGATCCGGTTGTTGGTGGTGGCCACGTTGAGGATGTAGGGCGCGTGCACGTAGAGGTCGATCCCTGCGGCCTCGGCGTCGGCGCGCAGCCCGGCCGCGCCACCGGCGTAGCGGATCTCCGGGCCCTGGTAGCCCTGCGGGTCGCCGAGGAAGAACTGCACCAGCGGGGCGTTGCGCGCCCGGGCCTCGGCGATCGGGTCGGTCTGGTCGACGTGCGCACCGATGCTGATCGTCATGACGGCGGAGTCTAGGAGGCCGCGCGGACACCCCCTCAGGTGCGCAGCAGGGTCACCGCGACGAGAGCGAGCAGGACGAGCAGGACGAACGCCCCGAGGGCCGCGACCAGCACCGGGGAGGCGACGAGGTCCGGGTCGCCCAAGGTGTCGGTGACGTCGGGCGGCCGGGGCCGCCGCTGCCAGGGGGCGCCCGCAGGCAGTCCGACGTCCCGGAGCGCCGCGCGGGCGGCCGCCGCCGAGGGGGTGCGCCGGTCGGGGTCGGGCTCGGTCATCGCGCCGACCAGCGGACCCAGCGGACCCAGCGCGCCACTGTCCGGCCTGGTCAGACCTCGCGGCGCGAGCGCCGTGAGCATCTCGGCGGCGACCATGCCGGCGGCGTACACGTCCTGGCGGGGGTCGGGCGCCGCGCCGCGGGACTGCTCGGGCGCCATGTAGCCGTCGGTGCCGATCGGGCCCGGCCACGGGGTGAGGCGGGGCGAGTGCACCGGGGCCGCCACCCCGAAGTCGGCCAGCCGGACGTGCGGCCGGCCGGTGCCGGTGACCTCGAGCAGGAGGTTGGCGGGCTTGACGTCGCGGTGCACCAGTCCCGCCGCGTGCACGGCGGCGAGGGCCTGGAGGGTCTGGTCGAGGAGCTCGGCGGCGTACTCCGTGGGGAGCGGGCCGTGTCGGGCCAGCAGTGACTCGACCGAGCCGCCGCGCACCAGGTCCATGGTCAGCACGACGACGTCGTCGTCGGCCGCCCAGCTCGTCGGGGTGACCACGTGTGGGTGCCGGAGGCGCACCGACTGCTCGTGGACGAAGCGGAGCAGCAACCCGGCGTCGTGGTGTCCGAGCACCTTCGCGGCGACGAACGTGCGGGTCCGTCGGTCCCAGGCACGCCACACCGACCCCATGCCACCGAGGCCGATCTGGTCGACCAGCACGTAGCGGCCGGCGAGCGCGCGGCCGGCTCCTCGAGGACGGGGCACCCGGTCACCGTAGGTCGGGGAGAGGGGCCGGCGTCGCGGGATTTCCACAAGGCCGAGCGCCGCTGTTAGATTGAGTCGTTCCCGCCGATTCCTGGCGTGGAGTCCTCCTGCCACGGAGAGTCCGTGGCCGCCTTTAGTCCGAAGGAGGTAGGTCGCTGATGCGTGCCTACGAAGTCATGGTCATCCTCGACCCGAGTCTCGAGGAGCGGACCATCGAGCCGTCGCTCGACAAGTACCTCAACGTCATCCGCAAGGACGGCGGCTCGGTCGAGTCCGTCGACGTGTGGGGTCGCCGCCGGCTGGCCTATGAGGTCAAGAAGAACGCCGAGGGCATCTACGCCGTCATCTCCCTGCAGGCCGAGCCGGCCACGGTCAAGGAGTTCGACCGCCAGCTCACGCTCAACGAGTCGATCCTGCGGACCAAGGTCCTGCGTCCCGACGCTCACTGAGCTGCCTGTGGATGAGCCCTTCCGATTGTCGGTCGGCTCGGCCACGATGACCGCAGACCCACATCCGGACTATCAGGAGGCCTGAACCATGGCAGGCGAAACCATCATCACGGTGGTCGGCAACCTCGTCGACGACCCGGAGCTGCGCTTCACCCCGTCGGGGGCGGCCGTGGCCAACTTCCGGATGGCCTCGACGCCGCGCACCTTCGACCGCCAGACCAACGAGTGGAAGGACGGCGACGCGCTGTTCCTCTCCTGCTCGGTCTGGCGTCAGGCCGCGGAGAACGTCGCCGAGTCCCTCGTGAAGGGGATGCGTGTCGTCGTCCAGGGCCGCTTGAAGTCCCGGCAGTACGAGACCCGCGAGGGTGAGAAGCGCACCGTCTTCGAGATCGAGGTCGACGAGGTCGGTCCGTCACTCAAGTACGCCACCGCGAAGGTCGCCCGCACCACCCGCCAGGGCGGTGGGGGCGGCTACTCCGGCGGCGGTCAGGGCGGCCAAGGCGGCCAGGCCGGTGGCGGCCAGGAGGACCCGTGGGCCCAGCCCGCGGCTGCCCAGGGCGGCCAGCAGGGCGGCTACTCCGGCGGCGGTCAGCCGCAGGGTGGCTCCCAGGGCGGTCCGGGCAACGACCCGTGGGCCGCGCCCGGCGTGGCCTCCGACGAGCCCCCGTTCTGATCCAGCACCACCACAACCAGTCCAAGCCCACCATTCCGGCGTCAGCCGGGCTCACTGAAGGAGAGCACCACAATGGCCAAGGCAGTGATTCGCAAGCCCAAGAAGAAGGTTTGCCAGTTCTGCAAGGAGAAGGCGACCGGTGTCGACTACAAGGACACCGTCCTCCTCCGCAAGTTCATCTCCGACCGCGGCAAGATCCGCGCGCGTCGGGTCACCGGCAACTGCGTCCAGCACCAGCGGGACGTCGCGATCGCGGTCAAGAACGCCCGCGAGGTCGCACTGCTGCCCTACACGTCCACCGGACGCTGAACGGAGGCCTGCGACCATGAAGATCATCCTGACCCAGGAAGTCACCGGCCTCGGGCAGCCCGGCGACGTGGTGGAGGTCAAGGACGGCTACGGCCGTAACTACCTCCTGCCGCGCAACGTGGCGATCCGCTGGACCCGAGGGGGCGAGAAGACCGTCGAGTCGATCAAGAAGGCCCGCGCCTCCCGCGCGGTCCGCGACACCGAGCACGCCGACCAGATCAAGGGCAAGCTCCAGGCCGCCCCGGTCGACGTCCGCGTGAAGGCCGGCCCCGCCGGTCGCCTGTTCGGTGCGGTCACCACCAACGAGATCGCCGGCGCGCTGGCCGAGGTGGCCGGCGAGTCCGTCGACCGCCGGACCATCGCCCTGGCGAACCCGATCAAGACGCTCGGTGCCCACTCGGTCACCGTCCGCCTGCACGACGACGTCTCGGTGGACGTGGCGCTCAACGTCATCCCCGCCTGACGCATCCGCTTCAGCTCCACAGCCCGCTCCGGCCAGCCCGGGGTCGGGCTGTGGTGCGTCCGGGGTCAGGTGCGGTGGATCAGGCGCCGTCGAGCAGCGCGGCGATGCTCTGCTCGGACTCGAACATCACCCGCACGCCGTTCACGGTCTCGTGCGGTACGCCGTACCGCATCAGGAGGATCCGGACCTGCGCCGGCAGCCAGCCCTGGCCCTCCAGGGTGTGCCGCTGCTCCTCGGTCGACGTGGCCAGCCAGAGCACGGGCTCGCCGTCGGGGCCGGGCAGCCAGTGCGCACCGGTGACCCCCCAGGGCAGCAGGGAGGCGACCAGCCCCGGGATCGCGTGCCCCACGTTGCGCCCCGAAGCCCGGCTCAT
>JBDSLK010000028.1:0-18225 GCA_039916425.1 Nocardioides sp.
CATCCCCCCGCTTAGAGGACTTATGACCCCCCACTCGAGTGACCCTGATTTCGCCACCCCCGAAAACGTCCGCACCGCGGCGTCGTCGGTCCGGCGACCCAGCCGTGTGATCCTCGCGATCGCCGGACTCACCGCCTCCCTGCTGCTGGCCGCGCCCGTCGCGGCCCTCGCCGGTCCGGACTTCGCCCGCAAGGCGAGTCCTGGCAACGACACCCTGAGAGGCAGTCAGCACGCCGACGTGATCGACGCGAAGGCCGGCAACGACACCGTGATGGCGCGCGGCGGCAACGACACCCTCAAGGGCCAGATCGGCAACGACCTGCTCGACGGCGGGGACGGCGACGACCTGGTCCTGGGCCACGCCGGTGACGACGCCCTGTACGGCGGTCCCGGCAACGACCACGTGATGGGCGCGGCGGGCAACGACCAGCTCTACGGCGCCGACGGCAACGACCAGCTCGTCGGCTCGTTCGGCGACGACCTGCTCGACGGAAGCGTCGGCGACGACATCCTGCAGGGCATGGACAACAACGACCGGGTAGTCGGCGGCGACGGCAACGACCACGTGCAGGGCGGACCCGGTGACGACTGGATCGACGGCGGTCCCGGCAACGACGAGCTCGACGGCGGCTTCGGCCTCGACCTGCTGATGGACGGCACGGGCGACGACGAGGTCACCGGCGACGAGGACGCGGACATCATCTTCGTCGGCCCCGGCGCGGACCAGATCTACAGCGAGGAGGGCGACGACATCATCTACGTCCTCAACGACGGCGTCCGCGACGACCTCTACTGCCAGGACGGCTACGACCAGATCATCTTCGTCGGCAGCCAGGACCCGCTCGACAACGTCGGCGGGTCGTTCGCCTACAAGTGCGAGTCGGTCACCGTGCAGGCGCTGCCGCCCGTCGGCTGGCCCTACTGACTGACCTCGGCGCGTCAGCTGTAGCGGTGGCTCTTCGCCGCATGCCCTGACTCGCGCGTGCAGGTGCGCCCGTTCATCGACCGGTGGCCACACAGGCCTTCGGTCGCGCCGAGCGGGGCCTCGCCGACCGACGGCGCGGTCGGCGGGGCCTCCGCGGTGGTCGGCGGCGCCACCGGGGGGGGCGCCGTGGCACGGGCCGGCTGGGCCTTGGCCCGCGCCTGCGTCCGGGCGAACTTGGCCTCGCGCATCGCGCGCTGGTTGTCCATCTTGCTCATCGGGGGCTCACAGGCCTGACCCTACGTGGGTCCACCGACACGTGCCGACTGCCCACCCAGGGTGACCACGTCGCCGCGAACGAGCTGGCGCCCCCGGCGGCTCTCGATCTCGCCATTGACGCTCACGGCACCCTCGACCATCAGCACCTTGGCGTCCGACCCCGAGGCGATGAGGTTGGCGAGCTTGAGGAACTGACCCAGCCGGATCGCCTCGTCGCGGATGGGGACGTCGACCGGCTCGCTCATCGGGGAGGTCATGGAGCCGATTCTCGCAGGCTCACGGCACCAGCACGGAGACGGTGTGGATCAGCACCCCCACCAGCCCGCCGACGATGGTGCCGTTGATCCGGATGAACTGCAGGTCCCGACCGACGTGCAGCTCGATGCGCCGGGCCGCCTCCCGGCCGTCCCAGCGCTCGATCGTGTGGGTAATGACCGCGGTCAGCTCCGCGCCGTACCGCTCGACGGTGAAGACCACCACGTCGGCGGCGACCAGGTCGAGCCGGCTGCGCAGCGACTCGTCGTCGTGCAGCCGGCGACCGAACGCCGAGACCTCCCGCTGGAGCCGCTCGCGGACCGCGCCCTCGGGGTCGCGCAGCGAGGACACCAACGAGCGGCGCAACGCGTTCCACAGCGAGACGGCCGACGTGAGCACGGCCGGGTGGTCCAGGAGCCGGTCCTTCAGCCGCTCCGCGCGCTCCTGGGTGACGGGGTCGAACAGCAGGTCCTGGGCGAGCTGGGCGAGCACCGAGTCGAAGGCGGCCCGGGCGTGGTGGTCGGGATCGTCGCGGATGTCCTCGACCCACCGCACCGCCTCGAGGTGGATCCGGGCCGTGACCGCCTCGTTGAGCCGGGGCGGCGTCCACCAGGGTGCCCGCTGAGAGAGCATCTCGGTGACGTCGTCCGGGTGCAGCGTCAGCCACCGGTGCAGCTCCTCCAGCGCCAGGTCGACGAGCCCGTGGTGGAGGTCGTCGGCCACCGTCTCGGCGAGCAGCCCCCCGAGCAGCGGCGAGATCGGCTCCGCACGGAAGCGCGGCACCAGGGCCGTGCGGACCAAGTCCTCGACCTGGTCGTCCCTGACCCGGCCGAGGCCGATCGAGGCCAGGTCGGCGACCTCGTCGACCAACCGGCGCACGTGAGCGGGGTCGTCCAACCAGCGCCCGACCCGGCGCGAGATGGCCGCGGCCGCGACCCGCTCGCGGATGATGCCCTCCTGGAGGAAGTTCTCCCCGACGAACTCCTGGAGCCCCCGACCGAGCTCGTCCTTGCGGCGCGGGATCAGGGCGGTGTGCGGGATCGGCAGGCCCAGCGGGTGCTTGAAGATCGCCGTCACGGCGAACCAGTCGGCGATCGCGCCGACCATCGACGCCTCGGCGCCGGCGTTGACGAACCCGAGGAAGCCCTCCTGGCCCAACGTCGCGACGTACACCACCCCGGCGAGCCCCAGCAGGGCGACGGCGACCGTGCGCATCCGACGCAGACCCCGCCGGCGGGCCTCGTCGGCCGCTGGGTCGGGGGTGATCAGGGAGAGGGGCGTGCTCATCGAGCACCATCCTTCCCTACAGCCGGGTGCCGTCCGCGGTGCCCTCCGCGGTGCCCGGGGGCAGCGAGACGGCCCGGTCCCCGATCAGCAGCGTGGGAGTGATGCCCGGGACCACGGTCGCCTCCACCTCGGTCCCGACCGGGTGGCGTACGGCGTGCGGCTGCCAGGAGCGCACCGTGCGCCCGGACCCGAGCCGGACCATGTGCAGGACGAGGGCGCCGTGATACTCGACCGCGGTCACCACGCCGTCGGCTCCCCCGCTCCGCACCGCCGAGAGGGCCACCTCGTGCGGGCGCAGCACCACCTCGACGTCGGCGTCCACGCCGCTCCAGCCCGGCACCGTGGACACCACCCCGAGCTCACAGGTCAGCAGGGCCCGGTGGACGTGGGCCGGCAGGAAGTCGGCATCGCCCATGAAGGACGCGGTGAAGCGCGTGGCGGGTCGCTCGAACACCCCCTGCGGGGTGTCGTCCTGCTCGATCCTGCCCTCGCACATCACCACGAGCCGGTCGCCAATCGAGAGTGCCTCGGTCTGGTCGTGGGTGACCAGCACCGCGGTCGTGCCGGTGGCGCGCAGCACACCGACCAGCTCGGAGCGGACCTGGGCTCGGAGGTTCTCGTCGAGGGAGGAGAACGGCTCGTCGAGGAGGACGACGCCCGGCCGCGGGGCGAGGGCGCGCGCGAGGGCCACCCGCTGCTGCTCGCCGCCGGAGAGCTCGTGAGGATAGCGGGCGGCGAGGTGGGTAAGCCGGACCAGCGCCAGGACCTCCTCGACCCGGGCCCGGCGCTGGTCGCGGGGCAGCCGGTCCAACCCGAAGGCGACGTTGCGAGCGACGCTCAGGTGCGGGAACAGCGCGTGGTCCTGGAACACCAGCCCCACCCGCCGGCGCTCCGGCGGCACGAAGCGTCCCGGTCCGGCGACCGGCTCGCCGTCCACCTCGACGGAGCCAAGGTCGGGCCGCTCGAGCCCGGCCACGAGGCGCAGCAGCGTGGACTTGCCACAGCCCGACGGGCCGATCACGGTCACGATCTGGCCGGCCTGCACCTCGAGGTCGAGGGCGTCGGCGGCCACCGTGGCGCCGTACGCCTTGGAGACGCCGGCCAGGCGGAGCGCGGTCGGTGGCTCAGCCACGGCTACCCCCGTCGGCCGCCCGGATCTGGCGGAACAGCAGGCCGACCGGCACCACCGCGAGCGCCACGATCAGCAGCGCGGGCAGGGCGGCCAGGCTCCAGAAGTTCTCGGCGGCGAGCTGGTAGACCCAGACCGACACCGTGGTGAAGCCGAACGGGCGCAGCAGCAGCACGATCGGCAGCTCCTTGATGGCGTCGACCGACACCAGCACCAGGGCCACCGCCACCCCCGGCCGGACGAGGGGGAGGTGCACCCGGGTCAGCACCCGACGTGGGGTCGCGCCGAGGCTCAGCGCCGACTGCGTCATCGTCGGGGAGACCTTCGCGAAGGACGCGTCGACGGACTGGTAGGCCGGACCCAGGAAACGCACCGCATAGGCGTACAGGATGCCGACCACCGAGCCCGTGACCAGCAGCCCGGTCCCCCCGGCCACGCCGACCGCCTCCAGCAGGTCGTCGGCGGCGGAGAAGACGAGCAGGGTGCCGATGCCGATGACGGCGCCGGGGACGGCGTAGCCGAACGTCGTGAGCGCGGCGAAACCGCGGACCACCCGGCCGCCGCCGAGCTTGACCGCGTGCCCGATCAGCACCGCCAACGAGCTGCACGCCACGGCTGCGATGGCGGCGACGACGACGGAGTTGGTGAGGTACTCCCCGAAGCGGTCGTCGAGCGCCGCGGTGCCGTCGGTGCGGAAGCGGTCGACAGCCCAGGCGGCCAACCGCAGGACCGGTACGAAGAAGCCCGCCGCCAGGGTGAGCAGGCACAGGGAGGTCGCCAGGCCGCCCCGCCAGCCGGTGAGCGCCTCCGGGGCACTCACCGTCCCCCGGCCAGCCTGGGTGAACCGTGCCCGGCCTCGCATCAGCCGCTCCCCGGCGAGGACCGCCACCGCGAAGAGCAGCACCAGCGTGCTGAGCTGCACGGCGGAGGCGAAGTCGTAGGTGCCCTTCCAGACCGAGTAGACCCCGACCGACACGGTGCGCACGCCGAAGTACTGCACGGTCGCGAAGTCGGTGAGCACCTCCATCATCACCAGCGCGAGCCCGGCCGCCAGCGACGGCCGCGCCAGCGGCAGGAGCACCCGGAAGAAGGCCCGGCGACGACCCGCGCCGAGGGTGCGTGCCGCGTCGTACGTGCGTGAGCCCTGCTCGACGAACGCCGCTCGGGCCAGCAGGTAGACGTAGGGGTAGAGCGTCAGCGACATCACCAGGACGCACCCGCCGAGCGAGCGCACCGCGATCTCCACGCCGTCGCCGAAGGCGCCCCGCAGCGCCTGCTGCACCGGGCCCGCGACGTCGAAGGTGGAGAGGAAGACGAAGCCGAGGATGTAGGCCGGCATCGCCAACGGCAGCACGAGCAACCAGACCAGGGTGTCGCGGAGGGGGAAGGTGTACGCCGTCACGAGCCACGCCAGCCCGCACCCGACGACCAGCGTGCCCACCCCGACGCCGACCATCAATTCGATCGTCGTGACCACCATGCTGCCGAGGTCGCGCGGCCAGTCGGGCAGCGCGCCCGTCGTCACGTCGACGAGCACGGCGACCACCGGCGCCGCGACCAGCAGGGCCACCACGGCGACGGCGACCGACCACAGGGGTCGACCCCGGGCCGGCAGCCGGCGGAGCCGGGTGCCGGCGGGCCGCGACTGCGGCGTCGGCGGGACCAGCGTCTGTGTCACGGTGGCTACTTGTAGCCGGCCTCGGCGAGCAGGTCGACGGCGTCGGCGTTGAGCTCGCCGTACGCCTGCGCGTCGAGCTGCATCGGGGTGAACTCACCGAACGAGGCCACCACGTCGTCGGGCTGCACCTCGGGGTTGACGGGGTACTCGTGGTTGCCGCCGATGAAGTCGTGCTGCCCGGTCGTGGCCAGCCACTCGATCAGCTCCTGGGCGTCGGCCACGTTGTCGCTGCTCGCCACGACGCCGGCGCCCGAGATGTTGACGTGCGTGCCCGCCCCCTCCTGCGAGGCCCAGAAGAGCTCCACGCCGAGGTCGGGGTTGTCGTCGAGCTCGCGGGCGACGTAGTAGTGGTTGACGATCGCCACGTCGCAGGTGCCGGCGTCGACGGCGTCGATGAGCAGGATGTCGTTGCTCATGATGTCGACGTCGTTGGCCAGCCAGCCCTTCACGATGGCGAGGGTCTCGTCGCGGCCGTAGAGGTCGATCAGCGAGGCCACCAGCGACTGTGTGTAGGCCTCGGACGAGTCGCGCATGCAGAGCCGGCCCTGCCACTTGGCGTCGGTAAGGCCGCGGTAGGTGTCGGCAGCGTCGAACTCGGCGGGGTCGACGGCATCAGGGTTGTAGAGCACGGTCCGGGCCCGCATCGCCAGGCCGAACCAGCGCTCCTCGGGGTCGCGGTAGGACTCCGGCACCGCCGCGTCGAGGGTGGGGCTGTCGAGGGCGGCGAGGACCCCCTGGTCGGCGGCGTTCCACAGGTTGCCGGCGTCCACGGTCATGTAGACGTCGGCGGGGCTGTCCGCGCCCTCGGCCTTGATCCGCTCGAGAAGCACGGCGTCGTCGTCGAAGATGAACTCCACACTCTTGCCGGTCTCCTTCTCGAACTCCGCGAACGCGTCCTCGACGTCGTAGTGGCGCGCGGAGTACACCTGGATGTCGGCGGGCTGGTCGAAGACGCCACAGGCGGTGGTCGCGGCGAGCGACGCCAGGCTGAGTCCGGTGGCGAGCAGGGCGGTACGCCGCATCGCGAGGTCTCCTGATCGGATCGGGGGAAGAAGCAAGGTGAGGCTAGCCTAACCTGCGCGGTCGGCCCGCGGCGTCCGGGGTCCTCTCGCAGCCGTGCCAGAATGCCCGCCATGGCGCGCACGGTGGTCACCTTCGGCACCTTCGACGTCTTCCACGTCGGACACCTGCGCGTGATCGAGCGGGCCGCCGCCCTGGGCGACCGGTTGGTGGTCGGGGTCTCGGCCGACGCGCTCAACCTGCGCAAGAAGGGCCGTGAGCCGGTCTTCAGCCAGGCCGAGCGGATGGAGATCGTGGGCGCTCTGCGCTGCGTCGACGAGGTCTTCGTCGAGGAGAGCCTCGAGCTCAAGCGCGACTACCTCGTCCAGCACGGCGCCGACGTGCTGGTGATGGGCGACGACTGGCGGGGCCGCTTCGACGAGTTCCGCGACCTCTGTGAGGTCGTCTACCTCACCCGCACCCCGGCGATCTCGACAACGGCACTGATCGAGAAGATCTCCGGCGCATAACGGAGCGACCAAGGGCGCCGCCAGCGGCGTCCGGCGTCGTAGGGTGACCCCGTGCATCGCCTCCGCGTGGGTCTCGTCGTGGCCCTGACCTCGGCCGGCCTCGCCGTGCTCGCGCCCCTGGCGCCCGCCGGCGCCGACGACCGCGACCCCACCCCGGTCTCCCCCCCGGTCTCCCACTCGGTCTCCGCGATCGTCGCCGACGCCCGCGCCGCCCTCACCGGCCGGAGCGGTCTCGACGGAGGCAGTGGCCGCGAGGCGAGCCTGACCCTGGCCGGACTACGGCTGGCCTACCCAGGTCTGTCGTCCGCCGACCGGGCGGTGGCCGACGTGCTCCTGGCCCGGCCCACCGACGGGGCCGCCGACCCCGAGCAGTTCGGGTACTCCGTGCCCGAGGCGACGCCCCTGTGCGGAACGACCTTCTGTGTCCATTATGTGCCGACCACCGCCGATGCCCCCAGTCCGGCCGACCTCGACGTCGACGGCGTGCCCGACTGGGTCGAGAGCACCCTGGTCGAGCTGGAGTCCGTGCTGGCGTTCGAGTCCGGCGCCTTGGGCTACCGCGCGCCGCCGACCGACGGCGCGCGCGGCGGCAGCGCCCTGTTCGACGTCTACCTCTCCGACGTCGGCGCGCAGGGGCTCTACGGATTCTGCGCCCCGGAGGCGAAGCTGCCCGGGGAGCGCTTCGCCTACTCGGGCTATTGCGTGCTCGACAACGACTTCGCCGAGTTCCCGCTCGGCCCGGAGGCCAGTCGCGCCGTCACCGCGGCCCACGAGTTCTTCCACGCAATCCAGTTCGGGTACGACGCCACCGAGGACCGCTGGCTCCTCGAGGCGACCGCCACCTGGATGGAGGAGCGCTACGCCGACGACGTGGACGACAACCGCCAGTACCTCCGCTACGGCCAGCTCGGGCGACCCAGCACACCGCTGGACTACTTCGACTCCGTCGGCAGCGCGCAGTACGGCAACTGGCTCTTCTTCGAGCTCGTCTCGCAGCGGTTCGGTGACGACGCGATCCGCCGGATCTGGGACCTCGTGGACTCGGTCGGCGACGCGCCTGACAAGTACTCCACCGAGGCCGTCCGCAAGGTCCTCGCCTCCCGGGGCCCCGGCTTCGCCCGCTTCTACGCCCGCTTCGCCACCGCCAACCAGGCGCCCCGGAGGTTCTACTCCGAGGGCGCGGCCTACCGCTCCATCAAGGCCGTTCGTGTGGTGCGGCTCGCGCCGACGCGCCGCCGGGTGTCGGCCACCAAGCGGCTCGACCACCTCACGAGCGCGGCCTACCGCTTCACCCCGTCCCGCGCGCTCGGACGCCCCTGGCGGCTCCGTCTCGCGGTGGACGCCCAGTCGACCTCGGCCGGATCGGCCGCGACCGCTCTCATCCGCCGTCGCCGCGGCGGCCTGACGGTGCGCACCATCAAGCTCGGCCGAGACGGCAACCGCACCGTCACCCTGGCCTTCTCCCACCGCAAGGTCGCCAGCGTGACCCTGGTGCTCGCCAACGCCTCGACGCGTTACAAACCCTGCTGGGCCGGGACGACGTACGCCTGCCAGGGCAATCCTCGCGACGACGACGACGACTACACGTTCGTGGCGACCATCACCCGGTGAACCAACGCCCAGCCCGGGCCGTCACACCCGACGGACGGCTCGGAGGAGCCCGTCCGAAGAACCCCGACCAGCAGAGGACCCCCCCATGCGCCGCACGATCGCAGCCGTCACCCTGAGCCTGGCCGTGGCCGTCAGCGGGGTGCTCGCGCTCACCGCGCCCGTGCAGACCGCTGGCGCCGCCGCTGCCGACCCCGGCAAACCGTCCAGCGCGCCGGCGACCAGCGCACGTCGCCACCTCTCGGTCGCCGAGCGGGTGCTCGACGGGCGTGCGGCGACCGCGGACCCGTCAGCCAGCATGGCCCTGCGCGAGCTGTGGCAGTCGCTGCCCGCCCTGTCGGAGTCCGAGCGCCGCCGCGCCGAGGCGCTGCTGGCCCGGCCGACCGACGGTGCGGCCGACCCCTTCGGCTTCGGCTACTCCGTGCCGGCGGTCAAGAAGTGCGCGCGCCACGTCTGCCTCCACTGGGTGACCAGCACCGAGGACGCTCCGCCCAGCAAGAGGTGGGTGAAGCAGAACCTGCGCCAGATGGAGCGCGTCTGGCACCTCGAGACCGGCAAGCTGGGCTACCGCGAGCCGCTCAAGGACGGCAGGCTCGGTGGCAACAAGAAGTTCGACGTCTACCTCAAGGACGTCGGCTCGGTCGGCCTCTACGGCTACTGCGCCGCCGAGAAGCGCGTCCAGCGCTTCCTCGCCTCCGGCTACTGCGTGCTCGACGACGACTTCTCGCGCGCCCAGTTCCCCGCGTCGCCGAAGAAGAGCCTCCAGGTGACCGCGGCCCACGAGTTCTTCCACGCCGTCCAGTACGCCTACGACGCCGAGGACGACCGCTGGATGCTCGAGGCGACCGCCACCTGGATGGAGGAGCGGGTCGCCGACGGCGCCAACGACAACCGCCAGTACCTCCCGTTCGGCCAGGTGCAGAACCCCGCCGAGCCGCTCGACACCGGTGGGGGCGGGGCCCTGAACCAGTACGGCAACTGGACGTTCTTCGAGTTCTTGTCCAAGAAGTTCGGGACCCGGGTCGTGCGCGACATCTGGAGCAAGATGGCCGCCGACAAGAAGTCGCCCGACTTCTACTCGACGCAGGCGCTCGTGAAGGTGCTGGCCAGGAAGGGTGGCCTCACCAAGGTCTTCTCCGAGTACGCCGCCGGCAACACCGTCCCACACAAGACCTACCCCGAGGGCGGCCGCTACCCTAGCGCCACCATCTCCGGCGCCGCCAGGCTGAGCAGGAGCACGCGTCGCGCGGCGTACACCGGCACGCTCCAGCACCTCACGTCGGCCAACTACACCTACAAGCCGGCCGCGAACCTGCGCAAGAGGTCCTGGAAGCTCAAGGTCAAGATCGACGGGCCGCAACGCAAGACCAGCCCCTCGGCGTACGTCCTGGTCGACCAGCGACGCGGACCCGACGTGAAGCGCCTGGTGAAGCTCAGCGGCAAGGGGAGGGCGACCGTCAAGGTGCCCTTCAGCAGCCGCCGGGTCAAGCGGGTGACCGTGACCATGGTCAACGCCTCGACGCGCTTCCGCTGCTTCCGGCAGACGAGCTTCTCCTGCGAGGGCGTGCCGAAGGACGACGGGCTGTCGTTCTCGATCAAGGCCGTCGCCCGCAAGTAGCCTGCCGGACATGACCCAGACGCCGGAGCCGGACGCGGTGCCCGAGAGCACCGCGCCGGCCCCGCGTCGAGGGCGACCCGGCTACGACCAGGCGACCGTGCTGCGGCGGGCGATAGAGCTCTTCAACAAGCAGGGCTACGACGGCACGAGCATGGGCGACCTGGCCCGCGAGCTCGGACTCAGCAAGTCGGCGATCTACCACCACGTGCCGAGCAAGTCGCACCTGCTCGAGCAGGCACTGGACGAGGCGCTCGACGAGCTCACCCTGGTCGTGGCGCTCGCCACCGAGGGCGGTCCCGCGGATGCCGGACTGAGCGCCTCGGAGAGGCTGCGGATGGTCGTACGCCGCAGCGTGGAGGTGCTGGTCGCCCACCAGCCGGCAGTCACGGTGCTGCTCCGGGTGCGTGGCAACAGCGAGCCCGAGCTGGCGGCGCTCCGGCGCCGGCGCGAGATCGACGCCCGGTTGGCCGCGCTGGTGAGCGAGGCGGTCGCCGAGGGCGCGCTGCGCGCGGACCTCTCCCCCGACCTGGTCAGCCGGCTCCTCTTCGGCATGGTCAACTCGGCGGTCGAGTGGTACCGCCCGGACGGCGAGGTCGACGCCGCCGTGCTGGCCGACACGATCACCACGCTCGTCTTCGACGGCCTCACCCGCTGACCCGGCTCAGGCGTCGAAGTCGACGGTGACCTCGTCGCTGACGGGGTGGGTCTGGCACGTCAGCACGAAGCCGGCTCCTACCTCGGCGGCCTCCAGCGCGTAGTTGCGGCGCATGTCGGTCTCGCCGTGGCGCACCAGGGCCCGGCAGGTGCCGCACACGCCGCCCTTGCACGCGAAGGGAAGGTCCGTGCGGAGCGCTTGGGCCGCGTCGAGGATGGACCGCTCCCGCGGCAGCGAGGCCGTCGAGCTCAGCCCGTCGAGGACGATGGTGACCTCACTGGTCTCACCCTCGACCACGGCCTCCGCGCGGTGGAGCTCGGGCGGCGGCTCGTCGACGTAGAACAGCTCGACGTGGATCCGCTCCGCCGGCACGCCGAGCTCCTCGAGCACGGCGCGCGCATCGGTGACCATCGCGTAGGGCCCGCACAGCCAGACGTGGTCGAGGTCGGCGACCGGCACGAGAAGGTCGACGAGCCGGCGCAGGCGGTCGCCGTCGAGCCGGCCCGAGAAGAGCTCGACGTCACGAGGCTCGCGGCTCAGGACGTGCACCAGCTGGAGGCGGGGACCGTAGCGGTTCTTCAGGTCACCGAGCTCCTCGGTGAACATCACCGACTGGCTGGTCCGGTTGCCGTACAGCAAGGTCACCTCGGCGTCGCGGTGCCGCAGGACGGTGCCGGCGATCGACATCAACGGTGTGATGCCCGAGCCCGCTGCGACGCACAGGTGCCGGCCACCGGCCTCCGGGTCGGCCCGGAAGGCGCCCGTGGGCGTCCCGACCTCGATCTCGTCACCGGGCCGGACCTCGTGGACCAGCCAGGACGAGAAGACGCCGTCAGGGATCTCGCGCACGCCGATGCGCGGGCGGTCGCCAGCCGGAGCACAGATCGAGTAGGAGCGGCGGTGCTCCTGCCCGTCGATCGTCCGGCGCACCGTGAGCGACTGCCCGGCGTGGAAGGCGTAGACGCCGGCCAGGTCCACCGGCACGTCGAAGGTCACCGCGACCGCGTCGTCGGTGAGCGGCTCGACCGACGCGACGGCGAGGGTGTGGAACACGGGCACGGCGCGGGCCGGGGCGGTCGGCGCTGCGGTGGTCATCAGATCTCCTTCACGTGCTCGAACGGCTCGAGGCAGGCGGCACAGCGGTAGAGCGCCTTGCACGCGGTGGCCCCGAACTCGGAGGTGAGCTCGACCTCGGCCGACGCGCACCGGGGGCAGGAGAGCGCCCGACGGGTCGGCAGCAGGCTGATCGTCACCGGCCCGCCACCAGGCCCCCTGCCAGTGGGCGCCGGGCCTGGCGGGGAGATGCCGTGCTCGGCCAGCTTGCGGCGGCCCTCGTCGCTGATCCAGTCGCTGGACCAGGCCGGGGTGAGCGCGACCCGCACGCGGACGTCGGCGTACCCCGCGTCGTGGAGCCGGTGCACGAGGTCGTCGCGCATCGTGGCCATCGCGGGGCAGCCGGAGTACGTCGGGGTGATGGCCACCTCGACACGGCCGTCGTGCTCCTCGACCGAGCGCAGCACCCCGAGGTCCTCCAGGGTCAGCATCGGCATCTCGGGGTCCGTGACCGTCCGGGCCACGGCGTACGCCGTCACCACCGGCCCTCCGGGTGGGCGCGCGCGACCACCTGCATCTCGGCCAGCATCCGGCTGAGTGCCTCGGTGTGCAGGCCGTCGCGGCCGGTGCGGCCGCTCACGCCGGCGAGCGCGCCGAGCCCGGGTCGGTCGACACCGCTAACCGCGAGCACCTGATCGAGCACGACGTCGACCTCGTCGGCGACCGTCGTCGGGTCCACCGCCACGCCGGCACCGGCCAGCGCGGCCTCGACGGGGTGAGCAGCGAGCATCTCGGGGTAGAGCGGCCACAGCAGGTCCAGCGCCGCCACCAACCGACGCCGCGACTCCTCGGTGCCCCGCGCGAGCGTCAGGAACCAGCGGCCGGCGTAGTCGCGGTGGTAGGTGAGCTCCTTGACGCCCTTCGCGGCGACCGCGCTGAGCACGGTGTCGCGGCTGTCCGCCAGCCGTGCCAGCAGCGCCAGCCGGACCGTCGAGACCAGCAGCACCCGCACCACCACGTGGGCGAAGTCGCCGTTGGCCACCTCGGCGATCCGCACGTTGCGGAAGTCCGGGGCGTCGCGGAAGTACGCCAGGGCGTCCTCGGCCGGCACCGGTGACCCCGCGGGCAGGGAGGGTACGACGGCCGGGTCGGCGGCCGCCGCACGCGCCAGGAGCAGCCGGGCCTGGCCGAGCAGGTCGAGTGCGATGTTGGCCAGCGCGATGTCCTCCTCGAGGTCCGGCGCGCGGCTGCACCACTCCGAGAGCCGGTGCGAGAGCACCAGCGCGTCGTCGGCCAGCATCAGGCAGTACGTCGCCAACGCGTGGGGGTCGACGCCCTCGGGGACGGTGGTGTCGACGCCGGCGAGGGGGTCCTCGCCCTGCAACTCTTCGGGGCGCGTCCCGAACGCCCACTGCGAGGAGTCGCCGACGCTGCCCTCGAGAAGGCCGTCGAAGACGCTGCCGTGGGCGTCGTTGGGGTCGGGGGCGGAGTGGCTCACTGGTGTCCTTCGCGGGTCCACGGGGCGGAGCCCCGTGCGTTCACATGTGGGGAACGTCGTCGGGGATGTCGTAGAACGTCGGATGGCGGTAGACCTTGTCGCCGCTGGGGGCGAAGAGCGGGTCCTTCTCGTCCGGGCTCGACGCGGTGACCGCGTCGGCGCGGACCACCCAGATGCTGACGCCCTCGTTGCGGCGGGTGTAGACGTCGCGGGCGTGCCGGACGGCCATCTCGTCGTCGGCGGCGTGGAGGGAGCCGACGTGCACGTGGTTGAGCCCGCGCTTGCCGCGCACGAACACCTCATAGAGCGGCCACTCGCCGCGGGGGTGGTCGGTCATGCGGATGCTCCTTCGGCGAAGGCGAGGGCCGCGTCGCGGACCCAGGCGCCGTCCTCGTGCGCGGCACGTCGGTGAGCGATCCGCTGGGCGTTGCAGGGGCCGTTGCCCTTGACGACCTGGACGAACTCCGACCAGTCGGGCTGGCCGAAGTCGTGGGCGCCGCGCTCCTCGTCCCACACCAGGTCGGGGTCGGGGAGCGTGACACCCAGGGCCTTGGCCTGCGGCACGGTCATGTCGACGAACCGCTGGCGCAGCTCGTCGTTGCCGTTGCGCTTGATGCCCCACGCCATCGACTGCGCAGAGTTGGGCGACTCGTCGTCGGGCGGGCCGAACATCATCAGCGCCGGCCACCAGAAGCGGTCCACGGACTCCTGCACCATCGCCCGCTGCTCGTCGGTGCCGCGCATCATCGTCATCAGGAGCTCGTAGCCCTGGCGCTGGTGGAAGGACTCCTCCTTGCAGATCCGGATCATCGCGCGCCCGTAGGGCCCGTACGACGTCCGGCACAGCGGCACCTGGTTGCAGATCGCGGCACCGTCGACCAGCCAGCCGATGGTCCCGACGTCGGCGTACGACAGCGTCGGGTAGTTGAAGATCGAGGAGTACTTCTGGCGCCCCTCGATCAGCATCTCCGTCAGCTCGCCCCGCGAGACCCCGAGGGTCTCGCAGGCGGAGTAGAGGTAGAGCCCGTGCCCCGCCTCGTCCTGCACCTTGGCCAGCAGGATCGCCTTGCGCCGCAGCGACGGCGCACGCCCGATCCAGTTGCCCTCGGGCTGCATGCCGATGATCTCGGAGTGCGCGTGCTGGGCGATCTGGCGCACCAGGGTCTTGCGGTAGCCCTCGGGCATCCAGTCGCGTGGTTCGATCCGGTCGCCGTGACCGATGGTCGCGTCGAACTGCACCTGCAGGGCCGTCATCTCGCTCACCTCATTTACTGACCGATCGGTCGGGACTAGTCTGACACGCAGGCCCGTCCCCCGCAACGGACGACCCGTCCCCCGCAACGAACGAGAGGTGCGTCCTCGTGTCCACTCTGCTGCAGAGCTACGCCGCCGGGAAGTGGTACACCGCACCGGACTGCGCCGAGGGGGGCACTCCCCTGCTCGACGCCGCCACGGGTGAGGAGGTGGCCCGGATCAGCAGCACCGGGCTCGACCTGGGCGCGATGACGGCGTATGCCCGCGAGGTCGGCGGACCGGCACTGCGCGGGCTTACCTTCCACGAGCGGGCGATGCTGCTCAAGGAGCTCGGCAAGCACCTGGCCGCGACCAAGGAGGAGTTCCACGCACTCTCACTGCGCACCGGCGCCACCCCACGCGACGGGATGGTCGACATCGAGGGCGGCATCGGGACCCTCTTCGGCATCGCGAGCAAAGCGACGCGGGAGCTCCCCAACGACACCGTGCTGATCGACGGCGGCCTGGAGCAGCTCGGCCGCGAGGGCACCTTCGTCGGCCAGCACGTCTACACGTCGAGGCCCGGCGTCGCCGTCCAGATCAACGCCTACAACGTCCCGGTCTGGGGGATGCTCGAGAAGTTGGCACCGGCCTTCGTCGCCGGCCTGCCCACCATCGTCAAGCCCGCCAGCCAGACCGCCTACCTCACCGAGCTCGTCGTCCGCCGCATCGTCGAGTCGGGACTGCTCCCCGAGGGCACCCTGCAGCTGCTCAGCGGCTCGGCCGGCGGTCTCCTCGACGAGCTCACCGTGCAGGACTCGGTGGCCTTCACCGGCTCCGCGCACACCGCCGGGCTGCTCCGCACCCACACCGGAGTGCTCCATGGCGGGGTCCGGCTCGGCGTCGAGGCGGACTCCCTCAACTGCTCGGTCCTCGGCCCGGACGTGACCGTCGACGACCCGGAGTTCGACCTGTTCGTCAAGGGCGTCGTCGCCGAGATGACGGTCAAGGCCGGCCAGAAGTGCACGGCGATCCGCCGCACGATCGTGCCGGAGCCGATCGCCGACGACGTCGTCGAGGCGATCGCCGCCCGGCTGGCCCGGATGCCCGTCGGACACCCGGCCCACCCCGACACCCGGATCGGGGCGCTCGCCAGCCTCGGTCAGCGCGAGGAGGTGCGCAAGGCCGTGCAGTCGCTGCGCGCATCGGCCGAGATCGTGTACGGCGACCCCGACCGGGTCGACGTCGTCGACGGCGACGCCGAGCGCGGTGCGTTCCTCTCCCCCGTGCTGCTCCGCGCCGCCAAGGGCGCGGTCGAGCCGCATAACGTCGAGCCGTTCGGACCGGTCACCACGGTGCTCACCTACGACTCCGTGGACGAGGCGATCGCGTTGGCCGCACGGGGGAGGGGCAGCCTGGTCGGCTCCCTGGTCACCCACGACCCCGACGTCGCCCGCACCGTCACCCTCGGCCTGGCACCCTGGCACGGCCGGGTCCTGGTGCTCGACCGGGACGACGCGGGTGAGTCGACAGGCCACGGGGCGCCGCTGCCGATGCTCGTCCACGGCGGGCCGGGTCGCGCAGGCGGCGGCGAGGAGCTCGGAGGGGTGCGTGCCATCGTGCACCACCTCCAGCGCACCGCGATCCAGGCCTCGCCCGACATGATGACCGCGATCACGGGCCGCTGGACCACCGGCTCCGCGCGGCGCACCGACGACGTGCACCCCTTCCGCAAACCCCTGGCGGAGCTGCGGATCGGTGACACCATCGCGTCCGGGCCCCGCACGGTGACGCTCGCCGACATCGACCACTTCGCGGAGTTCACCGGCGACACGTTCTACGCCCACACCGACCCGGAGGCGGCAGCGGCCAACCCGCTCTTCGGCGGCATCGTCGCCCACGGCTACCTGGTGGTGTCGCTGGCGGCCGGCCTCTTCGTGGACCCCGACCCGGGTCCGGTGCTCGCCAACTTCGGCGTCGACCACCTGCGCTTCCTGACGCCCGTCCGGGTCGACGACACGATCGCGGTCACGCTCACGGTCAAGCAGATCACCCCGCGCAGCAACGCCGACTACGGCGAGGTGCGCTGGGACGCGGTGGTCGCCAACGCCGAGGGCGAGTCGGTCGCGACGTACGACGTGCTGACGCTGGTCGCGAGCACCTGGCCGGCGTAGGTCGGTGTCCTCCTCGCCGGATCTCGAGGCTCGCTCGGCTCGCACCACGACCAACGAGCCGTTCGTTGCGGCGGTGGCCACGGCGCTGGCCTCCACGGGCCTGCTCATCATCGCCGTGCGCGTCGGCTGGCTCGGGGCGGACGTCGGGCGAGGGGCGAACTTCTGCGAGGCCGCGCGGGACGGGTGGGTCAAGCAGCCCGCCAACAGCCTCTCCAACCTCGGTTTCGTGGTCGCCGGCCTGGCCGTCGGCTGGCGGGCGCGCCGGCCTGACCGGCTCGGTGACACGCTGCCGCGCTTCACCGGCCTGGCCACCGGCTTCGCCTGCCTGGTCGTCCTGCTCGGCCCGGCCAGCGCCGCGATGCACGCCACCCAGTCTGCGCTCGGGGGTGTCCTGGACCTGACGTCGATGTACCTGGTCGCGAGCTTCGCGGCCGCCTACGCGACGACCCGGTGGCTGCGCCGCGACGCCGTCTTCTTCTGGCAGGTGTTCTCGCTGCTCGTGGCCGCCTGTGAGCTCATCGGGCTCTGGGACCGCCCGGTCCCGCTGGTGCACGTCGTGGGCAACCTCGCCTTCGGCCTACTCCTCGTCTACGCGGTGGTGATCGAGACCGTGCTCTGGCGACGCGGACCCGCTCGCGCCGACCTGAGGTACGGCGCCGCCTCGCTCGCGTCGATGGTCACGGCCTTCACGATCTGGAACCTCTCCCAGCACGGCTGGTGCGACCCCGACTCGCTCCTCCAGGGTCACGCCGCCTGGCACCTCCTCGGTGCGCTCGCGGCGTACCTGCTCTTCCGGCTCTACGCCAGCGAGCGTGTCGGCTCCCCCGGCGAGGCGCGGCCGGTGGTGTAGTGCTGCCTCGCCGATGCGGCCTGCCACCAGACTCGAGGAGCCCCTCCGACCTCAACAGTCGAGCCGGCCAAGTTGGCGCCCTCGGTCCCGCCACGGTCCCCGAGCACCTCGGACGTCGCGGGGGTGAGGAACCAAGGCGGTGGAGATTCGTCGGTCTACGTGCGCTTGATGAATCGGAGTTTGCCGTGGGCGGTGGGGTTGGTCTGGTAGCGGGGGTCGTGGGCGAGAGTGTGGTGGCGGGGGCAGAGGAGCCGCCCGGCTTCCATGTCGGTGTGCCCGCCCTTCGACCAGGGCCGGTCGTGGTGGGCGTGGCACATCCCGGGGGGCCACTCACACCCCTCGGCGGTGCAGCCGGCGTCGCGCAACGCGAGGGCGATGCGTTGGGGTTCGGTATGGAAGCGGGTCTTCCTGCCGAGGTCGAGGACCTGGGACTTGCTGCCGAGGACGGCGGGGATGA
>JBDSLK010000029.1:0-6037 GCA_039916425.1 Nocardioides sp.
GCGGCGGAGGCGACGACAAGCCCCACCCGACGAGGTCGTGGTCGCAGGAGGTCGTGAGAGCGGGGGGTCATCTCGGATCCTTCGGAGTGCGGATGGTGCGTTGAGAGTAGGTCGGCGTTCTCGTCGGTATCGGGCAAGTGGCCCAAATTTGACCGAACGTGCCGTCCTGGCACCAGAGGCGGCGAGGAGAGGAGTGATCGTCACCCGTCGACGGTGAACTCCACCGTGCGCGTGTGCGGGTCCGCCTTCGTGAGCGTGGCCCGCACCTCGGTGCCGAGCGGCAGCTCGCCCGTGTCGGTGACGAGCCGCGCCTCGACCGCGGGGTCGGCGATGGTGATCTCCCCCCGCCGGTGGTCCTTCTCGTCCACGTCGACGACGACGCCGTCGAAGGTCTCCCCGACACGTCGCGCCAGCACGGCGCTCTCGACCAGGTCCACCACGGCGCGCTCGTAGGCGCCCGCAAGCCGTCCGGAGTCCCGCATGATGTCCGGCAGGTCCCCGAGGCGGTCGATGACCCACGACGGCACGGCGGTGCCCGCACACAACGCGACGCAGATCTCGCCGGCGTAGCGGTCGACCAGTCGACGCAGCGGGGCCGTCACGTGGGCGTACTCCGACGCCAGGGCCGAGTGGAGCGGCTGGTCCGGCAGCTCGCCGTCGAAGCCGACGTACCCGCTCCCCCGCAGCAGCCGGGTGCATGCGACCACCATCGCGGCGTGGGCGGGAAGACTCGGGTCCAGGCCGCGGATGAACTCCGGGTACGGCTGCTCCTCAGGCCAGTCGATCCCGAGCGCACGCGCCGTGCGGTGCAGCCGCTGGACGTCGCGCGGGTCCGGCGGTGGCAGCGTGCGCAGCACCCCGACCGCACCCTCGACCATGAGGTGCGCCGCCGCGAAGCCGGTCAGCAACGAGATCTGCGCGTTCCACATCTCCACCGGGACCAGTGGGCGGAACTCCAGACGCCACTGGTCGCCCTCGATGTCGATCTCCTGCTCGGGCAGCGGCAGCGAGACACCGCCGCGAGCAGCCTCCCGCGCCTCCCGGAGGAGACCGACCTCCTTGAGCAGCCGCAGGGACTCGTCGGCCGAGCCGTCGTCGAGCTGCCGCTGGACGCCCTCGTAGTCGAGCTTGGCCCGCGAGCGTACGAGCGCACGCTCCACCACCACATCGGTGCCCTCACCGGTGCTGTCGAGCTCGATCGTCCAGAGCAACGCCGGCCGGACCTCCTCGGGCAGCAGCGACCCCGCGCCCTCGGAGATCACCTTGGGGTGGAGCGGGATCTTGGAGTCGGCGCCGTAGAGCGTCTGCCCGCGGCGGCGCGCCTCCAGGTCCACCGGGTCGTCGGCGGTCACGAACGCCGCGACGTCGGCGATCGCGTAGTGGACGACGAACCCGTCACCCTTCCGCTCGACGTGCAGCGCCTGGTCGAGGTCCCTCGCCGAGGGCGGGTCGATGGTGACCAGGTCGAGGTCAGTGCGGTCCAGGGCGGGGAGCCGCGGAGCCGCCGCGGCCCTGGCCGCCGCCTCCTCGACCTCGACCGGGAACTCCGCGGTCACGGCGAGCTCGGACCAGATGGCGGCGATCCCGTCCCGCAGGGTGTGCGCGGCCACGCCGTCGTCGGTGGACCGGACGTGCAGGGATCGATTGCTCGGCATGGCCGGGAGCCTAGATGAGAGACCCCGGGTCCCTCGTAGGGTGTCGGCCGTGCTGATCCTGCTGCCACCGAGCGAGGGCAAGGCGGTCCCGACGCGGGGCCGGCCCCTCGACCTGACCTCGCTGAGCCTGCCCGTGCTGACCCAGGCGCGCCAGCGGGTCCTCGACGCGCTCATCGAGCTGGCGGGTCGGGAGGACGCGGCCGCCGTGCTCGGGCTGGGCGCCACGCAGGCGGACCTCGTCGAGCTGGACCGGCGAGTGCGCACCTCCCCGAGCGTGCGGGCCGAGCGGCTCTACACCGGGGTGCTCTACGACGCCCTCGGACTCACCACCCTCACCGCGTCCGCCCGGCGCCGGGCCGCGACCCGGGTCGGCATCGTCTCCTCCCTCTTCGGCCTGGTCCGGACCGGCGACCGGCTGCCGTCGTACCGCCTCTCCGGCGACGTCACCCTCCCCGGCGTCGGCCCGGTGGCCGGGGTCTGGCGCGCGGCGCTCGAGCCAGCCGTCCGCGAGGCGCTCGGCGGCGGGCTGCTGGTCGACCTCCGCTCGAGCACGTACGCCGCGTTCTGGCGGCCGCCGAGCGAGCTGGCGCCCCGGGTGGCCACCGTCCGGGTCCTCCACGAGGTCGACGGCCACCGCCAGGTGGTCAGCCACTTCAACAAGGCGACCAAGGGACGGATCGTGCGGGCGCTGCTCGAGGACGGCCGGTCGCCGCACACCCCCCTCGGGTTCGCCGACCTGCTCGGCGACCTCGGCTGGACCGTGGAGGTCGGTCCGTCGGGGCGCGCGGGCACCCGGCTCGACGTGGTCGTCCAGGCGGTCTGACCTACCAGACCGGTGGGCCGCCGAACGTCGTCGCACCGGGAGGCTGGGCGTTGTAGAGACGCAGCGACGCCATCGGTCGCTCCGGGTCGGGCCCACCCCCGAAGAACGTGATCACCGAGACCGACGCCGGGGTGAGCTCCATCCGGTAGACCGACTCCAGCGGCGCCTGCACGGCGTGCGCCACCAGCGTCTTGATCGGCGTCACGTGGCTGACCACGACGACGGTCTGCCCGGCACGCTCGTCGAGCAGTCGCGCGAGGGCGTCGAGGACGCGCTTCTCGACCTCGCGGAACGACTCACCACCGCCCGGGGCCACGTCGAGAGACCCCAGCCAGGCGTCCAGCTCGTCGCGACGGGACTCGGCCACCTCGCCGAAGGTCATCCCGTCCCAGGTGCCGAACTCCATCTCGGCGAACCCCGGCTCGACCTCGACCGGCTTGTCGAGGAGCTCCGAGAGGATCTCCGCGGTCTCGCGGGTGCGTCGTACCGGCGAAGTGACCAGCGCATCCACCCGGCCGGCCAGCGGGGCGAGCCACTCGCCGGTCTGGCGGGCCTGCGCCCGGCCCTCGTCGCTCAGGCCGGGGTCGGCGCTCGCCAACCCTCCGGAGAACCGCTTCCCGGTGGTGTGGTCGGTGACGCCGTGACGCACCAGGATGACGGTGGTGCGCACGTCGGAGCCGGGCGACCAGCCACGGAAGCCGGCCTCGGTGCGCTCCGGCTCCTGGAGCTCCTCGGCGAGGGACTCCGCCGGGTGCTCGCCGGGGACCGACCCCTGCTCCTGCTCGGGCTGACCGACGTGCACCGTCACCCCGCTGCGGACGCCGTCGAGAGCCTCGTTGGCGAGCCGGTCCGCGTGCTTGTTCCGCTCCCGCGGCACCCAGGTGTACGTCGTGCCGAACGGCGCGAGCCGGGTGGCCTCGACCGCCAACGGCACCATGGCCGGGTGCTTGATCTTCCAGCGCCCCGACATCTGCTCGACCACGAGCTTGGAGTCCATCCGGACCTCGATCTCGGCGTGCGGGGCGATCATCTCGGCCATCTGCAGCCCGCCGATCAACCCGGAGTACTCCGCCACGTTGTTGGTGGCGACCCCGATCGTGGACCCGTCCTCGGCGAGCACCGCACCCGTGTCGGCGTCCTTGAGCACCGCACCGTACGCCGCCGGCCCCGGGTTGCCCCGCGACCCGCCGTCGGCCTCGATCAGGACGCGCCGGTGCTGGAACGGGTCGCTCACAGCCCCGACTCGGAGGTGCGGACCAGGATCCGCTGGCACTCGGCGCAGCGGATCACCTCGTCGGAGGGCGCCGCCTTGATGACGGCGAGCTCGGACGGGTCCAACGACATGTGGCACCCGGTGCACGCCCGGGCGCGCAGGGTCGCGGCGCCGACGCCGTCCTTGGCGGTGCGGAGCTTGTCGTAGAGGGCCAGCAGGTCGGCCGGGAGCCCGTCGACCGTCGGGACCCGCTCGGCGGCCACGGAGGTCAGCTCGGCGTCGATGTCGGTGGCGCGGGCGTCGCGGTCGCTGACCACGACCTCGGCCCGCTCCCGGGTGGTGGCCGCCTCGGCAGTCAGCACGTCGAGCGTGCGCTGGGCCTCCTCGAGCCGCTCCATGACCTCGAGCTCGTCGTCCTCGAGACTGCCGATGCGACGCTCCAGGGAGACCAGCTCGTGCGTCATCCGCTCGAGGTCCTTGGGGTTGGTGATCAGTCCCTGGTCCATCCGGTCCCGGTCGCGCACCCGGCGGGCCTTGACCGACTCGACGTCGGAGTCGACCTTCTTCTGCTCGGCGGTCAGGTCGGCGACCAAGGTCCGGGCGTCGACGAGCTGGCGGTCGAGCTCGGCACCGGCGGCGCGCAGCCTGGCCAGCTCGGCGTTCTCGGGCAGGGTGTTGAGCTGGTGGCGGAGCTGGTCGGCGCGGGCGTCGAGGGCCTGCACGTCAAGCAGCTTCAGCTGGGCGAACGGGTCGGATTTCACCGGTAGTGCTCCTTGTCGGGCCGCGCGCGGTGTGACTGAGTCTCAGAGGCGGGTGTGCCACGGATCGGTGACGATCTCGCTCACCCGCGTCTCCACCGTATCCCCCAGCGCCGCCTGCAGGCGCGCCCGGACCACGGGAAGCCAGGTCCACTCCGCGGCCCAGTGCGGCACGTCGACGAGCGCGGGCCCCTGCTTCTCCAGGAACTCCGCGGCCGGGTGGTGCCGCAGGTCGCTGGTGACGTAGACGTCGACGCCGGAGCCGGCCAGCTCGTCGAGCAGGAAGTCGCCCGCTCCCCCGGCCACGGCGACCCGTCGGACGGCACGGTCCGGGTCACCGCCCACCCGCAGGCCGACGGCCGTCGCAGGCACGGCGGCCGCCACACCTACCGCGAACTCCCGCAGCGTCGTGGTAGGCACGGTCCCGACCCGGCCCGTGCCAGTGCGCGAGGTCCCCGGGTCGGACAGCTCGACGAGGTCCCAGGCGGGCTCCTCGTAGGGGTGAGCCGCCAGGGCGGCGCGTAGCACGGCCGTACGCCGCTCCCGAGGCACCACGGTCTCGATCCGCACCTCGTCGACGACGCTCAACGCCCCGGCCTCGCCGGCGGCCGGGTCGGCGCCGGCCAACGGGCGGAAGCGTCCCTCCCCGTCGCTGCTGAACGTGGCCGAGTCGTAGTCGCCGAGCCGCCCGGCGCCAGCCTCCGTCACGGCCTGCCGGACCACGTCGGCGTGGGCGCGCGGCACGTAGACGACGAGCTTGTCGAGCGGCCGGGCGGGCGCAGGCCGGATCGGGGTCAGGTCGACCAGGCCCAGTGCCAGCGCGAGCGCCTCGGACACGCCCTGCTCGGCCTGGTCGGCGTTGGTGTGGGCGGTGAGCAGTGCGCAGCCGGCCCGGGTCAGCGCCTGGAGCGTGCGGCCCTTGGCCGTCGTCGCGGCGACGCCGTGCACCGGCTTGAGGAAGAGCGGGTGGTGGGTGACGAGCAGGTCGGCGCCCCACGCGGCCGCCTCGTGCGCCACCGGCAGCACCGGGTCGACAGCGAACAGCACTCGGCGTACCGGCGAGGACGGGTCACCGGCCATCAGTCCCACGGCGTCCCAGGGGTCGGCCGTGTCGGTCGGGTACCACCCGTGGAGGAGGTCCACCACGTCGGCCAGCGTCGGCGCAAGTCCGGCTCCGGTGCTCGTCATGGCGACAGGCTAGAGGGGTGGGCGCAGAGGGGATCGAACCCAGGGTCTAGCAGGTCGGGCGGTAGCCGGGGTCCAAGGGTCCGGTGCTGCGATTCAGTGCGGCGCTGACGAGCTGTTGGACGACCGGGTCGTTGGGCGTCTGGTCGTGCTCGATTGGGTCGAGGGAGCAGAGATCCTGGATCACGACGTTCGTCACCTGGCCGCTCGGCCCGACCAGCGCCTGGCTCTGGTACGGCGTGACTACCTCGTCGTAGATCGTGGAGATCACGGTGTAGAGCGGCCCGCGGACCGTGTCACCGCCGGCGTTGAGCGTGGTGAGGAAGTCCGAGCCCGCCCGTTGGTCAAGGCAGGCCTGACAGATCGCGCCCAGCGGAAGGGTGGACGGCGGCTCGATTGGGGT
>JBDSLK010000030.1:0-4251 GCA_039916425.1 Nocardioides sp.
CGTCGACCGGGCCTGGGTCCACTACGACAAGGGCACCGACCGGCAGGCCTTCTTCCTGGGCCAGGTCGACAAGTACTCCTGGCGCGACATCGGCTCCTCCTTCGGCCTGGCCGACCCACTCGCCGCGATCCTGCTCTCCCAGCTCGAGCATCGCGAGTCGATCCAGGCCCGCCGCAAGGCGGTCTGGGAGCGCTACCGCGACAGCCTCGCGCCGTACGCCGACGACCTCGGGCTGAGGTTGCCCCACGTGCCCGACGACTGCGAGCCGGCCTACCACCTCTTCCACGTGCTGCTGCCCGAGGCGTCGATGCGGCGCGCGGTGATGGGCGACCTCAAGGCCCAGGGCATCTCGACCACGTTCCACTACGTGCCGTTGCACGACTCCGACGGCGGGGTGCGATTCTCCGCCTACCCCACCGAGTGCCCGGTCAGCGTCGACGTCAGCACCCGGCTGCTGCGCCTGCCGTTCTACAACACCCTCGCCCATGACAACGTCGACCGGGTGGTGGAGGCGCTGACCGCCTCGGTGGCCGGGCGCCGGTGAGCGCACGGGTCCAGCAGCCCGGGTCGTCGTCGGTCACCGCCCCGGACTACTGGTGGTTCGGCGTGCGCGCCACGCTGCTCGAGGCCGGGCTCGCGCGCTGGCTCGGCCGGCCGGGCCGGGTGCTCGACGTGGGCAGCGCCGACGGTCCGAGCGCCGCCTGGATGCGCGGTGACCACCTGCACGTCGCCATCGACCTCGACCCGCGGGGACTTGTGCCGGGAGCCGGTGTGGTCGCCTCGGCCCTGAGCCTGCCGTTCGCCGACGCGTCCTTCGACGTGGTGGCGGCGTTCGACGTGGTCGAGCACTGCGACCCCGAACGGGTGGCGCTCGCCGAGCTGGCGCGGGTGCTCGCCCCCGGCGGTCGACTGCTGGTCTCGGTGCCGGCCTACCAGTGGGCCTGGACCGACCACGACGTGCGCGCCGGCCACCACCGCCGCTACACCCGGCCGCGCATCGTGGCGGCCGTCGAGGCCGCCGGTCTGCGTGTCGAGCGCTCGACCTACGCCTTCGCGGCGGTCTTCCCCGTGTTCGCCGCTGAGCGGTTGGTGCGGCGACTGCGCCGCGCCCCGTCCGCCGATCGCCTCCCCCGGGTGTCGCCACGGCAGGACCGCACCCTGCGGGCGCTCTCACGGGCCGAGTGCCGGGTGCTGCGGCGCCACGACCTGCCGTTCGGCTCGTCGGTGCTGGTGGCGGCCGTCAAGCCCTGAGGCGCCGGCCGCTGCGGTCGGCGGCGAGCAACAGGCCGAGCCAGGCCCCGACCTCCACGAGCGCGAACGTCCACGCCGTCCGGTCGAGCGCCGTCCCCGGGCCTAGGGCGTAGAGGACCACGCCGGGCACCACGGCCGCAGCCCAGGTGAGGCCGAGCAGCGGGGCCCGGTCGTGGGCCAGCACGAGCACGGTGAGCACCAGGTTGGCGAGCGCGAACGTGGTGCCGACGGCGAGCACCAGGCTCTGCCCGCTGCCCAGGGTGACGTCGGCGCCGAAGATCCAGCGCAACAGCGGCGGCCCTGCCCAGGCCCCGAGCGCGGCGGCGACCGCCGCGACGACCAGGGTGCCGGCGACGAGACCCGCCCACAGCCGGCGAAGGCGGGCGCCGTCGCCCCTCAGCACCAGCTCGGTCAGCATCCCCGTGAGCTGGGAGACCTGGCCGAGCACGAGGGTATAGGGCACCCGCGCGAGCGCGAGACCGGCGAAGAGGGCCGTCACCTCGGAGGGCGCGCCGTGGGCCAGGGCCAGCAGCACCGGCCCGCCGGTGAGCACGGCCTGGCCGGCCACCTGACCCAGTGCCGCGCCGCCGAGGAACCCCACCGAGGTGCGCGCTGCGCGCGCTCCCGACGCCAGCCGCCAGGCGGACGGCCAGGCCAGCAGCGCGGCGTACCCCGCCAGCAGGGCGCCGCCGTACGCCGCCGGGTCGGTGACGCCGCTCGACAGCAGGACCTCGGCGACGGCGCAGCGGACCAGGTTCTCCGCCACCAGCACCCCGCCGACCGCGCCGTAGCGCTGCCGTGAGGCGAGCACCCCGCGCACCAGCCCCATCGCGGCGGAGCCGAGCGTGACTGCGACGACGAGCACCGGCCAGGTAAGGCCGTCGTCGCGGAACAGTGGGGCGCGGAGCAGCCACGCGAGCAGGCCGACCACCGCAGAGGCCGCGACCGAGAGTGCGGCCACCGTGGGCAGGGCCGCTCGGACGGCGCGCTCGTGGCCGTCGGCGGCGACCGAACGCGCGATCCAGTGCTGCACGGGGAAGGTGACGCCCGCCGCGGCGAAGCCCCAGTAGGACCAGAGCACCGACACCGGCGCCGCGGTCGCCGCGCCGAGACCGCGGGTGACCAGGGCGAAGAAGACGTAGGCAAGCAGTCCGCTGACGACCGAGCCCGCCGCGAGTGCCGCGGTGGCGCCCAGACGGGTACGGCGGGGCGCGTGACTGGTCATCGAGGCGGATTGTTCCTCATCGCCGTCGCGGCGGAGCGGCCCTGTCGGTGGTCTCGGGCACCCTACTGACATGGAGACGATCGGGATGGTGCTGCTGGGGCTCGTGCTCGGGCTCGGCCTGGGGGCCGTCATCGGGGTGCTCTGGGTGCGGTCGCGGCCGGCGACGACCGGAGTGCTGGAGCGGCGGGCTGCCGAGCACGCGCTGGTGCGCGAGGGTCTGGAGCGGCTGCACGACCAGATGCGCGACCTGGAGCACACCCGGGTGTCGTGGCAGGGCCAGCTCGCCCAGCAGGTCGCCGACATGCGCCACACCACCGACCAGCTGCGCACCGAGACACGTTCGCTCTCGTCGGCGCTGCGCAAGCCGCAGGTCCGCGGCCGGTGGGGCGAGCTGCACCTGCGGCGGGCCGTCGAGCTGGCCGGCATGGTCGCCCACTGCGACTTCACCGAGCAGCGCCGCTTCGACGACGGCGCTCGCCGCCCCGACGTCGTGGTGCGGCTGGCCGGTGGCCGCGAGATCGTCGTCGACGCCAAGGTGCCCCTCGACGCCTTTCTCGACGCCGGCGCGGCCGACGACGACGACGTCCGCGAGCACCACCTGCGTCGCCACGCGGGCCAGCTCCGCACCCACATCGACGGGTTGTCGGCCAAGCGCTACTGGCGCTCGCTCGAGACCACACCGGAGTTCGTGGTGCTCTTCGTGCCGGCCGAGGCGTTCCTGAGCGCCGCACTGGAGGTCCAGCCCGACCTCATCGAGCACGCCGCGACCCGGCAGGTCGTGCTGGCGACTCCGACGACGCTGATCGCGCTGCTCCGCACGGTGGCCCACGGGTGGACCCACGAGGCGCTGACCGACCAGGCCCGCGAGATCCAGCGGCTCGGCCGTGAGCTCCATGAGCGGCTCGGTGGCCTGAGCGTTCACCTCGACCAGGTGGGCAGGTCCCTCAACGCCGCCGTCGGCCACTACAACCAGGCGATGGGGTCGTTGGAGTCGCGAGTGCTGGTCTCCGCCCGCCGGTTCGGCGAGCTCGCGGTCCCGGAGCAGCCGGAGGTGGCCGCACCGCGTCAGGTGGAGTCCGCGGCCCGCTCGGCCCCGGTGCGGCTGCCGCGGCGCGGCTTCGACGACGAGACCGCCTCGACACCTACGGTGGCGATGTGAGCTCGCCCCTGACGCACGTGAGCGACGCCTCCCGCGATCCCGAGCCCTGGCCCACCGGCCGGGACACGGGCCGGCAGGTCGTCGCGCTCGGCTTCGCGCTCACGCTGACCGCGGTCGCCATCGACCTGCTGCTGGTCGGGTCGCTCTCGCTGTTCTTCGACCTCAGCTTCGTGGTCGCGTGCCTGCTACTCGCCTGGATGGTCCGGCCCCGCGACTTCTTCACCGTGGGGGTGCTCCCGCCGCTGATGATGCTGGGCGTCTTCCTCCTCGCCGGCTTCGTCGCCCCCGGGCTGATCGCCAACCCCCGCGACGGCGTGGTCCAGGCCGTCGTCTCCGGGCTCTCCATCCACGCCGGCGCCCTCATCGCCGGCTACGTGCTGGCCCTCGGCAGCCTCGCCTACCGCACCCGCCGCGCCCACCGCCCCGCCCGCGCGATCCTCGACTGAGCGGAGCGTCGTCGGGGCCAGGTGCGAGCGCAGCGAGCCTCGAAACCCCTTGTGGAGAAGGGCTTCTGAGCCCCTCGGACTGTCGGTGCCTGGTGCTTGACTGGACTCATGAGTCAGGCAGTCAACGGCATCTTCGGTGGGGTCGACGACCTCGGTCCGGATGCGCTGCT
>JBDSLK010000031.1:0-21543 GCA_039916425.1 Nocardioides sp.
GGCCGTCCTCGAGCAGCGCCACCCGGTCGGCCAGCGCAACGGTGGAGGGGCGGTGGGCGACGACGAGGGAGGTGACCCCGACGAGCTCCTGCTGCAGCGCCCGCTCGACCTCGGCCTCGGTGTGCACGTCGAGCGCGGAGAGCGGGTCGTCGAGCACCAGCACTTGCGGCTGGGCGAGCACCGCGCGCGCCAGGGCGAGGCGCTGGCGCTGACCGCCGGAGAGCGCCATGCCCTGCTCGCCGATGCGGGTCTCGAGGCCCCAGGGCAGGTCGTGGACGAAGCCTGCCTGGGCGACGTCGAGGGCGGACTCGATCTCGGCGTCGGTGGCCTCGGCGCGGCCGAGCATGAGGTTCTCCCGGGCGCTCATCGAGAAGAGCGTCGGGTCCTCGAAGGCGGTGGCGACCAGGGTACGCAGGTGCACGAGGTCGAGCTCGCGCACGTCGACCCCGTCGATGGTCACCCGGCCGCCGGTGACGTCCCACAGCCGCGGCACCAGGGCGGTCAGGATCGTCTTGCCGGAGCCGGTGGCCCCGACCAGGGCGACGGTCTCCCCAGGCGCGATGTCGAGGTTGATGTCGCGCAGGATCGGCTCGTGGGGCGCGTCGGGGAAGGCGAAGTCGACGTGCTCGAAGCGCAGGTGGCCACGCGGCTGCTCGATCCGGCGGGCGCCCGAGACGATGTCGGGCTCGGTGTCGAAGATCTCCAGGATCCTCGCGCTGGCGGTCATCGCCTCCTGGGCCATCGTCAGGATCACGCCCAGGGCGGCGACCGGCCAGACGAGCGACAACATCAAGGTGATGAAGGCGACCAGCTCGCCGGGGGTCAGGGCCCCGTTGCCGACCCCGATCGCGCCGAGCAGCAGCACCACGACCACCGCCAGGTTGGGGATCACGCCGAGGAAGCTGGAGAACTTCGCCGACAGCCGCACCTTGTCCATGCTGGTGTCGTAGAGCGTGCGCGCGGCACGCTCGTACTGCTCGGAGACGTGCTCGCTGCGACCGAAGGACTTGATCACCCTGATGCCCACGGCGCCTTCCTCCGACAGGGTGGCGAGGTCGCCCTGCTCGTCCTGGACCCGTCGGGAGACCACGACGTAGGACCTCTCGAAGCGCATCGACAGCCACACGATCGGCGCCGCCGTGGCCGCCACGACGAGGCCGAGGGGCCAGTACATGTTGAGAAGCACGACGGTGACAGCGGTGACCTGCAGGATGTTGATGACCAGGAACAGCAGCCCGAAGCCGCTGAACCGCCGGAGGGCGGAGAGGTCCGTGGTGGCGCGCGACAGCAGCTGGCCGGAGCCCCAGCGGCTGTGGAAGCTCATCGGCAGCTGCTGGAGTCGCTCGTAGAGGTCGTGCCGCATCGCGGTCTCGATGCCGAGCACGGCGTTGGACTGCACCCAGCGGCGCCAGAAGATCAGCACCGCCTCGAGGATGCCGAGCCCGAGGGCCAGCAGACCCAGGGGAAGCACGGGGGCGAGCTCCCCGTCGGTGATCGGACCGTCGATGAGGGCCTTGGTGACCAACGGGATCGCGATGGAGATGGCGACCCCGCCGAGCGAGGTGACGAGCATGATGCTCAGGGCCGGCAGGTGCGGGCGCAGGTAGCCCCGGAGCCGCCACAACGAGTGGACACCGGCCGGCTGGTCCGCACGAGGAATGGTTGACATCGTCATCCACTCTAGGTCGGACCACCGACATCCGTCGAAATCGTGGGCGACGGCCCCGGGTCAGGGTCAGGTTCAGCCGCTGGAGAGCAGCCCGCGCACCACCCGCAGACCCACCGACATCCTCGCCAGGTCGGCGCTGTCGTCGGAGCAGATCTCCTCCAACGTCGCGACGGCCCGGGAGACCACGACCTCGTCGGCGTCCTCCCAGGTCGCTACCCGCGACGGCGCAGGCTCACCCGAGTCGCTGGACCGGAGCACCTGCGCGGTCAGCTGGGCGTGCACGGCGTAGAGGTCGTCGCGCAGCGCCGCCCGCGCCATCGTCTGCCACCGGTCGTCGCGCGGCAGCGCGAAGATCCGCGACACCAGGGCCGGCAGCCCCAGCCGCTCCCCGAGCGTGAAGTGCACCCGGGCCACCTCGGTCGCCTCGACCCCCTCGCGGTCCGCGACCTCGACGACCCCGAGCAGGACGTACGCCGGGTGCAACACCGCCACCTTGCCGGCCAGCTCCTCGGGGACACCCGCCTTGACCAGCGAGTCCCGGCGCTCGACGTAGGACGCGTGCTCCCGGCCGGTCATCAGGTCCGGCAGCTGCGCCATCACCTCCTGGACCCTCCCGGTGAAGAACGTCACCGTCGCCTCGCTGTCGAGCGGTGGCCTGCGGTTGGTGACCAGCCAGCGCGACGACCGCTCCACGAGAGTGCGCATCTCGATCCGCATCCGGGTCTGCAGCGACGCCTCGAGCATGTTGTCGAGGCGGCTCATCTCCTGGCGCAGGTCGAGCGAGCCGAAGATCTCGCGGGCCACGAAGTTGGCGTTGGTCAGCTCGGCGGCCGTGGCCCCGGTCTCCCCGGCCAGCCGCGGCCAGAAGGTCATGCCGGCACCGTTGACGAGGTCGTTGACGACCTGGGTGACGATGATCTCGCGCCGCAGCGGGTGGTCACCGATCTGCGCCTCGAAGCCCTCGCGGATCGGGGTGGGGAAGTAGGCCATCAGGTCGAGGTGCAGGTAGGGGTCGTCGGGCAGGTCGGTGGCCACCAGTTCCTCGGCGAGCACGATCTTGGTCCACGCAAGCAGCACCGAGAGCTCCGGCATGCTCAGGCCCTCGCCGCGGTCGAACCGTCGACCGACCTCCCTGCTCGACGGCAGTCCCTCCAGCTCACGGTTGAGCACGCCGTCCTTCTCGAGCCGCTTGATCCACGCCTCGTGCACGTGCAGCAGGCTCGCGGCGTTGGCCGCCGCGTTGGCGAGGGCCAGGTTCTGCTCGTAGTTGTCGCGGAGCACCAGGTAAGCGACCTCGTCGGTCATCTCAGCGAGCAGGACGTTGCGCTGCTTGCCGGTCAGGTCGCCGGCTGCGACGACCCGGTCGAGCAGGATCTTGATGTTGACCTCGTGGTCGGAGGTGTCCACCCCGGCGGAGTTGTCGATGAAGTCGGTGTTGAGCCGGCCGCCGGCGCCGCCACAGCCGCGGCGGGCATAGTCGATGCGACCGAGCTGGGTCAGCCCCAGGTTGCCGCCCTCGCCGACACACCGCGCCCGGAGCTGGGCGCCGTCGACCCGGATCGCGTCGTTGGCCTTGTCGCCGGCGTCGACGTGGGTCTCCGACCCCGACTTCACGTAGGTGCCGATGCCGCCGTTCCAGAGCAGGTCGACCGGGGCCAGCAGGATCGCGCGCATCAGCTCCGCCGGCGTCAGCGCCGTCACCGAGCCCTCGATGCCGAGCGCCTCACGTACCCGGGCGTTGAGAGGGATCGACTTCGCCGCCCGCGAGAAGACACCGCCGCCCTCGGAGATCAGGCTCTTGTCGTAGTCCTGCCACGACGACCTGCCCAGCCCGAAGAGCCGCTTGCGCTCGGCGTACGACGCCGCAGCGTCCGGCGTCGGGTCGAGGAAGATGTCGCGGTGGTCGAACGCGGCCACCAGCCGGATGTGCTCGGAGCAGAGCATCCCGTTGCCGAACACGTCGCCGGACATGTCACCGATGCCAGCGGCGGTGAAGTCCTCGGTCTGAGAGTTGATGCCCCGCTCGCGGAAGTGCCGTTGCACCGACACCCAGGCGCCGCGGGCGGTGATGCCCATCGCCTTGTGGTCGTAGCCGACGGAGCCACCGGAGGCGAAGGCGTCGCCCAGCCAGAAGCCGTAGTCGAGCGCCACCTGGTTGGCGATGTCGGAGAAGGTCGCGGTGCCCTTGTCGGCGGCGACCACGAGGTAGGAGTCGTCGCCGTCGTGGCGCACGACGCTACCCGGGGGGACGGTCCGGCCCTCCACGAGGTTGTCGGTGATGTCGAGAAGGCCGCAGATGAAGGTCTTGTAGCAGGCGATCCCCTCGGCCATCCAGGCCTCCCGGTCGGAGGAGTCGGGCAGCTGCTTGCAGAAGAACCCCCCCTTCGCGCCGACCGGGACGATGACGGTGTTCTTGACCATCTGCGCCTTGACCAGGCCGAGGACCTCGGTGCGGAAGTCGTCGCGGCGGTCGGACCAGCGCAGGCCACCGCGCGCGACCGCGCCGAAGCGCAGGTGCACGCCCTCGACGCGCGGGGAGTAGACGAAGATCTCGTACTTCGGCCGCGGCTCCGGCAGGTCCGGGATCACCGAGGGCTCCAGCTTGAAGGAGATGTATGAGCGCACGCCGCCTCCCGGCGCCTCCTGGAAGTAGTTGGTGCGCAGGGTGGCCCGGACCAGCGCGAGGTAGGAGCGCAGGATCCGGTCGTGGTCGAGGCTGACCACGTCGTCGAGCGCCCTGCCGATGCGGTCGCTGACCTCCTGGACTCGCGCCGTGCGCGCCTCGGCGTCGGCGCCGAGGTGGTTGGTGCCCGGGTCGAAGCGCGCCTCGAAGAGCTGCACGAGCAGCTTGGTGATGTCGACGTTGGAGCGCAGCGCCCCCTCGATGTAGTCGACGGCGAAGGGGGTGTTGCCCTGCTTCATGTACTTCGCGTAGGCGCGCAGCACCGTCGCCTGCCGCCACGTGAGCCCGGCCCCGAGGACGAGCGCGTTGAAGCCGTCGATCTCGTTGTGTCCGTCCCAGACCGCGCGCAGGGCGTCCTGGAAGAGGTCGCGCCCGTGGGCGGGCATGACACGCCCGGTGTAGCGCAGCCCGAACTCGTAGATGTAGGTCGGCCGCTCGAGCGCGAGCTCGTAGGGCCGCTCGTCGACCACCTCGACCCCCATCGAGGTCAGCATCGGCAGGATCTGCGACAGCGAGAGCGGGGAGCCGATCCGATAGACCTTGAACCGGGCCTCGCCCCGTCCTCCGTCGATCTTCTCGTAGAGGGAGAGGTCCAGCCCGTTGCCGTCCGGGCCGAGCTGGATCGCCTCGAGGCGGCCGACGTCGACCGAGCCCGTGCGAGCGGCGAAGTCCTCCTTGTAGGCCTCCGGGAACGCCGAGAGGTAGCCGCGGGCCAGCCGGGCGCCCCGCTCCTCGCCGTAGTCAGCGGTGATCGCGGTGGACAGGTCGTCGCGCCACGAGCGCGCGGCCTCGGTGAGCTTGCGCTCGAGGTCGGAGGTGTCGATGTCGTCGATCAGCTCGCCCTGCGGCGGCCGGACGACGAAGTGCACCTGCGCCATGTAGGCCTCGTTGAGCCGGACGGTGAACTCCACACTCGCTCCGCCGAGGGCGTCGCTGAGCAGCGCGGCCATCCGCTCGCGCACCGCGGTGTTGTAGCGGTCCCGGGGCAGGTAGACCAGGCAAGAGAGGTAGCGACGGTAGGTGTCGCGCCGCACGAAGAGCCGCAGCTGGCGGCGTTCGCGGGTGAGCATCACGGCCTCGGCGATCGGGATGAGTTCCTCGATCGGGGTCAGGAAGAGCTCGTCGCGCGGGTAGTTCTCCAGTACGTTGAGCAGCTGCTTGCCGGTGTGGCTGCGCGGGTCGATGTCGACGTTGGCCAACACCTGCGTGACCTTCTCGCGTAGCACCGGGATGCGCAGCACCGACTCGGTGTACGTCGCGGACGAGAAGAGCCCCAGGAAGCGGCGCTCGCCGACGACCTGCCCGTCGGCGTCGAACTTCTTGACCCCGACGTAGTCGAGGTAGGCCCGGCGGTGCACCGTCGACTGGGAGTTGGCCTTGGCGAGCACCAGCAGCCGGGGCTCGCGGGCCCGCTCGCGCACCGCCTCGGGCAGCTTCTGGAAGGCGGCCGACTGGATCTGGTCGCCGCGGAGGATGCCGAGCCCCGAGGCGGGGATGGCGCGCAGGGCGAGCTCGTCGCCCAGCTCCTCGAGGGAGTACTCCCGGTAGCCGAGCAGTGCGAAGTGGTCGTCGGCCAGCCAGCGCAGGAAGTCGATCCCGCTGGTCACCTCACGCGGGTCGGGCAGGGTCGGCGGCGTGCTCACGAGCTCGTCGACGAGGTCGGTAAGCCGGCTCTGCATCCGCGGCCAGTCCTCGACGGCGTCGCGGATGTCGCGCAGCACCCGCTGGAGCTGGGCCTCGATGTCGGCGAGCTCCGCCTCGTCGGTGACCCGGTCGATCTCGATATGCATCCACGACTCACGGACCGTCTCGAGGCCGCCCTCGTCGACGTGCCCGGTGCTCTCGCTGTCGTTGGTGAGGGCGTGCGGCGACTCCTCGCCGACGCGCACGTCGCGGAGCTCGCCCGCCACGTCACGGACGACCTCGAAGAGCGGGTGGATGACCACGTGGACGGAGTGCTCGTCGCCTGCCAGCGCCATCGTCATGGAGTCGACGAGGAACGGCATGTCGTCGGTCACGACCTCGACCACGGTGTGGGCGCTCGCCGACCAGCCGTGCTCCGGCACGGTCGGGGTGAACACCCGGACTCGCGCGGTGCCCTGCGGTCGGCTGTGGGCCAGCTTGAACTGCGACGCCAGCGCGCCGTACAGGTCGACCTCGCTGCGGTCGCACACGTCCTCCGGGGCGACGTGCCGGAAGTACGCCTTGAGCAGCCCCGACGCGTCCTCCGCGGGCGGCCCGCCGGTGCCCTTGGCGCGGGCGGCCAGGTCGGACGCCTTCGCGAGCAGTTCGGCCTTGTTGTCCTCGAGCTGCGATACCACCCCCCGACATTAGCCCGAACCGGCCCCGGGATCACACCGCCCACACCGCCCCGCACCGCCCCCACCGGGACGGGCCTGTCGTGTGGTCGCGTGGAGGGCCCAGGGTGGTTGGGTCATGATGTCTGCCATGACGACCCGGCTCACCCACGCACTGACCTACGACTCCCCGCTGGCGGCCGTCGCCGCGATGCTCGCGGACCCGGCCTTCCGCGCGGAGGTGTGCCGGCAGACCGGTGCCGTCCGCCAGGACGTGACCATCGAGGGTGCCGGCGCCGGCATGCAGGTCACGATCGACCAGGCCCAGCCCGCCGACGGCGTGCCCCAGGTCGCCAGGAGGTTCGTCGGCGACGAGATCAACTACGTCCAGGTCGAGCGGTGGTCGGCTCTGGACCGCGCCGACATCACCGTCAACACCCCCGGCAAGCCCGGTGAGATCGCCGGCACGGTCGTCCTCGCCGAGTCGGGCGGCACCACGACGGAGACGGTGACCATGGACGTCAAGGTCGGCATCCCCCTGGTAGGCGGCAAGATCGAGGCCCTCGTCGTCGACATGCTCAAGGCGGCGCTCACGGTCGAGAACCGCACCGGCCGCGACTACCTCTCCCGCTGAGCGGCTCGTCGTCGGGATCCCCGCGTGAGCGGTGACTCCTCGTCAGCCTGCCGACGGCGTACGACGATCACTAGGGCGAGCAGCACGAACGGACCGACGGCGAGCAGCAGCGTGAGGGCCTGCTCGTAGGGGTGCATCGAGCCGAAGTGGAGGGCGGTCACCGTCAGCCCATGTGCGGGTAGGTGTGGTCCTTCGCCGGCACGAACGTCTCCTTGATCGAGCGGGGCGACGTCCAGCGCACCAGGTTCTGCGGGGAGCCGGCCTTGTCGTTGGTGCCGGAGGCGCGCGCGCCACCGAACGGCTGCTGGCCCACGACCGCGCCGGTCGGTTTGTCGTTGATGTAGAAGTTGCCGGCCGCGAACCGCAGGTCGCGCCGCGCGCCGGCGATGGCCTGGCGGTCCTGGGCGATGATCGAGCCGGTCAGGGCGTACGGCGCGAACGACTCCATCTGGGTCAGCATCTTGTCGTAGTCGCGGTCCTCGTAGACGTGCACGGCGAGGATGGGGCCGAAGTACTCGTCTGCGAACATCTGGTCGGTCGGGTCGGACGAGGCGACCACCGTCGGCCGCACGAAGTAGCCCACCGAGTCGTCGGTCTGGCCGCCGGCCAGCGTGGTCAGGTGCTTGTTGCGGCTGACGCGGGCGAGCGCGGCCTTGTGCTTGGCGAACGCGCGGTCGTCGATGACCGCGCCCATGAAGTGCGACAGGTCGGTCACGTCGCCCATCGAGAGGCCCTCGACGTCGTGGAGGAACTGGTCCTTGGTCTTCTCCCAGACCGACCGGGCAACGTACGCCCGCGACGCGGCCGAGCACTTCTGGCCCTGGAACTCGAACGCCCCGCGCAGCATCGCGACCCGCAGCACGTCGGGGTCGGCGCTCGGGTGGGCGATGATGAAGTCCTTGCCGCCGGTCTCGCCGACGATCCTCGGGTAGGAGCGGTACGACGCGATGTTGGTGCCGACGGTCTGCCACAGGTGCTGGAAGGTCGGGGTCGAGCCGGTGAAGTGGATGCCGGCCAGGTCGGGATGGGTGAGGGCGACCTTCGAGACGTCCAGCCCGTCACCGGGGAGCATGTTGATGACGCCGGGGGGCAGCCCGGCCTCCTCGAGCAGCTCCATGGTCAGTGAGGCGGCCAGCTGCTGGGTCGGCGACGGCTTCCAGATGACGGTGTTGCCCATCAGGGCGGGCGCGGTGGGCAGGTTCCCGGCGATCGCGGTGAAGTTGAACGGTGTGATCGCGTAGACGAAGCCCTCGAGCGGGCGGTGGTCGGTGCGGTTCCAGATCCCGGCACTGTTGGCCATCGGCTGCTCGGTGAGGATCTGCTTGGCGTAGTGGACGTTGAAGCGCCAGAAGTCGATGAGCTCGCAGGCGGCGTCGATCTCGGCCTGGACGGCGGTCTTGGACTGGCCGAGCATGGTCGCGGCGTTGAGGCGCTGCCGCCAGGGACCGGCCAGCAGGTCGGCGGCCTTGAGGAGGATCGCGCACTTCTCGTCGAACGGCATCCGCTGCCAGGGCAGAGCCGCGTCCTTGGCGGCCTTGATGGCGGCCTCGGTGTCCTTGGTGGTGGAGTTCTTCAGGGTGCCGAGCACGTGCTGGTGGTCGTGGGGCTGGACGACCTTGATCTCGCGGCCGCCGCCGGTGCGCTTGCGACCGTTGATGTGTGCGCGGAAGGTGTGCTGTCGCCGCTCGAGGCGGGCCAGCTCGGTCACGAGCTCCTCGCGCTCCGGTGATCCGGGGGCGTAGGTGAGGTTCGGCTCGTTCACGGGCGCCGGCGGGAAGGTGATCGCGTCCATGCGGGCGACTGTAGCCGTCAGGCTCCGCCCAGCAGGAAGGGGATCTCCTGCGTCGCGAACCACGCCAGGTCATCGGAGGGAGCCGCCCCGTCCGCCGTGTCCGCGTGCACCGCGACGACGTGTCGCAGCGGCACGGGGGCGTCCGGGTCGCCCACCTCGCCCACGACCACCACGCGGCGACCGGGGCCGTCCAGCAGCGCCGCGGACGCCTCCGCGGCGGCCATCAGCGCGGCGTACTCCGACTCCTCGTCCTCGTCGGCGGCGACGAATCGCTCGGCCCCACCCGGGACCAGGCCCGCCTCGACGAACCCGGTGAGCCCGGCCATGGTCGTGGGCACGTAGACGCGAGCGGTCATGACCGGCGACCCGGCTTCGGCGTGGCCCCGCGAGCCGGCTTGGTGCCGGCCACGGCCTGCTTGCGCCGGCCCCGGGGTGCCGGGCGATGCGTGTCGGACGTGGTCTCGTCGAGCTCGTCGAGCGCCTCGCGCAGGCAGGTGCCGAGGAGGTCGACGTCGGGCAGGAGGTCGCGGTCGGCGGTGATGCCGTAGAACACTCCCCCGTCGTACGACGTCACCCCGATCGCGAGGGCGTGCCCGGGCAGGAGCGGGTGGACCGGGTAGGTCTCGACCATCTGCGCGCCAGCGGCGTAGAGCGGGAACTGCGGCCCGGGCACGTTGGTGACGCTGAGCTGGAAGCCCTTGCGCACCTCGGCGGCCGCGACCCGCGAGCCGAGGGCGTGGAAGGTGGTCGGCGCGAAGCCGGCGATGCCGGCCAGCCGGTTGGCGGCGACGGCACGACCGGTGTCCTTGTGGGCCTGGAACGAGTAGGAGACCTGGTGCAGCCGCACCACCGGGCTCGCCTCCCCGACCGGGAGGTCGACGTAGTGGGCGGCGATCTGGGTGCCCAACGAGGTGGCCTCGAGCTCGTCGTCGATCACCGACATCGGGACCACCGCCTTGAGCTGACGCACACTGGACGCCGAGTCGGCGCGGGCCATCATCCAGGCCCTGAGGGCGCCGGCGACGGTGGCGAGAATGACGTCGTTGACAGTGCCGCCGTGCACCCGGCGGATGCGGCGGTACACCGCGAGCTCGGTGCGGACGGCCACGAAACGGCGCTGCTGGGAGAGCTGGCCGGTGACCGGCGAGTCGTTGACCGCCCGGCGGTTGGCCAGGGCCGACCCGACCACCGCGACCCGGCGGGCGGCGGACTCGGCGCCGCGGAGCAGGCTGGCGGAGTTGCTCCGGGCGGTGCTCACCGCGGTGCTCGGGTGGGCGATCGTCTCCGCCACGGCGTCCGCGACCAGGGCGGCGGGGGTCGGCCGACGGCGGGGCTGCCACTCGTCGTGAGCGAGCACCTTGGGCTCCGGGGACACGTCGAGAAGCACCTGACCGAGGTCCACGGTCTCGACGCCGTCGACCAGGATCTGGTGCGACTTGGAGAGCACGGCCACCCGGCCACCTTCGAGGCCCTCCACGAAGTAGACCTCCCACAGCGGCCGACTGCGGTCGAGCGGACGGGACACGATCCGAGCCACCAGCTCGCGGAGCTGGTCGAGGCTGCCCGGTCGCGGCAGGGCGGAACGGCGTACGTGGTAGGCGAGGTCGAAGTCCGGGTCGTCGACCCACACCGGGTTGGCCAGCCGGCCCGGCACCCACTGGATGCGCTGGCGGTAGCGCGGGACGAAGGCGATCCGGTCGGAGATCAGGCCGGCGAGCGCGGTGTAGTCGAAGCCGGAGTCGAGCGGGTCGAAGATCTCGACGGTCGCGTTGTGCATCGGGGTGGTCGGGGACTCACCGGCCAGGAGCGCCAGGTCCCGCGGGCGCAGCCGCTCGCTCATCGACACCCCTTCGCCTCTCTAGATCCGTGGTGTGATTCTGGCAGAGCCCCGCCGGCACCTTGCCGCGGGACACCAGACGGAAGGTTACGGATGCCTCACATCATGACGGCGGCGGTGCTGGCCTGCGCGTTGGCCCTCACCACGGCCTGCGGCTCCGACGACGCCACCGAGGCGACTCCCGCGGGCACCGTCATCGAGGTGACCCTCGCCGACGGCCAGGTGACCCCGGCCGGCGACCGGGTCCAGGCCGCCGCGGGCGAGCCGATCACCCTCCGCATCGACGCCGACGTCGCCGGTGAGCTGCACGTGCACTCCGTGCCCGAGAGCGAGATCGCGTTCGACGCCGGCACCTCCGAGCACGAGATCACCATCGACCAGCCCGGCGTGGTGGAGGTCGAGCTCCACGAGCCACCGTTGGTCGTCGTCCAGATCGAGGTCCGCTGACTCGCATGCGGCCACTGACGGGGCTCCTCCCGGACCCGGCCGGCGACCGCTCGATCCTGGCGCACGGCATCGGCGGCGCCCAGGACCTGCCGATCAGCCCCGAGCTCGCGATCGCGGGGGCCGTGGCGGCCCTGACCGTGTCCTTCACGGTGCTGGCGCTCGCCTGGCGCAGCCCGCGGTACGACGCGGGGCTGCGCGGGCGCCCGGTGCCCCAGGCGCTCGCCACGCTCGTGGACTCCCCGGCCTTCGCGGTCGCGCTGCGGGTGCTGGGGTTCGCGCTCTTCCTCTTCACGGCCTGGACGGCGGTCTTGGGCGAGGACCTGCTGATCAACCCGGTCTTCGGGATGTTCTACGTGCTGCTGTGGGTGGGGATCGTCCCCGCCTCGCTGCTGCTCGGCCCGGTCTGGAAGGCGATCAGCCCGGTCCGGACCCTGCACCTCCTGCTCGGTGTCGTCACCGGCAGCGACCCCGGCCAGGGGCTGCGGGCCTACCCCGCCCGCCTCGGCTACTGGCCGGCGGCGCTCGGCCTGCTGGCCTTCGTCTGGTTCGAGCTGGTCTACCCCCAGTCCAACGACCTGGGATCGGTGCGCCTGTGGTGTGCTGCGTACGTCGCGGTGATGCTCGTCGGGGGCGCGGTGTTCTGCGACGCCTTCTACGAGCGCGCCGACCTCTTCGAGGTGTACTCCTCGTTGGTGGCCAGGTTGTCGGTCTGGGGTCGGCGTGACGGTGAGCTGGTCGTCCTCAGCCCGCTGGCGAACCTCGCCACCGTGCCGGTCGCACCCGGGCTGCTGGGCGTGGTCGCCGTGCTGTTCGGCAGCACCGCCTACGACTCCTTCCAGGACTCCAGCCGGTGGCTGCGGTTCACCCAGGCCCACCTCGAGTGGTCCCGGCTGCTCGACAACGTCGGGCTGCTGGCGTTCTGCGTCGGCGTCGGGGTGGTCTTCTTCGTCGGCTGCGCGACCACCGGTGTGTCACCGGGTCAGCAGCGCCGCGCCCTGCCGGACCTGTTCGCGCACTCGGTGGTACCGATCATCGTGGGCTACATCGTCGCGCACTACCTGAGCTACTTCGTCGAGGTCGGCCAGCAGACGGTCGTCTTGATGAGCGACCCGATGTCGGACGGGAGCAACCTCTTCGGCACGGCGGACCTCGCAGTCAACTACTGGCTCTCCTACCACCCGACGCTCCTCGCCGTCACCAAGGTCCTCACGGTGGTGCTGGGCCACGTGCTCGGTGTCGTCGCCGCGCACGACCGAGCCGTCTCGCTGCTGCCGCGGCGCCACCAGGTGACCGGTCAGCTGCCACTGCTGGTGGCCATGGTCGCCTTCACCGTCGGCGGGCTCTACCTGCTCTTCGCCGCCTGACCCGCCGCGGCCCGGCCGCATCGACGGACTCGGGGACCAGGCCGTCCGCGACACCGGCCAGCTCGCGCAGCAACGCGGAGTCACCGCTCTCGGCCAGCGTGCGACCGGCGACCAGGGCCTTGTCGACGGCCGCCCGGTCGTCGGGGAGGAAGTGCAGCCCGGTGATGCGGGCGAACCCCTCGACCATCCCGGCGATGTCGCGTTCGGACCAGCCCAGGCTGGCGCGGTGCCGGTTGACCACGACCCGCACCGGCGCACCGGCGAGGACGTCGCGCAGGTCGACCAGCGCCCGGGCCAGCCGGGCCAGCCCGACCGGGTCCGGGGTGCCGACCACGACCACCTCGTCGGCGGTGGCGAGCGCGCCGAGCGTCATGGCGTTGCGGCCCGGGCGGGCGCCGTACTCCCCCGTCGGGTCCTCCTCGAGGCAGAAGCCGGTGTCGACCACGACGTGGGAGTGCCGGCGCAGTGTCTCCAGGAGGTGCTCGACGGCCCCCGACCGGACCTCGATCCACCGGTCGGGCCGCGGCAGCCCGGTGACGACGGCGAGGTGGGGTGCGATGCTGCGCGGCACCGTCGCCAGCCGCTCCTCCAGCAGACCGCTCGAGGACAACCGGGCCGCGGCGAGCACCCCGGAGACCTCGTCGAGCAGGCCCAGCTGCTGGGCGACGGCCCCGCCGTAGGGGTCGGCGTCGACCAGCACGGTAGGGCGACCGCGCTGGGCGAGCAGCCCGGCCAGCCCCGTCGCCACGGTGGTACGGCCCGGCGCTCCTTGAGGTCCCCAGACCGCGATGACCCGGCCGGCGCGTCCCTCCTCGGCGCTCACGGCCGCGGGCAGGACGTCGACCGGGCCGGGCGACTCCGCCTCGACCGCGGTGACCGTCGATGCCAGACCGTCCAGGCCGGCCTCGGCCACCAACGCGACGAGGCCGATGCGGTGCGCCCGGACCCGGCCCTGATCGACCTCTGCGACGCCGCCGGTGACGACGGCGACCGGGCGTACCCGGTGACGGCGCAGGTGCTCGACCACGGAGGCGTCGAGGCCCGGAGCGTCCAGGGCCACCACGGCCACCTGGGCCTGGCCGGCGGTGGCCGACGCCATCAAGTCGTCGACGTCCACGCACCGCTTGAGCACGACCACGCCGGGGTCGTCGCCGAGGAGTCGCAGCGCCGTCGACTCCCACGGCGCCCCGGCCGCGACCACGAGCACGCAGATCACGGCCGCCCTCAGCTCCGGCCGACGACGGTCAGGGTGCCGGCGGCCGACGCCGCGATCAGGCGGGCCAGCGCCTCGGTCTCGTCCTCGGGCACGCCCAGGACGAGCTGGCGGTCCCCGCCCCCGCCCAGCTCGTCGGTGCGGCCCGGAGCCGCCGTGACGACGACGTCGGCGAGCAGCAGCACTGCCGGCCTCCGCGCCTCGGTGTCGTCACTGACATAGACGTCGACCCGGCTGCCGACCGTGATGCTCGGCGGCACGGCCTCGGCGGCCACCCCGATGGGGGCCTGCACGACGCCGGTCTGCGTGGCGCTCCCGAGGGCTCCGACGGGCAACAGCTCACCGGCGCCGACCCCCCGGGTGAGGTAGAGCGCCGCCGGCAGCGCCTCGTCGGTGGGCAGGTAGCGTTCGGCGTCCGCCGCCTCCCCGAAGCGCACACGCCGGGCCACCAGCTGGTCGGGGTCGAGGGTCGTGCCGGCGCCGACGTCCTCGCTCACCGCCCACACCGACACGCTGTCATCGGCCCCGCCGACCAGCCGGACCCCGCCGACGACGGACACGGCCACGATGGCGATCCCGATCCACAGCCTTGGGTCGCGCCAGCCGGGAGTGCCCGCCCGCACGGCAGGCGGCGCGCCGGCCACCCCGAGGGAAGTGCTCACCGCCCCATCATCACCCCAGATGCCGCCTTCCGTCGCGGTGTTCTCCACAGGGGCCTGTCGGCCTGCGCAGGAAACCCACCACGGGATGACACCATGGAGGCATGGCCGAGACCCCCCGATTCCTCACGCTCACGGACGTGGCCGACGTCCTCAACACCTCCAGCGCGCAGGTCTATGCCCTGGTGCGGCGGGGTGAGCTGCCCGCCATCAAGATCGGTGGGCGGGGTCAGTGGCGCGTCGAGAGCAGCCAGCTCGAGGAGTTCATCCAGCGGATGTACGACGAGACGCGCACGTTCGTCGACGAACACCCGATGGATGCCCCGGCCGAGACCGAGGAAGCCCCCCGACGGGGCTGAGCGCCCTCAGCCGACCTTGGAGTCGAGGGTGACCTGGACCCGGCGCTCGTTGCCGTCGCGGACGACCGTGAACTCCAGGGTCTCGCCCGGTCGGTGGGTCCGGATCATCACGATCAGGGCGATGCCGTCGGTGACCCGCTCGCCCTCGACGGCGGTGACCAGGTCGTCCTTGGCGAGCCCCGCGCGCTGCGCCGGGGTGTCGGCCACGACCTCGTCGATGACGGCGCCGCGGCCCTCGGACCGACCGCCCGTCTGCACCTGGGCCCCGATCACGGGGTAGCGCGCCTCGCCGGTGCGCAGGATCTGGTCGGCGGTCGTGAGGACCTGCTCGATCGGGATCGCGAAGCCGACGCCGATGTTGCCGGACTCGCCGCCCAGGCCCCCACCGGTGGTGGCGATCGCGGAGTTGACGCCCACGACCTGTCCGGCCAGGTTGACCAGCGGCCCACCGGAGTTGCCGGGGTTGATGGCTGCGTCAGTCTGCACGGCGTCGATGTAGGAGGTGTCGTCCGCGGAGTCGCCCGTGGTGACCGGCCGGTGCAGGGCGCTGACGATGCCTGCGGTGACCGTCGAGCTCAGGCCCAGCGGCGAACCGATCGCGACGACGCCTTCGCCGATGTTGAGCGACTCCGAGGAGCCCGGCGCGGCAGGGCGCAGGCCGGTCGCCTCCTTGACGTAGAGCACCGCGAGGTCGTAGACGGGGCTACGCCCGACCAGCTCGGCGTCATAGCGGTTGCCCTGCTGGTCGACGATCTCGATACTGCCGGAGTCCTCGGCCGCGCTCGCGACGACGTGGTTGTTGGTGATGATGTGGCCCTCGGCGTCCAACACGAAGCCGGAGCCGGTCGCCCCACCGCTCTCGCCCCCGAATTCGGCGATGATCTGCACGGTGCTCGGCACCAGCTCCCGCGCCACTGCGGCGACCGACCCGTTGTCGACGGGCAGGGGCGCCTCGTTGCGGGTCTGCACGCCCTCGAGGCCACCGTCGACCGCACCGGGACGGTTGTCGTCCCACCGGTCGTAGGCCGCGCCTCCGACCGCCCCGCCTAGGAGGCCGACCAGGAGCGCCAGTGCGGTGACCGCCGGCCAGACCCAGGCGGAGACCCGGCCCTGCGGGCGGCGGTCGGGACCGCCCAGCACCAGCGTCTGCTCCGGGGCACCGTACGGCCGGTCGTAGGGGCCGCGGGGGGCCCACGGGCCGTAGGGCTGTCCCTGCGGCGTGAGCCCGGTCGGCATGGGCGGGCGCTGTTGGTACGGCGCGCCGTCGGGGCCGCCGACGGGTCCGGGGCCGGCCGGGTACGGACCGCTCGGTGGAGTCCACGCCGAGGCAGGGCCGTGAGGGCGAGTCGGGCCAGACGGGCCAGATTGGCCGGGCCGGTCCAGCGGCAACCCGGACAAGGGCTCGGTGCGCGACTCATCAGACCCCGGGGAGTCCCCGTGCACGGGGGACTCGCGTGGCTCGTCCTGGTCGCTCCGAGAGTCGGTCACGGGACTATCTTCACCCCTGCGATGCCCGCACGGGCACTGCGGGTCGGCAGGCGCAGCGTCCCGGGCACCGCGCTACCCGTCTCGCTCGGCCGGGTCAGGCTCGTCACCGGCGGGCGTCGCTCGGCCGGCGTACCGTTCTGCGCGACGCCGAGCGCAAGCATCCCGACGACGGCGGCGCCCAGCGCGCCACCGCCCAGGACGGCCACGCCGGACCACTGACGGTGGGTCGTCGCCGTGGGGGCCCGGGGTCCGCAGCCGAGTCCGTCGACGGGACCGTGGGCGAGGCTGCCCTTCAGCGCGGCCGGGGTGCCCTGCTCGCCGAACGAGAGCCCGGCGAGGCGGGTCTTGATCCACCCCTCCCGCTCGACCAGGTCGCGACAGAAGTGGCAGGCGTGCACGTGCTCCCAGGCGCGCTCTGCCTCAGCGGGCTCGAGCTGGCCGTCGAGGAGGGCGGAGACGCGGGGCCCGAGGTGGCCGATCATGATCTGGCACCTTCGGGACCGGCATACCGCACCCGTCCGTCGACGGGGGCGCGGTGGGACAGCGCCGCGCGCAGCATGGCCCGGCCGCGGTGGATACGGGAGCGGACGGTGCCGAGCTTGGCGTCGAGGATGGTCGCGATCTCCTCATAGCTGAGGCCCTCGACGTCGCAGAGCACCACGGCCGCCCGGAAGTCGGGAGGCAGCGACGCCAGCGCGCGCTCGATGTCGTCGTCGAAGGTCTGCTCGGCATAGGCGAGGTGGGGGTCCGGGGCCGTGCTCCGCAGGCGGGCGGCCCGTTCGTCCGAGAGCGCGTCGAAGCGGATCCGCTGCTTGCGGCGGGCCTGATCGAGGAAGAGGTTGGTGGTGATGCGGTGCAGCCAGCCCTCGAACGTGCCGGGGGTGAAGGAGTCGAGACTGCGGAAGACCCGGACGAAGACCTCCTGGGTGAGGTCCTCGGCGTCGACCCGGTTGCCGGTGAGGCGGTAGGCGAGCCGATAGACGCGGTCGGAGTGGCGCTCGACGATCTCTTCCCACGTGGGCACGGTGATGGTCCCCGGGTCTCCCACGGGAGCCTCCCCACCTCGCGCCTCGCCCGGGGCGACCCCGGTGCGCGTCCTCGATCCGAACAGCGTCTCTGTCCTTCCTCGTCGAACCCTAGGTACGCCGCCTGAGAGGAACCTGGGAGTGGCCGGTGGGGTTTGCTTTGAAACTCCTCAGGGGGCACAACGACTCGCGACCCCCCGATGTTCCGCACGGCTCGGGCGGGCCGGCAGGCCCCTGGCCCGCGATAGAGTCACGACGTTCCTCACGCGCTCACGCGCGACCACCCCCAGGAGGCCGTCATCACCAGCCCGATCAAGCCCGCCAGCTGGAGCTACGCCGAGTCGTTCGTGGCCGAGGACGAGGTGCTCACGGATGCCCGTGCCCGCGCGGACGAGGTCGGGGTGTCGCCCATCGGCAACGGCGGCGGGGCGGCGTTGTGCTTCCTGGCCTCGGTGCTCGAGGCACGGGCGGTCGTCGAGGTCGGCACCGGCACGGGCGTCTCCGGGCTCTGGCTGCTGCGCGGGATGCGTGCCGATGGCGTCCTCACCACCGTCGACATCGAGGCCGAGCACCAGCGGCTGGCCCGGCAGACCTTCGCCGACGCCGGCATCCCCCCGCAGCGGGCGCGCACCATCTCCGGTGCTGCTCTCGACGTGCTCCCCCGACTGACCGACGGCCACTACGACCTCGTCTTCTGCGACGGCGACAAGCGCGAGTACTCCGCCTACCTGCACGCCGCGCTACGGCTGCTGCGCCCCGGCGGCGTGGTGGCCTTCGACAACGCCCTCTGGCACGACCGGGTCGCCGACCCGGCGCAGCGCGACGAGGAGACCTCCGCGATCCGCGAAGTGGTCCGCGCCGTCGCGGAGCACGACGGGCTCGTGCCCCTGCTCCTCCCCGTCGGCGACGGTCTGCTGGTCGCCAAGAAGGAGTGGGCGCCGGAGGGCTGAGCCGTCAGGCGCGGGGCGCGGCGATGAAGCCGTCGCCGCCCTCAGCCACCGCGACGACGTCGCACGCCTCGATCAGCACCGGCGGGCTGCCGATGATCTGCGAGCCCGGCGCATCCGCGGCGCCCGCGGCGAAGTCGCGCTCGAACTCGGCGCGGGCCTCACTGGTCGCGAAGACGTAGCACCCCTCGAACCACTCACGCGGCCGCATCCGCCAGGTCTTGAAGCGCAGCCCCTGCTTGCCGGTGAAGCGGGCGTGCGAGGTGTCGGCGACGTACGACGCCAGCGTCTCCTCGACCCCGGCGGGGGCGTCGGCGAGCGACCAGCGCACCGTGAGTCCGATCATGGGTTCCTCCTCGGTGGGTCGGTCAGATGCGGGCGAGCGGTTCGGGGGAGCCCAACCACGTGAGCAGCGCGCGGGCCCCGAAGCCGGTCGGGCCCGCGGTCCACTCGAACCGCTCGTCGAGCGAGTCGCCCACCGACGCCAGGTCGAGGTGGGCCCAGGGGACGTCACCGACGAAGTGCTGGAGGAAGAGGGCAGCCGTGATGGCGCCCGGTCCGCCCGGCGCGTTGTCGGCGTCGGCAACCTTCGAGGCCAGCTTCTCCTCGTAGTCCGGGGCCAGCGGGAATCGCCAGACGGGCTCACCGGACCGCTGGGCGGCGTCGCCGAGGGCGGCCGCCAGCGCCTCGTTGTTGGCGAAGAGTCCGCCGAGGCTGGTGCCGAGCGCCACCTTGATGGCCCCGGTCAGCGTGGCGACGTCGATGATCACGTCGGGCTTGAGCTCGTCGACGGCGTAGGCCAGCGCGTCGGCGAGCACCAGTCGTCCTTCGGCGTCGGTGTTGTTGACCTCGGAGGTGCGACCGCCGTAGTGCGTAATGACGTCACCGGGGCGGAGCGCATCGCCGCCGATGGCGTTCTCCGCGGCCGCGATCAGGCCGGTGACCCGGACCGGGCAGCCCACGGCCGCGAGTGCCCCGAGGACGGCGATGACGACACCACCGCCGGTCATGTCACGCTTCATGGTGGTCATGCCCTCGGCCGGCTTGATGGAGAGCCCGCCGGAGTCGAAGGTGATGCCCTTGCCGACCAGGACGACCCGTGGCGTACGCCGGTTGGCCTTGGCCGGGGTGTAGTCGAGACGGATCAGCCGCGGCGGAGTCGCCGAGGCTCGACCGACGCCGATCAGGCCGCCCATGCCGCGCTTGGCCAGTTCCCGTTCGTCCCACACCGTGATCTCGAGGCCGGCGTCGGCGGCCACCTCGCGCGCCTGCTCGGCCAGCCAGGCCGGGTTCTTGAGGTTGGACGGCACGGTGGCCAGGGCGCGGCTGCGCCACCCGGCGCCACCGAGGGCGATCGCACGGCGCAGCTCGACGTCACGCTCCGGGGCGTCGGGAAGCCCGGCGAGCACGATGCGCGCCACCGGACGCTCCTTCGGGCCGGCCGAGCGCCAGTGGAAGCCGAACGAGCCGAGCATCGCTCCGACCACGAAGGCCTCGAACCCCTCGGTGTCGGCGATCGCCGACACGGTGCTGACGACGGACCCGGTGTCCTTGGTCGCGCGGGCCAGGGCGGCGCCCGCCCGGCGGAAGTCGATCGTGGTCTCGTCGCCGACCCCGACCAGCAGGACCCGTCGCGGGCCGTCGGCGCCGGTCACGGGGATGCAGCTCACGCGCCCTGCGGCACCCGGCCCGGCAGGCCCGGACCTGGTGTCGGTGGCCCCCGGAGCGCGGACCAGAGCCTCGAGCGCGTCGAGGAGGTCCACCCCCAGGGTGTCGGAGGCCTCGTCGGCACCCAGTCCGAGGAGGACGGTCCCGTCGGGACCCGGGATCACGGGGAAGGCCCACACCTCGACGCCACGGACGGCGTCGGGCAGGAGCGCGCTCAGCGCGAACTGCGGTGGGGAGACCTGAGGGGGAAGGCCTGCCGAGTCAGTCTTGCCCACGCCTATCAGCCGACGACGGCTTTGAGAGCATCACCGAGAGCACCGGCTTCTTCGGCGTTCAGCTCGACCACCAGCCGGCCGCCACCTTCGAGCGGCACGCGCATCACGATGCCCCGGCCCTCCTTGGTGACCTCGAGCGGACCGTCGCCGGTTCGGGGCTTCATCGCCGCCATCCGCGCACCTCTTCCTTCTTGGGTTCCTCGTTCGTTCGCAGCGACCCGGTCGCTGGATCGTGCACGCGGCGCACCCCACCGGCACAGCACACGTCCGCACCATTATCCCCCATCCGTCGGGTGACCCGGACCACAGGTGCCGACTCGCACGCCCGACGCCCTACCCTGCAGCCATGAGCGCACGACCGGAACCCGTCCTGCTCGACGTCCACGACGGCGTCGCGACGATCACCCTGAACCGTCCCGAGGCGATGAACAGCCTCGACGTGGCAACCAAGCTGTCGCTGCTGGAGACGGTACGCCGGGTCGCCGACGACGACGCCGTGCGCTGCGTGGTGCTCACCGGCACCGGTCGTGCCTTCTGCGTAGGCCAGGACCTCAACGAGCACATCGGCATCCTGCGCGGGGACGACCGCGACTCACTCTTCACCACCGTGGCGGAGCACTACAACCCGTTGGTCACCGCGCTGGCGACGATGCGCAAGCCGGTGCTGGCAGCGGTCAACGGCGTGGCGGCCGGGGCAGGCGCCAGCCTGGCCTTCGCCTGCGACCTGAGGGTGCTGGCCGAGGGTGCCGGCTTCAACCTGGCGTTCGCCGGTGTGGCGCTCTCCTGCGACACCGGCTCGAGCCACACGCTGCAGCGGCTGGTCGGCGCGGCGAAGGCGCTCGAGCTCCTGTACTTCCCGAGAACGGTGGGCGCCGAGGAGTCGGTGGCCCTCGGGCTGGCCACCTCGGTGGTGCCCGCCGACGACCTGAGTGCCACGGTCCGCGACCTGGCCGCCCGGCTCGCCGCGGGGCCGACCGTCGCCCTGGCCGCGATGCGCGCCTCGGTCGCCTACGCCGCGGACCACACGCTCGCGGAGTCGCTGGCCTTCGAGGACGCGATGATGAAGCGCACCGGCGCCACCGAGGACCACGAGGCCGCCGTCACCGCCTTCCTCGCCAAGGAGAAGCCGGTCTTCCACGGCCGCTGACCGCCGACCCGGCGCTACTTCACCGCCGACCCGGCGCCA
>JBDSLK010000032.1:0-13246 GCA_039916425.1 Nocardioides sp.
CGTGGTGATCCTCGACGGTGGCCGGCTGCTACGGGCCTCACGCACCGACGAGTTCCTCGACGCCACCGGCACCCTGCTCGTCGAGGTGATCGGTGAGGACGCCCAGGCCCAGATGATGCAGGCGCTCGCCCGGGCCGGGGTCGTCACCCGGGCACGAGGCGGGCTGATCGCCCTCGAGCCGCCCGACCCGGCTGCCGACCCTGCTGCCGACCCTGCTGCCGACCGCAGCGGCCCAACCGACCTCCACGACCTCGTCCGGGACACCGCTGCTGACCTCGGCCTCGGCCTGGTGCGCATCCAAGCCGACCACCGCCGGATCGAGGACGTCTTCCACGACCCTGGCGATGAGACTGACGATGAGACTGGCGATGAGACTGGCGATGAGCCTGGCGATGAGACTGGCGACGAGCCGGTGACGGTGGTGGCTCGTGGCTGAGCGCGGCGCTGCCGAGCGGAGCGGGGTCATCCACGACCTCGGCTACCGCCCCTACACCGGGCCCCGGTGTGGCGAGGGCGCGATCGCCCGCGCGCTCTTCGTCAACGGCTTCCTCAATGCCTTCGGCATCGGCCGCTCGGGCAGGTCCAAGGTGCTGCCGTTCCTGCTGCTCGCCCTCAACCTGCTGCCGGCGGTCATCGTGGTGGGCGCGATGGTGCTGGTCGGGCTGCAGACCCTGCCGGTCTCCTACGCGCAGTACGCCTCCACCACCCAGGTCCTGCTCGGCATCTTCGTCGCCTCGCAGGCACCGGTGCTGTTCTCCCGTGACCTGCGGCACGGCACGATCACCCTCTACCTGGCCCGGCCGCTGCGCGCCGCGCACTACGCCCTGGCTCGATGGGCGGCGCTGCTCGCGGCGACCCTGGTCTTCCTGCTGCTGCCGATCCTGATGCTGTACGTCGGCGCGCTGCTCGGCGAGCTCGACGCGAGCACCCAGACCGAGGACGCCGCGAAGGCCGTCCTGCTGGTGGTCCTGCTGGCGCTCACCCTCACCGGCGTCGCCGCCCTGATCGCGTCGGTGTCGGTCCGGCGCGGCTTCGCGGTCGTCTCCACCATCGCGGTCCTGCTGCTCGGCAATGGCATCGTGACCGCCGTCCAGGGCATCGCGACCGATCAGGAACGGCCGCGGATCGGCGAGATCGCCGGCCTGTTCTCGCCGTACTCCCTCTATCGCGGTGCCGGCGCCACCCTCTCGGGCCTCGACTCCCTCACCCCGCCGACCGGCGCGGGCATGGAGGCGGCGTACTTCGTCACCTTCGTGGTTCTCGCCGGGCTCTGCCTCGGACTGCTGCTGCTGCGCTACCGCAAGGTGGCCGGTCGATGAGCACGCTGGTCCTGGACGCGGTCTCGCGGTGGTACGGCAACGTGGTCGCCGTCAACGGGATCTCGATGACCGTCGGGCCCGGTGTTACCGGCCTGCTCGGCCCCAACGGCGCAGGCAAGACCACGCTGATCGCGCTGATGGCCGGCTTCTTGTCCCCGTCGGCCGGCACCGTCACCCTGGACGGCCGGCAGATCTGGCGCAGTACCGAGGTGCACCGCACGATCGGGCTGGTGCCCGAGCGCGAGATCAGCTTCGGCTACCTGACCGGCCGCCAGTTCGTGCTCGCCAACGCCGAGCTGCACGGGCTCGCCGACCCCGGCGCCGCCACCGAGCGCGCCCTCGGCGTCGTCGAGATGACCGAACCCGCCGGACGCCGGATCGACACCTACTCCAAGGGCATGCGGCAGCGGGTCAAGCTCGCCTCCGCGCTGGTCCACGACCCCGGCGTGCTGCTCCTCGACGAACCCTTCAACGGCGTCGATCCCCGCCAGCGGCTGCACCTGATGGGGCTGCTCCAGCGGATGGGGGCCGAGGGACGCACCGTGCTGTTCAGCTCGCACATCCTCGAGGAGGTCGAGCAGGTGGCCCGGCAGATCGAGGTCGTCGTCTCCGGCCGGCACGCGGCGTCCGGTGACTTCGGCGCCATCCGGCGGCTGATGACGGACCGCCCGGTGCAGTACGTCGTGGTCTCCGACGACGACCGCCGGCTCGCCGCCGCCCTGATCGCCGAGCCTTCGGTGGTCGGCGTGACGGTGCGCGGGGTGACGGTGCGCGGGGTGACGGTGAGCGGGGGGACGGTGAGCGGCCGCGGCGGGCTCGACCTGGCGGTCTCCGACCTGGGCTCGTTCGCCGTCCGGCTGCCCCGGCTCGCCCGCGACGCCGGCGTCCGGATCATCGAGCTCACCCCGACTGACGAGTCGTTGGAGAGCGTCTTCGCCTACCTGGTGTCGACATGAACGCCACCATCGCGCGGCTCTCCTTCCAGGCGCTCTTCGGGCGTCGTCGCGGCCTGGTGCTGATGGTGGTCCCCGCCCTCCTCATCGGGCTCGCCGTCTTGATCCGCGCGCTCACCGAGCAGGGCGTCGGCTACGAGCTGGTCGACAACGTCGGCTTCACGCTGGCGCTGCCGATCGTGGCGCTGCTGGCCTCCTCGGCGGTGCTCGGCCCCGAGATCGACGACGGCTCGATCGTCTACCTGCTCGCCAAGCCGGTGCCGCGGCACGCGGTGGCGACCAGCAAGTACGTCGTCGCCTGGCTCGCCACGCTGGCCTTCGGCGCGGTCCCGCTCCTCGTCGCCGGCCTGGTCATCGACTCCTCAGACCCCCGCCGGGCGCTGGCCTGGCTGGTCGCCGGCGTGGTCGCCGGCACGACGTACTCCGCCCTCTTCCTCGGGCTGGCGGCGCTGACCCGGCACGCCGTGGTCGTCGGGCTGTTGTTCGTGCTGCTGTGGGAGGGCCTGCTGGGCGGTCTGCTCCGCGGCATCCGATGGCTCGACCTGGGCGCCTGGGGTATCGAGGTGGGCGCCTCGGTCTCGTCCCTGGTGCCCCCGCCGGGCACCGGGCTCACCTACGCCCTCATCGCCAGTGCCGTCGTCGCTCTCGGCTCGGTGTGGTTCGCCGGGGACCGGCTGCGCTCGTTCACGCTGCGCGGCGACGAGTAGGCGGACCCCTCCCGACGCGCTGACGGCGTCTCTCCACAGGCAGGGCTCAGGGGGCTGTTGGCCGGGGTACTCGCGGGCTAACCTGACGTGCGTACCGGCTCCTCGGAAGGTCCTCCGTGAAGGTCCAACGTCTGCTGACCGCACTCGCGGTCCCCCTCGTGCTGCTGGTGTCCTGCACCAACGACAACCCCGACCCCATCCTCGCGCCCACGCCCTCGTCGACCCCGACGCCGACGAGCGCGGCTCCTTCGCCGACGAAGACGGGTGAGTCGGAGACCGCCGAGGAGTTCATCGAGCGCTGGGTGGAACTAAGCAACGAGATGCAAACGTCCGGGGACACCGAGGCCTATCGCCTTGTGAGTACCAATTGCCTCCCATGTCAGGACTTCGCAAGCCAGATTGATGACATCTACGAGAGTGGCGGCTTCGTTGAGACGAAAGGATGGCGCATCCTCAGCATCAGTGAAGGCAACGGCCCACCAAACAAACCTAGCTTCGATGTGGCGATCGACGCACGCCCCACGAGGTACGCCCCTTCTGACCGCGCTCAAGAGTCGACGCTTGTTGGGGGTCGAATCACCGAACGCTTCGATCTGAGACTTGCGGCGGACGGCTGGAGCATCTCGAACATGAGTCAGGTCGCGTCATGAGCGTTCGGGGCCGTCTCGGGATCATCGCGCTATTGGTTCAATTGAGCGTTGTTCTTTATGTGGAGCCTGCCGCGGCTGATGAAGTCTGCAACTCAGACAGCGATCTCTCTCAGGCCCATCAGCGGTGCATCTTCACCGCATCCGACGTCCGCGTCTTGATCAGCAACCAGTCCGAGTGGAAGTACCGCCAGGGACCCCAGCTCTGCGGCCGACTTGAGACCACTGGGTCCTGTTACAGCCCTCGTGCCTGTCAGTCCGGTGCCGACATCGGGACGTGGTACATCCTGGACCGCGCACCGGTTACCGCCACCACCGACGACGCGTTCGTCCCCTACGGGGTCTTCTGTGTCACCGCCAAGGACGAGTACGACTTCCGAGCCGTCACCAAACGTCGCGTCACGGAGGAGTTCAAGGCCGTCGCGTGGCCGAAGGCCGAGCTCATCGTCCAACCTTCCGACGGCCGGACCCTGGTCAACTTCCCGACGAACTTCTACACCACCCTCACCGACCCTCAAACCGAGTCCGTCGACATCTTCGGTCACACAGTCGTCATCGAGGCGACCCCTTCGTCGTACACCTGGCACTGGGCACAGCCTGGGGAGTCCGACGACACGGCCACCGGGCAGACCACGGATCCGGGCGCGGCCTACGTGCAGGGGCGAGAGCTCTCGGTCGCCCACGAGTACATCGATGCGGACGTCGTCGTCCATCCGTCGGTCGACGTCACCTACACGGGTCGCTATCGGGTCGACGGGGGCGACTGGGAGACGATCGACGAGACACTCACGATCGCCGGCTCGGTCGTCGACCTCGAGATCGTGACGGCACGCGTCCACCTGGTCGGCTGACGGGCCGACCACGGCGTCGGCCTCGACCTTCCGAAGCACGGGTCGGGGTGACACAGGTCGACGTCTCTGGACTGTTGACCGGATGGTCAGGCGACAGTCTGTCTGATGCGGCGCTTGAGTTCCTTCTTGACCTGCAGGGGTGTGCGGCCGGCCATGTAGTCACCGTTGTTGGGGCGCTCGTTGTTGTAGTCGACGATCCAGGCCTGCAGCGAGCGGTCGAGCAGCGCGACGTCCTCGACACGACCCCGGTGGAAGTGCGGACGGTAGAACTCGGTGAGCACCGTGGCGTGGAACCGTTCGCACACCGAGTTGTGGTTCGGCGACCTGGGCGGGATCCGGTGATGGTGCAACCCGAGCTCGCCCACCCGGGCCTGGAAGGCCTTGCCGACGAACTCCGGGCCGTTGTCGGTCAGGATCCCGTCGAGGGTGATGCCGTGCTTGCGCAGCGCCTTCTTCAGGTGGTCCAGCAGCAACGCCGCCACGGTGGCTGTCTTGTCGCCCACGACGAGCTGCACGACCGCGACCCGGGTCGCGATATCGACCGCGGTCAGCTGCCACACCGCGCCGACACCTTTGAGCTTGCCGACGTAGAACGCATCCAGGGCTACAACCTGGCCCGGACGCGAGGCGAACTGGCAGAACCCGAACGGGCCCTCCAGGGCGGCCTCGGTGAGCTGACCAGTCACGGTGGCGGTCAACGACGCCAACGCAATCACACGCTGCTTGGCGGTGCCGAGGTTGTGCCGCTTGAGGACCTTCGCGACCCCCGAGGCTGAACGGTTCACCCCACGCTTGGTGAGGTGTCGCAGCAACGACTTCGGGCCCAGCGTCGGCCTGGCGATCGCCTCGGACAAGATCACCGCGACCTCCTCTGAGGTCATCTCGTTCGGCTGGTGCGGACGGCGCCGCTCGCGGGGGAGCAACGCTGAGAGGCCGTACTGCTCGGCCTTGTTGATCCACTCGTAGTAGGTCTTGCGCGAGACGCCGAACACCCGGCAGGCCTCGCTCACGTTCCCGATTCTGGCGGCGTACTCGATCAACCGAACACGCCTGTCGTACACAATGTCCTCGTGGGTCACGGAATGACTTCCTATTCTCTAGATCTCGCAATCCAGAGACTGTCTTCCGTGGCCCACACCTACGCGCAGACTCACCGGGTGTCACCCCAACCCGTGATCCCTAAGGCCTAGACGCGCCGGTGAAACCGCACGTCGCCGTTGGGCAGGCGCGAGGATTCGTAGCCCCGGTCGTGCGCGCGATGGTGGTGGAAGGAGCAGAGCAGCAGCCCGTCCGCCAGGTCCGTGCGGCCGCCGCGACTCCACGGTTGCAGGTGGTGGGCCTCGGTCCAGGCGGCCGGGATGTCGCACCCCTCGGCGCGGCAGCCACCGTCGCGACGAGCCATCGCCCGACGCTGGGCCGGGCTGAAGAGCCGTTGCCCACGCCCTAGGTCGAGGATCTCCGACGCACCGCCCAGGACGACGGGAACGATCGACGCGTTGCACGCCAGCCGGCGCACCTCGCCGGCCGAGAGCCGTTCACCGGTGGACAGCTCCGCGACACCGAGCCCGCCGACCAGGTCGGCGAGGTCGACGTTGACCAGCACCGACACCGAGGTGCCGCCGTGCTGGGGGAGGGCCTCGGTCGGCAGGTGCTCGATCATCGTGGCGAAGGCCTGCGCCAGCCGACGTGCGTAGGGCACGCGCTCACCGCTCGCCGGATCGCGCCAGGCCACGTCGGCCAGGTGAGCCCGACGCGGTGAGGCGTAGGCCTGGAGCTGGGACACCCAGACGTCCATCGTCGAGTCCGGCAGGTCCACGACGGCGCGGCTAAGCCCGCCGCCCAGTCGCCGCGTCGTGATCTGGGCGGCTGCCCGCGCCCGATGTTCGTCGGCCTCCAGCAGCCGTCGCTCGTGCTCGTCGGCCACTCCCGGCGCGACCACCTCGAGGATGCGTCGCCCCAGGATGCGCAGGCCCCGTGGGTCGAGGTCGGCAGCGTGCTCCACCAGGGTCCGCTCGGCCTCGGCGCGCACGGCGGGCGTCACCTCCGCCGGCAGGTCGTCGAGCGCGCGCGCGATCACCTCCGCCTGGCCGGGCGCCAGGTCACCGGCGCCGAGTGCGGTAGCCACAGCGGCGTGCCGCTCCATCCCGTCGGCCAACCGCTCGAGACGACGCGCCTCGGCCCCGTCGAGGCGCATCTCGTGCGCCAGCCAAGCCGCCGGCGACCGCGCGCCGGACTCCGCCGCCACGTCGTCCGACGCGGCCATCACCCGCAGCATCAGCGCCTGCAGCCGATGGGCCTCGCGCGACAGCATGAGCAGTGCCAGCCGCTTGGTCTCCGTCGTCAGGTAGGTCGCGGACACCTCGGTCACCGCGTCCAGGGCGTCCCGGACCTCCGCGGCACACCGGAGCACCGGGTGCGTGCTCGTGTGCGCGGACTGACTCATGTCGGCCACGCTAGGAGCGCTCACCGACACCCCGAGCCGGCCTGTGGAGAGAGCTCGTCGCTCCTCACCCTGTGCACACCAGGCGGGCCGTCGGAGTCTTTAGGTAGATCTCCCGATGCCGAGGGCGACATCTCTGCGCCACGCTGGAGGGGTCAGAGAACGTCAGGAGATCACCATGAACCCCATCGCTGCCAACGCCGCCACCGTGATGATGAGCGCCTTCGAGCGCGACACCGAACTGCGCACCGTCCGCACCCGTGCCCGTCGTACGTCCGGGCTGCGGACGCGCGGCCGCCGACGCCGCGACGCCGATCTAACGTGAGCCCGAGCCGACCCCGGCTAGACCTCAGGCGCCGCCGAGTCGCTTGAGGTCGGCGAGGATCTCCTCCATCCGCGCGAAGAGCGAGAGGTGCCCCTCGTCATCGAAGAGGTGCGCCTCCGCGCCTGGCACGTGCTGCGCGAGCCACTTACCGTGGCCGTAGGGCACCATCGCGTCCTGCCGGCCCTGCCAGACCGCGACGGGCACCCGGATGCCGGCGACGTCGAAGCCCCAGGGCGCGACTATCGCCAACCCGTCGTCCCGGGCCCCGACGACGCCCTGCGCCCCCGCCCGGCCGAAGACCCGGCTCATGTAGTCGGCGAAGTCACCAGTGACGAACTCCGCGTCGACCGCCGTCACCAGCCCCCCGAAGGCCGCGATCAGGTCGTCGGCGGAGGCCTCGAAGATGGGCGGCATCGTGCGCTCGAGGAGCGCTGCGTAGGGGGTCGCACCCAGCACCGCGACCGCGAACTCCTCGACGTTCTCCTCGGCCATCTCTGCGGTGAAGTCGAGATCGTCCACACCGTACGGCGCCGCACCCGCGAGCGTGGCCGCCGCGCGGCAGCGCCCGGGCAGCATCGCCGCGCAGCCCAGTGCCCGCGGACCGCCACCGGACCAACCGAGGGTGAGGAAGTCATCGACACCGAGGTGGTCGAGGACGGTGACCGAGTCGTCGACGTCGTCACGCACCCGGGGCCCGGTCTCGTCGGCCAGGATGCGCGGCGTCGACCCGCCGTACCCCGGTCGTGAGTAGGTCACCAGGCGCAGGCCCAGGCCGGTGACGACCTCGTCCAACCGGTCGTACGGCACGGCGGCCGTCGGCGTGCCCGAGTGGTAGAGCAACGAGAAGCCGTCGCTCGCCCCGCCGACCAGCACCTCCAGGGTCCGGCCGTCCGGCGTGGTCACGTCCAGGTAGTCACTCATGTCATCCCCTCACAGCAGTGGGTCCCGCGTGACGGTGCCCGCTGGCCACCGCCGAGGTAGCGCGATCACCGAGCCCGCACCAGGCACGGCGATCCTGGTCAAGGATGCGGGAAGACAGCCTCGATCCGCGGGCCGTCGTCGGTTGCGGACCAGAAGACATGGTGCTCCGGTCGGCCGGCCACCGGAAGGCGGAAGCGGATGCCCTCCTCGGTGGTCACGATGCTCGAGGAGGCCTGAGCGATCTGGGTGGTGGTGAGCGCAAGCTCGCAGGCCTCGAGGACCCCTCGGTAGAGGTCGGCGTCGGAACCGCCCTGGAGCCGGTCCAGCTGCTCGTCGACGACGGTGGAGTAGGCGCCGTGCGGCCTCATCGACGCTGCAGGTGGCGGGTACGACGCACTGTCGGCGCCTGGTTCGCCCGGGCCAGGATCTCCTGGAGACCGGGTGTGTTCTCGTACTCCGACTGCGCCTCGGTCACCACCCGCGTCGGCACCAGGTGCAGGCTCCCGTCGCCGTTCTCCCGCATCAGGAACCGCTGGTTGCGGTGGCCGTGCAGTTGCACTCGCCCCCGGTTGTCGGTCTGGATCAGCATGCCCATGGTGAATCCCCCACCGTTCGTGAAGCCCGAGATGTTCCCCCACCCACCATCCTGCGTCGCGGAGGCCGAGACGGCAAGTCTCCCGACCCTCGTCGACCGATCCAGCTCGAAGATTTCGGTTGACCCGTGAGTGGAGCGCAGCGCGATGCCAAAATTGGTGACGGCGTCGCCTTGTCGTCGCAGCATTCCTACCTCCCTGCACCGACAGCCGGGCGGTAGGCCCGGAACGGGCGGACCTTCGCCGCCCGTGGTGAGGGGGTTGTCGGTGCAGCCGGCCAGCATGAGGAGGGTGACCAGGCCTGGGGTCCCGAGCGACGAGATGTCCCGATGCTGGGAAGAGGCCGCTCCGCGTGTCGGGCCGTCGCGGCCCCCTGTGGACAACCGGTCAGCCGGAGGCGGTCCCGCGCTCCTCCGACTCCGTCGCGTGGAGGCGCGCGTGCAGGCGGTCTCGGACCTCGTCGGGGGTGAGCTGTGCGCGCCGACGCTGGTCACGGGCGATGATGGCCCCGGTCGCAGCCACCCCGGCCAGCCCCGCCATCCCGAGCACCTTCCACAGCTTCACGTCGAGGACCCTCCCATGAACGACAGCCACCTGACCCTGGACGATGCGGCCGAGCTGACCCGCACCGGCGACCTGTGGCTGTTCCGAGGCCGCACGGCCACTGACCAGGCTATCCGGGTGCTGACCAACGCGCCGGTCAACCATGTCGGGATGGCCGTCGTGCTCGACGACCTGCCGCCGCTGATGTGGCACGCCGAGCTCGGCAAGGGTCTGCGGGACGTGTGGTCGGGCCACCACCAGCGTGGCGTCCAGCTGCACGACCTGCGAGAGGCGGTGGAGCAGTGGACCGGGCGCTACGCGCAGCACGCCTGGCTGCGACAGCTCGAGGCGGAGATCACGCCGGAGGTGGAGGCGGCCGTGCTCCGGACGGTCGCGCGGCTCGACGGCACGCCCTTCCCCGCCACAGCCGCCCTGGTGGCGCGGTGGGCTCGCGGTCGGGTACGACGCGCCGCACCCGCCGAGATGACGTACTGCGCCGAGGTGGTCGCCGCGACGTACACCGCGATGGGGCTGCTCGACGGCCGTCGGCCCACGAACTACTACGACCCCGGGAAGTTCTGGTCCGGTGACGACCTCGAGCTGGAGCGCGGCGCCCGGCTGGGGCGCGAGATCCGGGTCGTGACGGCTGGCTAGCCCTGCTGGGCCTGCTTCCTCGCGGCCCTCTTCTGCTGATGGTTCCTGTGCTTCTTGACCTTGGTCACCGGCGCGGGCGCCGGGAGGTCGGCCGCCGGAGTGATGACGCTGCTCACGACCTCGGTGATCCGGTCACCGAGCGACGGCGCCAGGTTGGTGAAGAGCAGGGTCGAGGCCAGACCGAGGCCGAGCCCCGCCTTGAGGACCAGCATCCGTCGTCGGCCGCGCACGGGCGACCCCCCGGTCTCCCCACCCTCGTCGGGCACCGCGGAGCCGGCCTGGGTGCGCAAGGCGCTCTCGAGCTGGCCGAGCAGGTCGACGAGCTGGAAGTCGGGTCGGGCCTCCGGCCGTGCGCGCAGCAGCGAGACCAGGTTGTGGGTCGAGCAGATCATCACGTCGCCGAACTGCTCGCGCACCCATTCGTCGCGCTCCAGGCACAGCACCGGCTGCACGGTGGCCGCCGGGATCGTCGGCGCCAGTGATGCGATCGCCTGGGCAGCCGAGGACACCCCGGTGACGGCGCGCTGTCGGTCGCGACCGTTGTGGCGGAGCGTCCCGCCCGTCACGGTCACCGACCCGGCCCATGTCTTGGCGTCGATCACGTAGACCTGGTCACCCGCGACCACCACGTGCGCGATCCGTCCGCGGCGTCGGCCCGGCCAGGCCACGTCGTGCAGGACGGTCCACCCGTCGCGCTCGAGCTCGGACAGCACCGTCGTCGTGTCGAGCGGCTCCGCCGCCTCGGCACCCTGCTCCTGCGAGACCTCTCGCGCGGACTCTTCGGTCATGTGACACCCCCCATGTCTGGGAGCAGCGTACGACTTCGGTATGCCTGCGGTCCGGCGTTTGTTGCGAACGACGCTTCTCGGTGCTCCTACGCTGTGCCCATGACGAATGACCGTGACCGCGTGAGCGTCGAGCGCGTGATCCCCGCCGCGCCCGACAGGATCTTCGACCTGCTGATCGACCCGGCACGTCACCTCGACATCGATGGGTCCGGCACCGTGCAGCGCGCACGCTCCGGAGGACGCCGGCTGAAGCTGGGCGACTCGTTCGGGATGGACATGAAGCTCGGCACCCGCTACTCCACCCGCAACGAGGTCATCGAGCTCGACGAGAACCGCCTCATCGCGTGGCGCACCCTGGCGCCCGCACCGGTCACCTTGCTCGTCACCGGCCGGACCTGGCGCTACGAGCTGGAGCCGGTCGAGGGCGGGACGCGCGTGCGGGAGACGTGGGACATCAGCACCGAGGCAGCGCTGGGGCGACCATTCGTACGACGGATGGCGGGCTCGACGAAGCGCAATATGGAGCGGACTCTCGAGCGGATCGAAGAGCTCGTCGGTGACTGACCCCGCCTGAGGATCTGGTCCCAGGACAACCTGCGAGTCGAGGCCACCCTCGACCACGACGGTGCTCTGACCATCGCGGGGCAGGACCTGAACGGTTGGGCCGGCCGCGACGAGTACGAGTACTGGGTCACGGTGCCTGCCGCCGAGGTGCCACGCGTCGTCGCGGCCTTGGGTGGACGAGCACACGACATCGAGCACCGGTTCTTCTCGTACTGAACGCCCTGAACGCCCTGAACGTCGAACCGCAGATCGCAACGGACCCGGCACCGAGGTGCCGGGTCCGTTGCGATCCGATTTTGCTCAGCTGCAGCCGCTGGTGCTCCCGCAGCCCTCGCACACGTAGCACGAGCCAGCCGGGCGCATCTTGGTGCCGCAGGTGAAGCAGAGCGGGGAGTCGACGGCGGTGCCGGTGATCTGCTCCATCAGCTCCGCGGAGGTGTGGGCCTGCTTGGGGGCCGGCTTCACACCGGCTGCCTCGACCGCGTCCTCGACGAGCTCGGCCTCGGCGACCAGCTCGACCGCGGGCGAGTTGGCCTTGAGGGACTCGGCCTCGGAGATCTCCACCGGCTCGTAGGAGCCGGTCTCGAGGTGGCGCTGGCGTTCCTGGGCGGAGTAGATGCCCATGCCGGACCGCTGCTCGAAGGACATGTAGTCCAGCGCCAGGCGGCGGAAGATGTAGTCCATGATCGACTGCGACATCCGCACGTCGGGGTCGTCGGTCAGGCCGGCCGGCTCGAAGCGCAGGTTGGTGAACTTCGAGACGTAGGTCTCCAGCGGCACGCCGTACTGGAGGCCGATGCTGACCGCGATCGAGAAGGCGTCCATCACGCCGGCCAGCGTCGAGCCCTGCTTGCCCAGCTTGAGGAACACCTCACCCAGCTCACCGTCGTCGTGGGCACCGGAGGTCATGTAGCCCTCGGCGCCGCCGACGGTGAACGACGTGGTGCGCGAGGCACGCGACTTGGGGAGCCGCTTGCGGGTCGGGGCGTAGACGATCTTCTCAACGGTCTTGGGGGCCTCGGTGGCATCGGCGTTGGACGATGTGCCCTTGTTGTCGCCCTTGCCACCGGAGAGCGGCTGACCGACCTTGCAGTTGTCGCGGTAGACCGCGGTCGCCTTGAGACCGAGCTTCCACGACTGCAGGTAGATGTCCTCGATCTCCTCGACCGTGGCGTCCTCGGGCAGGTTGACCGTCTTGGAGATCGCGCCGGACAGGAACGGCTGGGCCGCGGCCATCATCCGGACGTGGCCCATCGGCTTGAGCGCCCGGGCGCCCATCGCACAGTCGAAGATCTCGTAGTGCTCGCCCTTGAGGCCGGGCGCGTCGATGACGTGGCCGTGCTCACCGATGAAGGCGACGATCGCCTCGACCTGCTCCTCGGCGTAGCCGAGCTTGCGCAGCGCCCGCGGGATCGTCTGGTTGACGATCTGCATCGAGCCGCCCCCGACTAGCTTCTTGAACTTCACCAGCGAGAAGTCCGGCTCGATGCCGGTCGTGTCGCAGTCCATCATGAAGCCGATGGTGCCGGTCGGCGCGAGCACCGAGGCCTGCGCGTTGCGGAAGCCGTACTGGGCACCGAGCTCCTGCACCTGCGCCCACGCGGCCGTCGCCAGCTGGTGGGTGGCGGCGTCGCAGACCCCGAGGGTGCGGACCGTGTCGTTGGCAGCCTGGTGCTTGCGCATGACCCGCTTGTGGGCCTCCGCGTTGCGGGCGTAGCCGGCGTAGGGGCCGACCACTGAGGCGACCTCGGCGGAGCGCTTGTAGGACGTGCCGGTCATCAGGCTGGTGATCGAGGCGGCCATCGCGCGGCCGCCGTCGGAGTCGTAGCCCAGCCCCATCGCCATCAGCAGCGCGCCGAGGTTGGCGTAGCCGATGCCGAGCTGGCGGTAGTCGCGGGTGGTGTCGCCGATCGCCTCGGTCGGGAAGTCGGCGAAGCAGAT
>JBDSLK010000033.1:0-9856 GCA_039916425.1 Nocardioides sp.
CCACCTTTACACATCGTATGGTCATGTAAACCCCGACCGAGGAGGTCATGACCATGGCCGGTTATCCCACCCGCCTCGCCCCCAGCGGCACGGTGCCTGAGGGCACGTCCGAGCTCTGGAAGGACCGCAAGCGCTATCTGTGGCTGATCGGCCTGGTGGTGCCGAGCCTGTCGTTCGTCGCCTTCGGCGGCTACGTCTCGACCGGCTGGAGCACCTGGTGGTGGATCGGTCCGATCGTGATCTTCGCCATCGTGCCCGCGATCGACCTGATCGCCGGACTCGACCGATCGAACCCGCCAGACGACGTGATCGAGGCGTTGGAGGCCGACCGCTACTACCGCTGGATCACCTACCTCTTCCTGCCGATCCAGTACGTCGGGTTCCTGGGGGCCATGGCGGTCGTCGGGGGCTGGGACGTCTTCGGCGTGCTGGCCGACCAGCCGCTGACGACGCTCGACAAGCTCGGTCTCGCGATCTCCATCGGCTGCATCGGGGGCATCGGCATCAACACTGCCCACGAGCTCGGCCACAAGAAGGAGGCCAACGAGCGCTGGCTGTCGAAGGTCGCGCTCGCCCAGGTCTTCTACGGCCACTTCTACATCGAGCACAATCGCGGCCACCATGTCCGCGTCGCGACGCCGGAGGACCCCGCGAGCTCGCGCTTGGGCGAGAACTTCTACCAGTTCTGGCACCGCACGGTCGGTGGCTCTGTGACGTCCGCCTGGCGGCTGGAGAAGCGCCGACTCGCCCGCCGCGCCCAGAGCCCGTGGCGCCTCGACAACGACGTCCTCAACGCCTGGCTGATGTCGCTCGTCCTGTGGGCCGCGGTGATCGCGGCGTTCGGCCCCGAGGTGACGCCGTACCTCCTGGTCCAGGCCGTCGTCGGCTTCTCGCTGCTCGAGGTCGTCAACTACATGGAGCACTACGGGATGCTGCGGCAGAAGGTCGGTGTGGGCGATCGGCAGCGCTACGAGCGGGTACTGCCCGGCCACAGCTGGAACTCCAACAACATCGCGACCAACGTGCTGCTCTACCACCTCCAGCGGCACAGCGACCACCACGCCAACCCGACCCGGCGCTACCAGGCGTTGCGGGACTTCGAGGAGTCCCCGGCGCTGCCGACGGGGTACGCCGGGATGATCGCGCTCGCCCTCGTGCCGCCGCTGTGGCGACGGGTGATGGACCCGCGGGTGCGGGCGCACTTCGGCGGCGACCTGTCCCGGGCCAACATCAGCCCGCGCCGGCGCGACCGCTACCTCGCCGAGCCGGCCCCGCACGCCGAGCCGGCGCCAGTTTCCTCCGCCCGCCTCGCTCCTGCCGAAAACTGGCGCCGGCTCGGGGGGGCCGGGGAGGTGCTGTCCGCTCGCTGTCCCGGGTGCTCCTACACCTACGACGTGGTGGTGGGCGACGAGCACGAGGGGTTCGCAGCCGGCACGGCCTGGGCCGACATCCCCGACGACTGGTGCTGCCCCGACTGCGGGGTGTGCGACAAGGCCGACTTCGTCCCGGTCGACCGGGTCGGAGCCTGAGAACTTCGTAGACTGGCCGGGTGTCCGCCACCCTGCCGTCCCCGACCATGAACGAGCGGGTGGTCGCGGCCGCCGCCGCCCTCACCTGCGAGGTCGGCTGGGCCGGGGTGACGATGGCCAAGCTCGCCGAGCGGGTCGGGGTCAGTCGTCAGACGGTCTACAACGAGATCGGCTCCAAGCCCGCGCTCGCGGAGGCCATGGTGCTCCGTGAGCTGGCCACCTTCCTCGCGGAGGTCGACGCGGCCTTCGACGCTCACCCCGACGACCTGGTGGCGGCGATCCGGGCCGCGGCAGCCAACGTGCTCACGGCGGCGGCGGGCAACGCGCTCCTCCAGGCGGTGGTGTCGGCGTCGTACGGCGCCGAGACCACGCTTCTGCCCCTGCTCACCACGGACTCCGGCGCCCTGGTCGACACCGCGAAGGCCGTCGTGGCCGTCCGGCTGGAGGACTACGACGTCGACATCGACCCCCGACACGTGAGCGGCAGCATCGACATGATCGTGCGACTGGTGCTCTCGCACGTCACCCACCCGTCGGGCACGCCGGAGCAGACTGCCGACGACCTCGCCTGGATCATCGGCCGCGCCCTGCGTCCCTAGCTGTGGTGCCGAGCCGGGGTCACCGTCGGTTCAGTGGGCCAGGTGCCGGCGTCGGTCCTCGATCGGGACGAGCCCCGAGGCCCGGGGCAGGCGGACGGTGACCTCGGTGCCCTGGCCGGGCCCTGACCGGAGGTCGACCTCCCCGGCGTGCGCGCCGACGATGGTCCGCACCAGCGACAGGCCGAGGCCGGAGCCTTGGACGGCGTGGTGGGTGGCGCTCGAGGCGCGGAAGAACCGGGTAAAGAGGCGGTCCTGCTCGTCGAGGGGAATGCCGATCCCGTCGTCGGTCACCGTGATCGTGGCACGCTGCTCGTCCGCTTCGAGGCGCAGGGAGATCCGACCGTCCGCGCGGGTGAACTTGATGGCGTTGGTCAGCAGGTTCGTGACGGCCCGCTCGAGGTGATCACGATCGCCGACGAGGACCACTGCGGTCGGCGGGACCACGCACTCGACCACGCGCGGCCGCGCGGCGAGCATGGTCTCGACGGCCTCCCGGGCACCCCGGACCACACCGCGGAGGTCGAGCTCCTCCGGGCGCAGGGTGAACTCGCCCTCCTCCACCCGGGACAAGGTGAGGAGGTCGTCGATGAGTCCCATCAGACGCTGGCCGTTGCGCTGGACGCGTCCGACCAGCTCGAGCTGGTCCGGGCTGAGCTGGTCCACCCCGTCTCCGTCGCGCAGCATCTCGGTGTAGCCCAGGACGCTGGTCATGGGGGTCCGCAGCTCGTGACTGACCGTCGAGACGAAGTCGTTCTTCGCCCGGTCGAGGTCCTCGAGCCGGTCCACGGCCTGGCGCTCCCTCTCCAGGGCCGACCGGAGGGCGGCCTCGGCGCGCCGCGAGGCGGTGACGTCCTCGGCGACGCCGAGGTAGCCCGACAGCGCTCCGGTCTCGTCGAGGACCCGGCTCACCGTGAGTGACACGGTGCACCGGCTCGAGTCCTTGCGTACGTAGGTCCAGTCCCTCGTCCGCGAGTCGAGCCCGCTGCGCAGGTCTGCCACGAAGACGTCGAAGCCCGGTGCGATGCCCAGCTCGACAGCCCGCTCCTCGATCTCGTTGGGGTCGTGGAAGAGCCCGGGGGTGACCAACCCGACCACCTCGTCGGAGCGGTAGCCCAGCAACAGCTCGGCCCCGGGGTTGAACACGGTGATGGTGCCGGTGCGGTCGGTGGCGATGATCGCGTTGCGGGTGGCGGCCGCCAGCACGCCACGAAGCAGGCCCTCGCTCTCGGACACGTCGTGCAGCGCCGCCCGGCGCTGGGCCACCGCCACCGCGAGCGGCAGCGCGGACATCGCGCAGCTGACCAGGAAGACCTGCATCTGCGCACTGACGAGCGCGGGCGCCTCGCCCCGGACGCCGGCGGCGGCGAACGGCCCGTACCCGGCGGAGGTCAGCAGCGAGGAGCCCACGCCGATGCCGATCATCTCCGCGACGACCACACGGAAGTCGAAGCGGACCGCGGCCCAGGCGATCACCGGCAGCACGCTGAAGGCGAGGGGCAGCTCCTGGCCGGGGGCGAAGACGAGCATCACGATGAGGACGGCGGCCGCCCCCTGGGCGGCGACCTCGAGCCCCCAGCGGCGGTCACGGAGTCGGGGCAGCACCAGGCCGAGAGGTGCGAGGAGGAGGATGGCGGCGGCGTGCGAGGCGGCGACCTGGCGCCAGGTCAGCCAGTAGTCGCCGCCCAGCCGGAGAGCGACCACAGCGCTCGCGGTCGTGGCGAGCACGCTCGTGCCGATCGCCACCCCGACCAGGAGGCGTCCGAGTCCGTCGAAGGTCCGCAGCGCCGGCGGCGTGTCGATCCCCCGGCGCATCCACCCCACCACGATGGCTGCTTCCGCGACGTTGGCGAGGCAGAACACCGCGGCGACCAGCGGCTCCCGGCCGGCGAACAGGTTGCCGGCGAAAGTGGCCGCCGCCAGCGTCGCCAGCAGGCCTGCGAAGAGCAGCCGGCCGCGGGCTCGCGCGAGGATGGCGACCGACACCCCGGCGGCGGGCCACCACGCGGCCACCTCGGTGCCCTCGGGAGCCAGCGCCACCGCGGCCTGGGACAACGCGAGCACCAAGACCCCCGCCGCGGAGATCAGGGCAGGCACCCGCCAGCCGGTCTCGGCCCACCAGTACGACGCGTCCTCCGACGCCCGCAGTCGCTCGGTCTCGGTCGCCACCGCGGTCATCGGCGGGTCCGGGGCAGGGTCTGGACGCGGGGGCAGAGCTCGTGGTGGCTCAAGGCCCCACCACGCGGGTGTCGATCACGGGCCCTCCCGTCCCCCAGGGATCGCCGTCACCCTCGTGGCTCGGCCTCCTGTGCACGCCATGGTGCCAGCCGCGGTCGGAGCCCGTCTGTCGAACCATGCCGTGGCACCGTCGTGCTCAGGCGAGGAGCGCCAGGGCGTAGGCGTCCTCGGGGTCGTCGGCGACGTGCCGCGACCCGTCGGCCAGGGTGACCGCCCAGCCCTCCGGCACCCTCGCCAGGGCGACGAACCGGTCGCCGACGAGCTCGCGCAGCTGGTGCTCGAGCGGGAGCCAGACGACGTCGGCGGCGGGGGTGCTGTCCAGAGCCCACTCGGTAGTGCCGTTGAAGCGGATCAGCCGACCGGTGGGCAGGTCGACCACCTCGATCGTCATCTCCGAGATGACGAACACCTGGTCGAGGTCACGGTCGGGGAAGACGAAGCGGTCGCCCGAACGCGGCTGCCACGGCTGGCCCCGGGCATCGAGCAGCCCCGCGATCCTGGTGGCAAGCGACAGCGCGATCATCTGCTCATTGTGGCCGACGGTTCCTAGCCCTACGCTGGGACCACCGGTGCGTATCACGAAACCAGGTCTCACCATGCGCAACACCCTTCGTCACCCGCTGTACCGTCGCAAGGACGGTGCGACGCTTCTCCGGCTGCTCGACCACGCCCGCTACGAGGTGCTGCCGACGCCGACCATCGAGGACAAGGTGCTCGCCGCCGTGCCACGCGACGTCGAGATCACGGTGACGGCCTCGCCGGGGAAGGGGCTCGAGTCGACCCTGGCCCTCGCCGAGCGGTTCGCCGGCCACGGGTACGCCGTCGTCCCCCACCTCGCGGCGCGGATGGTCACCGACCGGGCCGAGCTCACCGAGATCGTGGCCCGGCTCCGGGAGGCCGGCATCAGCCGGGTCTTCGTGCCGGGCGGGGACGCCTCCCCGGCTGGGGACTATCCCGACGCGCTCTCGCTGCTGGAGGACCTGACCGCGCTCGGCTCGCCGTTCGACCACGTCGGTGTCACCGGCTACCCCGAGTCGCACCCGACCATCCACGACGACCTGACGGTGCAGGCGATGTGGGACAAGCGTCGGCACGCGACCCACATCGTCTCCAACCTCACCTTCGACCCGGCCCAGATCAAGGACTGGCTGCACCGGGTGCGGCTGCGCGGGATCACCCTGCCGCTGCTGCTCGGCGTGCCCGGTCCGATCGACCGCGCCAAGCTGCTCGGTATGGCCACCAAGATCGGGGTCGGTGACTCGACCCGGTTCCTGGCCAAGCAGGGCGGCCTGATGACCCGGCTGGTCGCCCCCGGCGGATTCACCGGCGAACGCTTCCTGACCGCCTGCGCGCCCACACTGGGCGACCCCGAGGCCCGGGTCGAGGGGCTGCACGTCTACACGTTCAACCAAGTCGCCGAGACGCAGGCCTGGCGTCGAGACCTCGTCGCCCGGCTCCGTCACGAGGTAGGTCACGAGGGCGGACCCGAGGCCGGACCCGAGCGCCCGGAGTAGGACCCGCTCAGCCCGCGACCAGGTCGGCCAGCGCGTGCTCGAGACCGCCGTGGCCGGTCTCGACGACCGTGAGCGGGAGCCCGAGCGTGCCCGCGGCGTCGGCCGCCAGCGCGCGCAGCTCGGCGTCGGGCTCCTGCGCCAGCCAGACGACCCGGGTGTAGCCGTGGAAGTAGTCCTCGCGGAGCTCGGGCCAGCGGTCCAGGCCGAGCTCGCGCACCACGGTGCGCGCGAAGGAGCGGACCAGGAAGTCGGTCAGCACATAGGTGCCCGGCTGCTCCTCGAAGTACGCCGCCAGTCGCGAGGGCCCGGCGAACAGGTCGTAGCAGTGCAGCCCCGGCAGCCGCTCCAGGCCCAGGTCGGCGCACACCTCGTCGAGGGCGCCGTAGGTGCCGCAGTCGGCGTAGCCGATGGCGACCCGGTCGTAGGACGGTGCCAGCCGCTCGGCCAGGTCGCGCACCTGCCCGGCGATCAGCTGGGGCTGGTTGTGCAGGAGGGGAGGCAGCGGGTGCACGTCGACCGGCCATTCCCGCCGGGCCGCGATCTCCGCGGCCGGCCGGGACAACGCCCCACAGGCGATCAGTGCGGTGCGGTGGCGGCGCTCAGAAGGCGAGCTGCTCGACGAACCGGTCGTTGAAGTCGGGGCGGTCGGAGAGCTCGACATAGGTCACCTCCTCGAGCAGGGCGGCGGCTCCGGCTCGCTCGCGCACGGAGAGCAGGACCATCTTGGCACCCTCGCCGGCGACGTTGCCGGCCGAGACGATACGCAGCACCGGCAGCGACGGCACCAGCCCGATCCGCACCGCCGAAGCGGGGGAGAGGTAGGAGCCGAACGAGCCGGCGAGCAGCACCTGCTGCACGTCACCGGCCTCGAGGCCGAGCTGGTCGAGCAGCAGCGACCAGCCCGTCGAGATGGCGGCCTTGGCGAACTGGAGCTCGCGCACGTCGCGCTGCGTGAGCACTACGCAGTCGGCCGGGTCCGCGTCGGGGGTCGGCCGGTGCAGCACGAAGACCCTCTCCTGGCCGATCATCGTGAGCCGGTCGGCGAGCGCGGGCGCCACCGTGGGCGCCTGGTCCTCGGGGACGAAACGACCCGAGGAGTCGAGCAGCCCGACCCGGACCAGCTCGGAGACCGCGTCGACCAGGCCGGAGCCGCACAGGCCCCGGGGCTCCACGTCGCCGATCACCCCGAGCTCGACCGGATCACCGAGCCGGACGACCTCGATCGCCCCGTCGGCAGCCCGCATCCCGCAGCGGATCGCGCCGCCCTCGAACGCCGGTCCGGCAGGCGCCGCCGTCGAGAGGAGGGTGTCGCCGTCGGACAGCACGATCTCGCAGTTGGTGCCGACGTCGATGAAGAGCCGGGTGCGCTTGTCGCGGTCCATGCCGGTGGCAAGCATCCCGGCGACGATGTCGCCGCCGACGTAGGCCCCGAGCGAGGGGAACACGAACGCCCGGGCCCCGGGGTGGACGTCGAGGCCGAGGTCGGTCGCGGCCACGGCCGGGAACGACGCGGAGGTCATCACGAACGGCGCGACCCCGATCGGCTCCGGGTCGATGCCGAGCACCAGCGCCGTCATCGTGGCGTTGCCGGCGAGGGCCACCTCGTAGACGTGCAACGGGTCGACGCCGCCCTCCGCACACACCTCGGCCGCGAGCTCGCGCAGGGTCGCGGCCGCGGCCTCCTGGAGCCGCGGCAGGGTCTCGGGATCCATCATGGTGGCCGAGATCCGGGTGATCACGTCGCCGCCGAAGGGCTGCTGCTTGTTGAGCATCGACGAGACCGCGACCGGGGTGCCTGTCTCGAGGTCGAGCAGCGTGGCGACCACCGTGGTGGTGCCCAGGTCGAAGGCCAGGGCGTAGCGGACCTTCGAGGTGTCGCCGGCCTCGACGTCGATCAGTGCCTCGTCGGCGATCACGGCGGTGACCTTGAAGTCGGCCTCCCGCAGCACCTTGGGCAGGGTACGCAGCACCGCGAGGTCGCAGGTCAGCTCGAGGTCGTCGATCGCCTCGCACAGCCGCACCAGGTCGGTGCGCTGGTCCGCCAGGGTCGGCTCGGTCAGCTCGACGTAGCGCTTCTGCAGCGCCGGCCGCAGGATGACCTGCCTGCCGACGCCCACCGTGGCGGCCTTGGGGCGGGTGGTGAGCGGGGGCACGGCGACGGTGAGGTCCCGGGTGGCCGACACCAGGCAGGCCAGCCGCCAGCCCTCGCCGAGCTGTTCGGGGGAGAACGTGCGGGTGTCGTGGTGGGTGACCGGGCTGGACGGTGTGACCTGCACCTTGCACTTGCGGCAGGTGCCGTGGCCGCCGCACGTGGAGTCGATGGCGATGCCGTTCCACGACGCGGAGTCGAAGACCGTCACTCCCGGGGGGACCCGGACCGCCTTGGGGGCCGGTGCGCCGGTGACCTCGAAGGTCAGCTGCACCCGCCCGCTCCCGTCGTGGGGCCCGACCGGACCGGTGTCCGTCGGAGCCCTCGACTGGGCCGGGGCCGTCGGGTCGATCAGCCCCTCGCGCCGCAGGTCCTCGGTCACGTCGCCGCTGCGGCGGCCGCTGCCTTGGCCCGGTGCGCGGCGATCCACGCCATTCCCCACTCGTCGTGGCCCAGCAGCAGGTCGGCCGCCTTGACCGACTCGACGATCTCGGGCGTGCGGGCGTCCATGATCGCGCTGGTCAGGCCCGAGGTCATCGCCATCGGCAGGAAGGCCGCGCCGAGGCGGTGCCGCGACGGCATCCCGAACGACACGTTGGACGCGCCGCACGTCATGTTCAGGCCCCAGGTGTCACGGATGCCGCGCATCGTCTCCATCGTGGAGACGCCCGTCGCGGTGTCGGCGCCGATCGGCATGGCCAGCGGGTCGATGACGATGTCCGCGAGGGCGATGCCGTACTCCTGCGTCGCCACCCGCACGATCTTGGCGACCAGCTCGAGGCGCTTCTCGGCCTCCATCGGGATCTCGTCGTGGTCGTTGGGCAGCGCGATGACTGCGGCGTCGTACTTCTTGACCAGCGGCAGGATCGCGGCCATCCGGTCGTCCTCGGCGGTGATGGAGTTGACGAGTGCGCGGCCCTGGTAGACCGACAACCCCGCCTCGAGGGCCTCGACGACCGAGGAGTCGATGCACAGCGGCAGGTCCGTCAGCTCCTGGATCATCGTGATCGCCTTGGCGAGCAGCTCGGCCTCGTCGGTGAGCGGCACGCCCATGTTGACGTCGAGCATCGTGGCGCCGCCCTCGACCTGGGCCTTGACGTCACGCTCGATCGCGGAGAAGTCACCCGCGCGCAGCTGTTCCTGGAAGATCCGGCGTCCGGTCGGGTTGATCCGCTCGCCGATCAGCACGAACGGGCGGTGGTGGCCGAGCACGACCTCCCTGGTCGCCGAGCGGACCACGGTCTCCTGGGTCGCGACGGGCGCCGCGATCGTGCTCACGCGGCGTCCCCGTGCGACGTGGAGCGAAGCGAGCACGTGGATGGGGTGTTCATGCGCTCACCAGCGAGCGCTTCTTGTGGAGCAGGTCCTTGGCCCGCTTGACGCAGGCGGACGCGTCCGCGGCGTACCCGTCGGCGCCCACGGCGTCGGCGTACTCCTGGGTGACCGGGGCGCCACCGACCATGACGATCACCGAGTCGCGAAGGCCGGCCTTCTGGAGCGCGTTGATGTTGGCCTTGAACATCGGCATCGTCGTGGTCAGGAACGCCGAGAAGCCGACGATGTCGGGCTGGTGCTCCTCGATCGCGGCCACGAACTTCTCGGGCGCGACCTGGACGCCGAGGTCGATGACCTCGAAGCCGGCACCCTCGAGCATGATGTTGACGAGGTTCTTGCCGATGTCGTGGACGTCGCCCTTGACCGTGCCCATCAGGAACTTGCCGATGGTCTGGACACCGGTCTCGGCGAGCAGGGGTCGAAGGACCGCCATGGCGCCGGACATCGCGCGGCCGGCGATGAGCATCTCCGGCACGAAGAAGTCCCCGCGCTCGA
>JBDSLK010000034.1:0-7102 GCA_039916425.1 Nocardioides sp.
GGTGAGCGCGCAGGCCGGCTAGCCGGTATGCCGCCGGGACCTACACTCCGTCAGATGACCTCGCGCGTCCGGACCACCCCGTCCCAGCCGCCGCCCCTGGTCGCCGGCGGCGCGCCAGAGGCCCCGGTCGAGCGCCTGAGCCGACGCCAGCAGTACTCCGTCTCCACCAGGCGGACGCTGGTCGAGGTCGCCGAGACACTCTTCACCGAGCACGGGTACGCCGCCACGTCGCTCGACGCCATCGTCGCCGGCGCCCGGGTCACCAAGGGCGCGCTCTACCACCACTTCTCCGGCAAGCAGGCCCTCTTCGAGGCGGTCTTCGCCCGGGTCGAGGACGAGGCGGCGGCGTCGATCCAGCGCACCCTCGACGGCCACGACGACCCGTGGGAGCAGGCGACGGCCGGCCTCCGCTCGTTCCTCGACGTGGTCCGCCAGCCGACGTACCGGCGGATCGTGATCCAGGAGGGCCCCGCGGTGCTCGGCTACGAGCGCTTCCGTGAGCAGGAGGAGCGGTCGACCTTCGCCAACGTGCGCGAGATCGTCGGCGCCGTGCTGTCCACGGCCGACCGGGACGTGGACGAGGAGACGGTCGCGACCTTCAGCCGCATCTTCTTCGGCGCGATGTCGTCGGCGGGCGAGTCCGTCTCGACCAGCGACGATCCCGCCGCGGCGGGGGCCCGCGTCGAGGCGGCGATCGGCTTCATCCTGGCCGGCCTGCGCGGCCTGATGGAGACGGGCGCCGGTCCGGGACAGACCGCTCCCTGACCGCCACCGGTCCGGCTCCCGGCCTGGTGACTACTTGCCGAACGTCACGTCGCCGTTGACGGCCGGGACCAGCTCGATCCAGGTGCGCCCCGCCGGCACGGCGAGCTTGCCGCCCTTGGTGGCGAGCTGGAGCGGGCTGGTGAGGTCCTTCTTGGTCCAGGTGCCGCGCACCAGGCGCCCGTCGTGGAAGAGCAGCGCCGCACCGGAGCCGACGAACTTGGTCTCCGGGACCGGGTAGCCGGCCGGGTCGCGGTAGCCCGCCTCACCCACCTGCACGCGCAGCACGAGCACCGTCTCGGTGGGGAACTGGTCGTCGGCGCCGGCGAAGGAGTTGGTGTTGAGGTACTTCCCGTCGCGGAACTCCCAGCTCGTGGTGTGGTTGCCGAAGTTGGCCGCGAGGCTGGTCGCCCTGACCCCCTTGGGCAGGTCCGCGGCGTCACCCCAGGGCAGGTAGTCGTCGGGGCGGACCAGCTTGCCCTGGATCGTCGAGGCCACGTCGGAGAGGTTGGCCATCAGGTTGTACGGCGCGTAGCGGCTGGACTCGCGGAAGAAGCCCTTCGAACCCTCCGTGTAGAAGGGGACCGAGGCGCCGCGGATGCGGTTGAGCGTGATGTTGGCCGCCCCGCTGGTGACGATGGAGGCCCTGATCGGGGTGACGATGCCGATGTCGTAGGCCCGCATCGACCGGACCGGGCCGACCGTGCCCGGGATGTCGGAGTAGTAGAAGGCCGCGAGCCGGGTGATGCCACCCTCGACCAGCTCCTCCACGACCAGGTCGGCGTGGCTGAGCCCCAGCTGCGGGCTGGACGACGGCGTGTTGTCCATCTTGGTCACCAGCACCGGGTGGCGGGCCTCCGCGCTGCCGTTGCCCCGGACCTCGACGCCCGTCAACGGCCAGGTCTGCGGCTCCTCGGGGACCTCGACCTCCTCGACGGTGCCGTCGGCGTGGGTGGTCTCGACGGTGGCCGGCGCGGCCGCGCTGTCGTCACCTGCGCTGCAGCCGGCGAGGGCGACGGCCGCGAGCAGGAGGGCGGCCAGGGGAGCGGCCAGGGGAAGGGATGCGCGACGCACAGGGGGTCTCCGTTCAGGAGGTTTCGGGTCCGTGGACCAGTGTGGAACTCCGACAGGGCCAGATGCGGCAAGCGCGCCCGGTGAGTCGGTCAAGTCGACCAATTCGGTGGTCTTTGGCTCAGACGAGCGTGGCGCCACCGTCGACGTACAGTGTCTGGCCGGTGATGTACGACGCCTCGTCGCTGGCGAGGAACGCGGCGGCGGCGGCGATGTCGTCGGGGAAGCCGACGCGGCGGACCGGGTTGTGGGCGGCGGCGGCCTCGCGGAAGTCCTCGACCGACATCCCGACGCGCGCGGCGGTCGCGTCGGTCATCTCCGTGGCGATGAAGCCGGGGGCGATCGCGTTGGCGTTGACGCCGTAGGGGCCGAGCTCGATGCCGAGGGTGCGGGTGAAGCCCTGGATCCCCATCTTGGCGGCGCTGTAGTTGGCCTGGCCGCGATTGCCCAGCGCGGAGACACTGGAGAGGTTGACGATCTTCCCGTACTTCTGGGCGACGAAGTGCTGCTGGGCGGCGCGGGTCATCAAGAAAGCGCCCTTGAGGTGGACGTTCATGACCAGGTCCCAGTCGTCGTCGGTCATCTTGAAGAGCAGGTTGTCGCGGGTGATCCCGGCGTTGTTCACCAGGATGTGCAGACCCCCGAGCTCCTCGACGACCCGGTCCACGGCCGCCCGGACTGAGGCGGAGTCACTGACGTCGCAGCCGATGCCGATGGCCCGGGCGTCTCCCTCGCCGTCGTGACTCGCCGGGATCTTCGCCGCCGCCTCAGCGGCAGCGGCCTCGTCGAGGTCGAGGATCGCCACGGAGGCACCCTCCTCGGCGAAGCGACGGGCCGTCCCGAACCCGATCCCGCGCGCGCCTCCGGTGACGACGGCGATACGCCCGTCAAAGCGACCCATGGTTGCTCCTCCTGATCGACTGACCCCCGTCCAAACGCCCCCACCCTAGGACAGCGCCTCGCGGAGCCGGGCGGCGTACTCCCCCGGCTCGCCGTCGGCGTACCGGGTGCGCGGCCAGAAGAAGCCGCGCAGGCCGTCGCCCTTGGTGCGCGGGACGACGTGCAGGTGCAGGTGCGGCACCGACTGGCTGACCACGTTGTTGACCGCCATGAACGAGCCCTGCGCGCCGAGACCGGCCACCACGGCGGTCGCGAGGCGCTGGGCGGCCTCGAGGAAGCCGTCGCGCAACCCGGCCGGCAGGTCCGGCAGGGTGACGACGTGCTCGCGAGGGACCAGCAGTACGTGGCCCTTGAAGACCGGTCGAACGTCGAGGAACCCCACGAAGGCGGGCTCGTCGAGCACCACCTCCGCCGGCACCGAGCCGGCCACGATCGCGCAGAAGACGCACTCAGCCATGCCCCCGACGCTAGCCGCACCGTCGGTCAGGAGCCCTGGACCGACAGGGTCACCGCGCTCGATGGACCGAACCCGGTCTCGGTGTGCACCTCGAAGGACACCTCCTCGGCCCCGGGGGGCAGCGCCGTCGGGACGGCGACCTTGACGGTCGACTCCTCCTTCAGATCGAAGGGCACCCGGCCCAGCGCCGCGTCGCCGGCCGTGACGACGATCGAGCCGCGACACCCCTCGCTGCCGGTGCCGCAGCTGAGCTGGACGCCGACCCGCCCGTCGGCCTCGGGGGTCAGCGCCGTGCTCGTCACAGCGAGCAACGAGGGAAACGACGTGCCGGTGGCGCTGTTGTCGCCCTGCGGGTCGAAGCAGCCGTCGAACTCGAAGACGGGGTTGGGGACCTCACGCCCCCGGGTGTCGGTCAGCGTCAAGAACCCCGTCAGCTTGGTTTGACCGATCGCCGTGAAGCAGTCGTTGCTGTGCACGTTGAGCTCGAACTTGCCGTAGCCCTCCGACGGCATCGGCACGTTGGGGTCCTGCCAGCTCATCAGGCAGATCCAGTCACCACCCGGGCCGACGTCGGCGACGTCGGGTCCGTGCTTGTCGCAGGCGGCCTTCGGGTGGAGAGAGGCGGAGGTGATGCCGTCGCGGCCGAGGAGCACGGCCTGGTCCGCGTACAGGTGGGCGAACGTGGCGGGCAGCGCCCGTTCGAGGCGCGGGCGGGTCACGGTGCTGGAGCCACCGCCGACGGCCACGGCGGCCGCGCCGAGGCCGACCAGCGCGACCAGCACGGCGAGGACGGTAAGGATGGTGCGACGCATGGTGGTCAGCCTCCGGTGATGTCGCGACGGCGGAGCAGGACGAAGGCGCTGAGCAGGCATACGAAGCTCCAGCCACCGCTGACCAGCAGGCCGTCAGCGAGCAGTCCGTAGAACATCGGCCGGGCCAGCAGGCCGTGCCACGCCTCGAAGGGGGTGGTCAGCAGCAACGGCCGGATCGGCTCGATGCCGCCGAGTGCGCCGACGAGCTGCATGACCATCCCGATCACGACCGGCGCGGCGATGCCGACTGCGGGGTTGCGCGACCAGACCGAGAGCAGGATCGCCAGGCTGGTGAAGCCGAGCAGGGGCGGCAGCATGCTGGCCCAGCTGGCGCTGACCAGCCGCAGCGCGGTGGCGGGGTCGATCGTCTGGCCGGTGAGTCCCGCCAGGGGCTGGTGGCCGACGACCAGCAGGCTGGCCACGATGGTGGACGTCGCGAGGACCGCCAGCACCAGCGCCCCGAAGCCGGCTGCCGTGAGGGTCTTGGCCCAGAACAGCTTGGCCCGGCTGGTGGACCGGGTCAGGACCGTCTTCCAGGTGCCGTGCGCGTCCTCGCTGGCGAACACGTCACCCGCGACGATCGCGGTCAGCAGGGGCAGCACCCACTGCGAGGCGAAGCCGAGGACCAGCAGGGCGAGCGCGAACCCGTTGTCGGTCGCGAACCTCCCGAAGAGCGTGTCCTTGGGCGGGCGCGACTGGCCGTGGATGACGAAGACGATCGGGATCGGGCCGAGCAGGGCGCCGAGCAGCACGGCGCGGGCCCGGTGCTGCGCCCGCAGCTTGCGCACCTCCCAGCGCAGGGCGGCGCCGACGCCGGGGTGACGGCGCTCGACGTGCCGGCTGTGCCGGGGGTGACGGGGCACAGGCGGAGCGGTCTGGACGGCGGTCATCGCAGCGCCGTCTGTCGCTGGGAGGTGCGGGCCTCGAGGGTGCCGGTCGGACCGGTCGGGTCGTCGGTGAGCATGAAGAAGAGCGCCTCCAGCGGTGTCTCGGTCGGGGTGAAGGCGAGCAGGTCGACGTCGTGGCGCACCAGGGTGGCGACGTACGCCGAGACCTCGGCGCGAGGACCGGTCACCACCAGCGCCGACTCGTCGCGAGTGACGCTCACCTGGGGATGGTGCGCGACCAGGGCGACCGCGCGGGCGTCGTCGGTCGTGGCGAGCAGGTGACCGGGGTCCGGGGCCATGGTGCGCAGCTCGGCGATGGTGCCGTGGAAGGCGACCGAGCCGCGGCTCATGATGGTGACGTTGTCGCAGATCTCCTCGACCTCGACCATGTGGTGGGAGCTGAGGAGCACGGTCAGGCCGCTGTCGGCCAGCCGCCGCACCAGCGCCCGCATGTCGCGGATGCCGGCCGGGTCGAGTCCGTTGGCGGGCTCGTCGAGCACCAGCAGCCGGGGCTCCCGCAGCAGGCTGGCCGCGACGCCGAGACGCTGGCGCATGCCGTAGGAGTAGCCGCCCACCCGCTGGTCGGCCCGGGTGTCGAGGTCGACGAGCGTCAGCACCCCCTCGAGGAGGCCCGGCCGGATGCCGCCGTCGAGAAGGCCGAGACCCTCGAGGTTCTGGCGGCCGGTGAGGTAGGGGTAGAACTTCGGGCTCTCGATGAAGCCCGCGACGCCGTCGAGCACGCCGACGCCGGCTTGGTCCCAGGTCTTGCCGAACACCCGGATGGTGCCGGAGTCCGGACGGATCAGGCCGAAGAGCATGCGGAGGAAGGTGGTCTTGCCGGCGCCGTTGGGGCCGAGGACCCCGTAGACCTCGCCCGCGGCCACCTGTACCGAGATGTCATCGACCGCACGGACGGACCCGAACGTCTTCGTCACGTGCTCGGCGTCGACCGCCAGGGATGAGTGCATGTCGTGGACTCTAGGAATCGGACATGAAGCCACGGTGAAGGCCGCCCACCGACCCCGAGATCGACCTCCTCCGCGTCGTCGTGCGAGCCGTTCATTCGTCGCCGTCCGGGTCTGCTCTCGACGCGATGTCAGCCAGCGAGCGAGCCGCCGAAGATCTGCCACGCGAGGGCGGACTTCGCGACCAGGCTGAGCACCAGGTAGACCTTCTCGCCGTGGGCGTAGTCGGCCCACCTGCCGATGCGGCGGTACTGCAGCCACTGGTTGAGCGCGAAGCTCATGAAGAACACGAACAGCGACGTGACGATGCCGTAGACGAACCCGGGCACGTCGTTGGTGTCGCTGCCACTGGCACCGATCAGGTTCACGACGATGGCCACCCACGGGGCACCGCCGGCCACGCACCCGAACCAGAACGGCAACATCGTCGTGCGGGTCCTGCCGGGCGGGTTCATCAGCTCCTGCAGCCAGCCGAAGAGGATCATCGCGACGTTGGCCCCGATGACCAGGATGACCTCGGCGATTCCGGTGATCCCGTTGTAGAAGCCGATCAGGATCACCATGATCGTGGCGCTCACGGAGTACTCGAGCCACCGGAAGCGGTTGAGGCCCGCACGTAGGTCGGCCTCGTAGCGAGAGCGGAGCACGGTCGCGGTGAGCAGGTGGTCGAGCGCGGCCAGCGCGAGGAACACCGCGATGAGGGTGCCGACCGCGACGTCGAACAACGCCTCGGGGGCCGGTGCAGCGGTGCCTGGCGGCCCGGCCGGGAACTGCGACGTGACCGTGATCGCGAACCCGTTGGCCAGGACGAGGACGGCGACCATCTGGACTCCGTGCAGGAGGGTCAGGCCGAGGTTCCAGCGACGCAGCCGGGTCAGGGCGGACTCGGTGACTGTGCTGGCTTCCATGGCGGTCCCTTCTGGAGTGGCAGGCGGCTGCCGCAGGTCCAGGACAGACCGAAACCTATCGACGGGATATTTTCCAACCTAGTTGGTTACTAAGCAGCTTGCTAATCTGCTGACATTTTCATTCCGCGGGGAAGATCCGTCGGAGCAAGAACGACCCGCACGTGATGGTCGCGCCTGCAGGCGATCCGGCAAGGGGCACGGGGTAGGCGAACCACGCAGAGCCGCTCCGAGAAGTGTCGGAGCGGCTCTCGTTCACGAGGCTGCGCGGGGTCCTCGCCAGTTCTGCGACGACCCCTCAGTGGAGCTGGCGGGAATCGAACCCGCGTCCTCGAGCGTCGAA
>JBDSLK010000035.1:0-4131 GCA_039916425.1 Nocardioides sp.
CTCGGGCACGAGATCGACGTCGCCGGGGTCGGCGGCACCCTCACCGGCAGCGCGCTGGCCACCGCCGCCGTCCGCGCGACGCTGACCTCGGCCCTGCGCGAGGAGGACTTCGCCGTGGCGATCCCGCTCGCCGAGCGATTCACCGCCGGGGTCGCCGGAGTGATCGAGCGTGCCGGCCTGCCCTGGCACGTGCAGCGCCTGGGCTGCCGGGCGGAGTACTGGTTCTGCCCGCCCCCTCGCAACGGCGCCGACGCTGCCGCAGCCGTGAGCGACCACGACCTCGAGGGGTTCTTCCACCTGTGGGCGCTCAACCGCGGGATCCTGCTGACGCCGTTCCACAACATGGCGCTCTTCTCGCCGTACCACACCGAGGCCGACGTCGACAGGCACACCGACGTGTTCGCCGAGGCGGTCGGTGCGTTGACGGCCTGAGCGACGTCTTGTGCGCCGCCCGCGGTCGACCTAACGTCGAGGCATGTGGGTGGCCGCGGTGAGGCTGGTGCTCGCGACGCTGGCCGTCGCGGTCCTCCTCGTCGCCGCGCTCAGGGTCCTCGTCGGCTGGCGGGTGTGGCGGCGCCCCGTCGCCGCCCTGCGGGGGTGGCGCGAGCGCCGCCGGCCGCCCACGCCGCCGACCAGACCGCTGGAGGAGATCGCGCTCGCCGCGCGCCGGCTCGGTGGTCGATACCACTGCCCGCCGCCTGGTCAGCGGTTCGCCAAGGCCGACGCCGTCCGCCAGGCGTACGACGCAGTGCTGGGCGAGGCCTGCACCGCCCTGCGGATCACCCACCTGCTCGCGGTGCTGCCGCCAGGGTCGGACCGCGACGCGGAGCGGGCCCGGGTCGAGTGGGCCCTCGACTGCGCCGGCCTGGAGCTCGGGCTGCCGCTCTGAGCGCGACGTTCAGCGCCGGCGGTAGGCGAGGTCGACGATGGGCCGCTGGGCCTCGACGCCCTTGCGCTCGAACTTGGTGACCGGGCGGTCGGCCCACCGGGGCACGACACCACCCTCGAGGAGCGGCTCGGCACCGAGGACGGCGACCATCTGGTCCGCGTAGCCGCCCCAGTCGGTGGCGAGCCGCCACCAGCCGCCGGGCGCGAGCCGGTCGGCGGCGAGGGCAACGAACTCGCGTGCGACCAGGCGGCGCTTGTGGTGCTTGGTCTTGGGCCACGGGTCCGGGAAGAACGTCCACAGCTCGGCGAGTCCACCCGGGTCGACGAGGTGACCCAACGCCCACACCGCGTCGACGCTGCAGAAGCGCACGTTGGTGGCTCCCTGCTCGGCCACCAGCGCCAGCGAGGCGGCCACCCCGGGTCGCCAGACCTCGAGCGCGAGCACGTCGTGGTCGGGGCGGGCGGCGGCCAGGGCCGCGGTCGCCTCCCCGACCCCCGACCCGATCTCGACGATCAGGGGCGCGGAGCGGCCGAACCACTCGGTGAGAGAGATAGCAGGGTCGTCGAGGGCCCGGTCGGGGATCACCCAGTCGCGGTGGTGGGTGTCCCACGCCGCCTGCTGCGAGGGCGTGAACCGACTGCCCCGACGGGCATAGGTGAGCACCTCGCGCCACGGCCTGCCGTCGTCGGTGCGAGCGGCGCTCGGTCGGGCGGGGCGGGTCCCGCCCGCGTCGTACTCGCTGGTCACGCGTGTCCTCCCGGGGTGACGCAGAACGACCCCGGACCGCTGGGGTCCGGGGCCGTGCTGTGGGTGAGCCGGTGGTCGCGCGTGGACCACCGCGGGGATCACTTGGTGATCTTGGTGACCCGCCCGGCGCCGACGGTGCGGCCACCTTCGCGGATCGCGAACCGAAGACCCTCGTCCATGGCGATCGGCTGGATCAACTCGACGGCCATCTCCGTGTTGTCACCCGGCATGACCATCTCCGTGCCCTCGGGGAGGGTCACGACGCCGGTCACGTCGGTGGTCCGGAAGTAGAACTGCGGGCGATAGTTGTTGAAGAACGGCGTGTGACGGCCGCCCTCCTCCTTCGACAAGATGTAGACCGAGGCGTCGAAGTTGGTGTGCGGGGTGTGCGTGCCCGGCTTGATGACGACCATGCCGCGCTCGACGTCCTCGCGCTTGGTGCCACGAAGCAGCAGCCCGACGTTCTCGCCGGCCTGGCCCTCGTCGAGCAGCTTGCGGAACATCTCGACACCGGTGACGGTCGACTTCTGCGACTTCTCACGGATGCCGATGATCTCGACCTCCTCGTTGACCTTGACGATGCCGCGCTCGATGCGACCGGTGATGACCGTGCCACGACCAGTGATCGTGAAGACGTCCTCGACGGGCATCAGGAAGGGCTTGTCGGTCTCGCGGGCCGGGGTCGGGATGGCCTCGTCGACAGCGGCCATGAGCTCCATGATCGAGGCGCCCCACTTCTCGTCACCCTGGAGGGCCGGGAAGGCAGCCACGCGGACGACGGGGATGTTGTCGCCGTCGAACTCGTACTCGGAGAGGAGCTCACGCACCTCCATCTCGACGAGCTCGATGAGCTCCTCGTCGTCGACCATGTCGCACTTGTTGAGCGCCACGACCAGGGCGGGCACGCCGACCTGGCGGGCGAGCAGCACGTGCTCGCGCGTCTGCGGCATCGGACCGTCGGTGGCGGCAACCACCAGGATCGCGCCGTCCATCTGCGCCGCACCGGTGATCATGTTCTTGATGTAGTCGGCGTGACCGGGGCAGTCGACGTGCGCGTAGTGCCGCGCTTCCGTCTGGTACTCGACGTGGGCGATCGAGATCGTGATGCCGCGCTGACGCTCCTCGGGGGCCTTGTCGATCTCGTCGAACGCCGAAGCCGCGTTGAGGGTGGGGTACTTGTCGTGCAACACCTTGGTGATCGCCGCGGTCAGCGTCGTCTTGCCGTGGTCGATGTGACCGATCGTGCCGATGTTGACGTGCGGCTTGGTCCGCTCGAACTTCGCCTTAGCCACGGTGGGCTCCTCCTGTTGTCGTTGCTTGACTCGTGTAGGTGTGTTGATGTGCCGAGGGTCCCGGCAGGCGACCAGCGGTCACTCGCCGCGGACCTTCTTGACGATCTCGTCGGCGATGCTCGTGGGAACCTCGGCGTACGAGTCGAACTCCATCGAGTACGACGCCTGGCCGGAGGTCTTGGACCTCAGGTCACCAACGTACCCGAACATCTCGGACAGAGGCACAAGGGCGTTGACGACGTGGTCGCCGTGACGCTCCTCCATGCTCTGGATCTGGCCACGCCGCGAGTTGATGTCGCCGATGACGTCGCCGAGGAAGGTCTCCGGAGTGATGACCTCGACCGCGAACATGGGCTCGAGCAGCACGGGCTTGGCCCGACGGGCGGCCTCCTTGAAGGCCTGGTTGCCGGCGATCTTGAACGCCAGCTCCGAGGAGTCGACGTCGTGGTAGGCGCCGTCCTCCAGGGAGAACTTCACGTCGACCATGGGGTAGCCGGCGAGCACGCCGAACTCCATCGCGTCCTGACCGCCCTGGTCGACCGAGGGGATGTACTCCCGCGGGATGCGACCGCCGCTGACGTTGTTGGAGAACTCGTAGCCGGCGCCGTGCCCGGTCTCAGGGTCGATGTTGGGACCGAGGCTGATGACCACCTTGGCGAACTGGCCGGACCCACCGGTCTGCTTCTTGTGGGTGTAGGAGTGGTTCGCCACGGTGCCCCGGATGGTCTCGCGGTAGGCGACCTGCGGCTTGCCGACGGTGGCCTCGACGCGGAACTCGCGGCGCATCCGGTCGACCAGGATCTCGAGGTGGAGCTCGCCCATGCCCGCGATGATGGTCTGGCCGGTCTCCTCGTCGCTCTTCACCGTGAAGGTGGGGTCCTCGTCGGAGAGCCGCTGGATCGCGGTGCCGAGCTTCTCCTGGTCGCCCTTGGTCTTGGGCTCGATGGCCACCTCGATCACCGGCGCCGGGAAGCTCATCGACTCCAGGACGACCTGGTTCTGCGGGTCGCACAGCGTGTGCCCCGTCTTGGTGTCCTTGAGGCCCATGACGGCCACGATCTGGCCGGCGCCGACCGACGCGATCTCCTCACGCTTGTTGGCATGCATCTGGTAGACCTTGCCGATCCGCTCCTTGCGGCCGTTGACCGAGTTGACCACGCTGGTGCCGGCCTCGAGCTTGCCGGAGTAGACGCGCACGTAGAT
>JBDSLK010000036.1:0-12558 GCA_039916425.1 Nocardioides sp.
CCGGTGGAGGCGACTCCGCCTCGGAACTTTTCGATGCGTGGATGGCGCATCGAGACGCTCCGGGCACGCCCGAGGAAGATGAGGCCGAGACAGCGCCTTCGCCCCCCGAGCTGCCCAAGGCCTCGCCCGTCTTCGCCCCTCCGCTGCCCACGCCCCAGCCCCCGTCCACCCCCGCGGTCGAGCCATTGAGCGCTCGCCTGCGCGCCTTCCGGGGCGAACCGTCGTTGCCGGAGCCTGGCCCAGAAGCACCGCCCACGCCCCAGTCCGGGGAGTCCGTGCTGGCCGAACCCGTGCTGGCCGAACCCGTGCTGGCCGAACCCGTGCCGGCCGAACCCGTGCTGACCGAGCCTGCCCAGGACGAGCCTGAGCTCGCCGAGCCGCTCCCGGCCGGACCGCGGTTCGTCGTCCCCGAGCCGCCCGAGCCGGAGCCGACGCCCGTCCCGGAGACCATCTGGCGCGGCTACGTGCTGCCGTCGATCACGCCAGCCGACCTCGCCGCCACGGAATCCATCCCCGAGCCGGAGGCCGCCGTCGAGGTCGTCTCCGAACCGGAGCCCGCCCCCTGGGAGCCCGAGCCGGTGCCCTACGCATCCGTCCCCGAGCCGTCACCGGCTCCCGAACCCGCGCGGGATCCGGATCCGGATCCTCCCACGTTCGAGCGACCGAGCGCGCACGCGGAGGTGCCCCTCGGGATAGGCGCCGCCCTGGCCGCCGCCGCCGCCCGGGCCGACGAGCATTCTCGTCATCCCCTGCCGTCGACGGTCGCACCCACGCCTCTCCCGGCCCCGGTGCGCCCCCGCGAACCCGTGTTCGCGGCGACGACCAAGCCGCAGGCACCGCCGAAGCCGGACGACGTGCCGGCCGTCACCGAGTTCACGCCCCGCGAGGGCAACCGCATCATCGCCGGTGTGCTGCTCGTCGCCGCCCTCATCGCCGCCGCGGTGGCGGGCTACCTGGCGTGGTACGAGCGATCCACCGCCACGATCGGGATCGGCTGCACGCTGTTCATCCTGGTGCTGGTCATCTGGGCGACCCGGGCCAGCAGCGCCCCGGCCCACCTGAAGATCAACAGCGGCCACCTCACCGTTCAACGCACCGGCACGATCCGCCACTTCGACCTGGCCAGCAAGTACACGGCCCTCGAGGTGCACGGCCGCGCCGGTCTGCCGGGCTGGAAGGTCCTGATCGAGCAGCGCGACGCAGCTCCCTACGTGATCGACTCATCGATGGTGAACCCACGCGCCTTCATGAAGGTGCTTCGCTACTACCACCCCGAGCTCTGAGCGGGCTCAGGCAATGGGGACGCCGCGCTCGCCGGCGTCGGTAAGCCGTGCCTCCTCGCGGGCCGCCGCCTCGAGCTCCTGGCGACGGGTCACCTCGAGCAGGTCGCGGGCCGCGTCGTAGGCCCCGGGCGTGCTGACCAGGTCGGACGCACCGCCCCTGAGCCGATTCAAGGCGGCCCGGGCGTAGACCTGCTGCTCGGTAGTGGTGCGCTCCGACCGGCCGCGGCCGAGGAACGAGATGAACCAGTGCAGCAGCGCGGTGACCCGGCTCTTGAAGCCAGTGATGTAGACGAGGTGCACCGCCAGCCACATCAGCCAGGCCACGACCCCGGTCAGGCGGAACCTCCCGACCATGGCCACCGCGCGGAACCGGCTGATGATGGCCATCGAGCCCTTGTCGAAGTACTTGAACGGCTCCTGGGGGGCCTTGCCCTTCAGGCGGCCGTCGATCTCCTTGGCGGCGTACTTCGCACCCTGGATCGCGACCTGGGCCACGCCCGGGAGGTGGTTGAGATCGATCATGTCGCCGACCACGAAGACCTCGGGGAAGCCGGGAAGCGTGAGGTCGGGGTTGACCGCGATCCGCCCGGCCCGGTCCAGCGGGGCACCGGTCTGGTCCGACAGCGTGCGCCCCAGCGGCGACGCCTGCACCCCCGCGGCCCAGATCTTGGTGGCGGTGGCGATCCGCGTGGTCTCACCGTCCTTGTGGCGCACGGTGATGGCGCCCTCGTCGACGTCGGTGACCATGGCACCCAGGACGACCTCGACCCCGAGCTTCTCGAGCTCCTGCTTGGCCTTGGCGCCCAGCTCGGCCCCGAAGGGCGGGAGCACCTGTCCGGCCGCGTCGAGCAGGATCACCCGGGCGGTCCTGGTGTTGATGGCCCGGAAGTCGCGGCGCAGGGTCCGGTGGGCGAGCTCGGCGATCTGGCCGGCCATCTCGACCCCGGTCGGTCCGGCGCCGACCACCACGAAGGTCAGCAGCGAGTCGACGTCCTCCCCGCGGTTGGCGCCGAGCTCGGCCATCTCGAAGGCCCCGAAGATCCGGCCGCGCAGCTCGAGCGCGTCGTCGATGTTCTTCATGCCGGGGGCGTACTCCGCGAAGTGGTCGTTGCCGAAGTAGGACTGGGCGGCGCCGGCGGCCACGAGCAGGGAGTCGTAGGGCATCACGGTCTCGCGGCCCAGGACGTGCGAGGTCACCGTGCGCCGGGTCAGGTCGATGTCGGTCACCGTGCCGAGCAGCACCCGGGCGTTGGACTGGCCGCTCAGCACCTCGCGGGTGGGCGGGGCGATCTCGCCCTCGGAGAGGATGCCGGTCGCGACCTGGTAGAGCAGCGGCTGGAAGAGGTGGTGGGTCGTCTTGGCCACCATGGTGACGTCCACGTCGGAGCCCCGGAGCGCCTTCGTGCCGAAGAGTCCGCCGAAGCCGGACCCGATGACGACGACGCGGTGTCGGGGCTGGTCTGTCGTGGCCATGACGTGCCTTCCGGTGGGAGGTGTGGGGTCTGGGGTGCGACGGTCTCCCGCTACTGGCAAGTTTCCCGCGTCGGCGCCTCTCATGCACCATCGGGGAGCGGGTCTCGTCGCTCACACGCCGGTCAGCGTGTCCACGTCAGCGGGCGAAGAAATCCTCTTGAATGAGGTTTGCTCCCCCAAAAGGAGGGGTACACGGGCCGAGAAAGGCCTGTCCCACATGACCCATAGACCCGCAGGGAACATCCGAGTGCCGCTCAACGAGCCCGCCCTTGAGCTCGACCCGGACCCGCGCTCCGTCCAGGAAGCGCGACGCTGGGTGGTCTCGGCCTGCCACCAGCTCGGTCGGGACGACCTGGCCGAGTGCGCGGCCCTCGGCATCTCCGAGCTGGTCACGAATGCGCTGCTGCACGCCGAGGCCCCCATCACCGTCCGGCTCCGCGGCACCCCCGAGCACCCTCGGGTCGAGGTGTCGGACGGCTCCCGCAAGCCTCCGGTCATGCCGACCTCGTCGGGCGACGACGACCTCGGCGACCTCCTCTCGACCTTCGGCCGCGGGCTCAACATCGTCGCGATGTGCTCGGTGGCATGGGGGACGGCCATCGACGCCGACGGCAAGTGCGTGTGGTTCGAGCCCGCCGACACCCCGCACCAGGACCTCGCGCCCAGTGCCGCCCAAGTGATCGACGCCGACACGGTCGAGCACGCCCCGGTCGACGACCGTGCGACGACGGTGATCGATCTCGCCCAGGTGCCCCTCAGACGGATCGTCGACATGCGACGTCACTACCACGAGCTGAGGCGCGAGCTCCGGCTGTTGTCGCTCGCTCACCAGGACGACTACCCGCTGGCCAAGGACCTTACCGAGGTGTTCCGGCGCTTCGAGCAGTCCTTCCCGTCCTCGGTGACGTCGGAGATCAACGACGCCCTGGGCCGCGGTGACACCACCGTCGACCTCCAGGTCCGGGTCAACCCCGAGTCCTCGACAGTGATCGAGCAGATGCTCGACCTCCTCGACCTCGCCGACGAGTTCTGCCGTGCCAAGCGGCTGCTCTCCCTTGCCCGCACCCCGCGGCAGCGGGAGTTCCAGCAGTGGTACTTCGGGGAGTTCCTGCGGCAGGCTCGCGGCGAGTCGCCGAACGCATGGCCGCCCGCGCAGCCCGGGGAGGAGCAGGTCTCGTGACCACGCCCGCCCCCAGCGCGCGCCTGCTCCTCGCGGTGGCCGCCGGCGGGGCCGTCGGCGCACTCCTGCGCTGGTGCCTGGGCCAGGTCGTTCCCGACGGTGACGGCTTCCCGTGGACCACGTTCGCGATCAACGTGCTCGGCTCGTTCGCGTTGGCCGCGATTCCCGGCCTGGTCGCCGTCGGCCGCCACCCGGCCCTGGCCGTGGCGCTCGGACCCGGCCTGCTCGGCGGCTTCACGACCCTCTCGGCGTACGCCGAGCAGGCGCGCGCGCTGGTCGACGAGGGCGCCGTGGCGCTGGCGGGCGCCTACGTCGTCGGCACCCTGGCCGCCTGCCTGCTGGCCGTGCTCCTCGGTGGACGGCTGGCGCCCGTGGCCGCCCGGCGTGACTTCAACGCTCACGAGGGCAACGAGTGACCGCCCTGCTCGTGGCCCTGGGGGCGATGGTCGGCGCCCCGCTCAGGTTCGCCTGCGCCCACTACCTCGACCACCCGTTCCCTCGGGGGACGCTGCTGGTCAACGTGGCCGGCTCGTTCGTGCTCGGTCTCTGCTCGGCCCTGTCGCTGTCCGGCTCGCAGCTGGCCCTGGTCGGCACCGGCTTCTGCGGCGCCCTCACGACGTACTCCGCCTTCTCGGTGCAGACGATGATGCTGGGTCCGCGCAGCGGCGCTGCCTACGCGACGCTCACCGTCGTGCTGGCCCTGATCGCGGTCACAGCGGGGTTCGCGCTGGGCGCTCAGGCGTAGCCGAGGTCGTGCAGCCGGGCGTCGTCGATGCCGAAGTGGTGGGCGACCTCGTGGACGACGGTGATGCGCACCTCCTCCTCGAGCTGCTCGACGGTGTCGCAGAGGTCGGTCAGCGGCCCCCGGAAGAGGAAGATCCGATCCGGCAGCTGAGCGGCGTAGTTGGCCTCGCGGTCGGTCAGGGCGACCCCGTCGTAGAGACCCAGCAGGTCGGGATCGTGGGCGGGCGGCTCGTCCTCGACCAGCACCACGACGTTGCTGATCAACGCCGCCAGGTCGTCGGGGATGCCGTCGAGGGCGCGGTCGACCAGGGCCTCGAAGTCCTCGCGCCCCAGCTCCATCTCGCCATTCAACCCCGTCGGTGGTGGCCGGACCCAGGAACGACGAACGCCCCGGACCAGATGGTCCGGGGCGAACATGGTGGCGACCCCGACGGGACTCGAACCCGCGGCCTCCGCCGTGACAGGGCGGCGCGCTAACCAACTGCGCTACGGGGCCAGGTGTGGCTGGTGAAGCGAGGGAACTCTAACTCATCGGCGAGTGCGCTTCCCAATCGCCGTGTGCCGCACCCCCAACGGGATTCGAACGCGCCCCCATCCTCGCTGGTGGGGCTCCCTGAGCGTGAACAACGACCACTCAGGGGACTTCAGAGACGTCCGCAGGGCCTCACGTGTTGACGTGTCAACACACGCGAGTCCTGCCTGTCGATAATCGGGGGTGCGATCTGCCGTCGTATGGACGTCGTCCCTTCGCCGGAGCGAGGATCCACCTCGCCGCACGACGGAACGAGTTTGTGGCTGCGAGGTGTCCGCTCCCGGCCCGCGGCAGGTGCTTCTCTGGACATGAGGCCGCTCATGTCCGACTCGTGTCCCCGCAACGATTCTTTGCATGCCGCTCGCCGCCGTTGTTGCCCCCGGCCCCCGGGACCGCTTGACCTGGCGACGCCATGCGTCTGACGACCGATGTCGAACTCGCGGAACAGATGGGGGTCTCGCTGGAGCGACTTCATCAGCTGCGAAAGCGACGCAGGTGGCCCTGCGTCCGTCTTGGGCGCTTCGAGGTCAGGTTCACTGACGACCAGATCGAGCAGATCATCGCCATGCACACCGAGTCTCTCCCGCCACGGGCGTACGACAGACCGCACGTCGCTGGCCAAACGCAACGCAGCGCCACTCGTGGCCGCGGGCACTTGACCGACGCCTCTGGATCATGACCACGCGCACCCACACCTGCGTCGGCCATGGTCTGCGTCCGCTCGGCCGGGGTGCGCGTCGCCCGAAGCCGTGAACTTGGCCCAGAATGACGTGGCTCCTACAGGTACCCGGCCGGCATCGACAAGCACGGGGCGTTTCTGACAGTGGAACCGGGTCGAATCTCCGCGCTGGGACCGTCTGGCAAGAGGTTGACGCTCTGCGTTTAAGAGTTGACCACCGGCAGCGTCACCGTGATCGTCGCCCCGTCCTCGCGGGCCTGGCGCTTTGGGTTGAGATGTGTCCGAGGTGGTCCATTCCAACAGCACAACCAAGGCGCGATCGAGGTGGCCTGGACCGAACAGGAAGACGGCGAGGGACGCTGACGCATTGACCGAACAGATCGAAGCCGCGCAGGCTACCGAGATCGACACGATGCGGGACTGATCGGGTCGTGACCAGGCTGGAGGGCCGGGCGAAGCGCCTGTCTCGCCGGGCCTCCTCCTCATACGCCCAGGTCGCGGCTCGACGTGGTGGCGAGGGCCTCGAGCGGACGGATGTAGCGGGTGACGAGGACGGAGAGGCCATTGTGTCGCGTCGGCGCGGCGATCCGCCGTCCAACGATCCTCGCGCATCAAGCCACGCGCCTCAGTGCCCGGCATGCCCACTGTGGTCTGGTGTTTGTCCGGGCGGGGGGGTCTCCCCCGATGAGCCACCTGAGATGGCCGGGCCAATGACGAACGCCGAGAGCGAGAACATCGCGACAAAGATGACGAGCGCAATGGCGGGCGCTTTCCATGTCCTAAATCGGATGTAGAGACGTCGAAGCAGTGGCAAGGAGAAAAACAGCCCCAAGGCACCGAACAGCAGGTTGCCCCCCGTCCCCGTCACCAAGGCGGCCCCAAAAATGAGGCCGGTGTGGTGCAGCAGGTGCGGGAGCAGCCCCAACAACGCCCCGAAGGCGGCGCTGACCGAGCGCCATGCCTTCGCGAGTAAACCGATGCGCGGTTCCTCGGTCCATTGCTCGGTGGTGGCGCCGCTGCGGCCGCGCTCTGAGCCGGTCGTCGCTGTTGGTGCGGTCATCTCTCCACCACCTCATATTTGCTTGGGATCGTGTGGGCACGTGCCGCGAGCGGCGGCACCACCTCACTGCTCCCACACCACCATAGGGCCGCGCAGCCCGACAGTGTCTAAGGTCCCCCGTCGCACCAAGAATGGACCCATGCAGCTCATCAGTCGCGTTGATTCCACCTCGAGAGACCCGGAGCATGCGTGACTTGTCGTTCCTAACAACGTCACCCAACATCTGCGCGCAGGTCGCGAGCGCGGCCCACAGAAGGCGGTCCGAGACGACTGACCGTCAGATCCGCCGCGCCTGCGCGGAGAACGTCGATGGGGATTGTGTGACCAACGGTGTGTCTCCGGCCGATTCTCATGAGCAGGTCTCGGCCGCCGGCCAACGGTCGGCGAAGGTGCTCGCGAACGCGCTCAGCGCTGACTTCCACCGCACCGTCCATCATGCCCTGCCCTGGTCGGTGGAGCCGAGGGATCGGGGTAACCAGGTACAGGCATTTCAAGGCGGCTCGTTCGGTAGGAAAGTGGCCTCAGCCTTGACCGCCCGGCGGATGCGGGCGTTGAGCGACTAGATCGCATTGGTCGAGCAGAGCACGGTGCGGATCTCCACGTCGTAGAGGCTGTCGCAGAATCGCGTGATGGGGCGGTGTCGCGGGAGGTCCACGACGATGTCCTCGAGTCGCGCGCAGCACCTATGGGCCGCGTGAGGAAGGACCGGTCGGGAAGACGCCCCTGCTTGGGGAGGACGCGGTCGTGGCGCTCTTCGTCGATGGCACCCCGGGTCCTCGATGGTGACCCGATCAGGCTGCTGGGGCCGCCCGGTGGACCTTCATGAGGTTGAACGCGGTAGCGGCCAGGTGCAGTTCGCTGGTCGCGTTGTCCAGGCCCCGGCGTGAGAAGCAATCGATGAGCTTCTTCAGGTTCCCAATGCCTGGTTCCACTGTCGCTCCGCGACGTTTGTAGAGATCTCGGCCTTCGAGGGTGCGGAGTCGGTGGGCGTTGACTTCGCGTGGGGACGCACCCGCTGGCGGTGACTCGTGGGCTGGTTCCTCGGCGGCGGCACGGGCCTGGTCCCGTCCTTTGCCCAGGGCGATCAACCGGTCCGGCCCGTCGGCTTTCAGGTTGGCGTCGCTGTTGTAGCCGGCGTCGGCCAACACGGTGCCGATGACGTGATCGGCGTTCCCGGTAGCGGCGTGCAGGCGTGCCGCTACATCCTGTGTGGCACGCATCATCGGGGTGAAGCATCCTTGGTCGTTGGGTGACTGCCCCACCTGGACGGCGACGATCAGCTGGTCGCTGGTGACCGCGACCTGAGCGTTGTATCCCTGCAGGAACCCGCGCCGGGTCGGCATGATCCGCGACTGCGGGTCGGTGGTGTTCGCGACGACCTTGGGGAGCTTCTTCGCGGGCGACGCCGACTGGTCAGCGGCCGCGGCTGCCTGCTCCGCGGCCTCGGCGTTGCCGACGACGCCCCGCGCCCGCGCGATCCTGGTGCTGTCCTCCATGGGCACCGGCGGACGCCCCATCGGCTTCTTTCCCGCCGCGATCAGGGCTGCGTATCGGTCGAGCTTGGCCTGGTGCATAGCGATCTCCCGCGCCAGGTGCGCGCGTGCTTCGGCCAACCGGTGCGGTCCGTTCGGGATCCGCCCCACCACCGGCTGCCCCTGCTCCGAGCGGTGGCGCCGCGCCAACGCAGCAGCGTCTCGTTCCTGGTTCACCCGAGCCCTTCGCTGGTCCTCAGCGTCGAGCTCCTGCGCCGCGAGTTGGATTCGTTCGCGCCGTCGGGTGCGGTCACCCAAGTCGGGTGGGACACGGTCCGGCCGATCATCAACATGACTCTCACGTGCCGCGGTGTCCTCGGCCTGGTCTGTCCGGTCCGCATCGGCGAGCATGCCCGTGACGTTCTGGTTGAACCACTCCCTGCCGCGGTTGGCGTCGATCGAGGCGTTGGCCTTGATCTTGGTCCCGTCGATGGCGACGGTGCCGAACCTGCCCAACCCTGCCCGCGCAGCGATCATCAACACCTGCGCGAACAAGTCGCTGAACGCCTCCTGCGCCTCAGCCCGGAACCTAGCGATCGTGGTGTGGTCCGGGCCGTCTTGGGCGCACAGCACCCGGAACGCCACGTCGGTGGTGCACATCCGTTCGATCTGCCGCGAGGACCGCACCCCTTGGCAGTAGGCGTAGACCAAGAGCCCGAACAGCATCCGCGGGTCATACCCCGCGGCGCCTGCTCCACCTTGTCGCCGCGTCTGCTCCAACGCGGTGGTGTCGAGCGCATCGACGGTCTCCAGAAGGAACCACACCAGGTGATCCGGCGGGAGCCACTCGCGCATGTCGACCGGCAACAGCATCGGTTGGTCACGCAGCACGGGACGATAAGACTTGGCCACGGCTCATGATCGCGGACCCAGACTCCAGGCGGGCAGGACGACACGCGATTCCGCAACAGCCTCCGTAGTCCAGGAAGGGGCTGAACTCTTCCCAGGATGTTCCACAGCCGGATGATCGCCGCGTACTTCGAACCTCACTTCTTGCTCAGCTCGTCGAGCGCCGCCCTGGCAGAGGAGGCGTTGACAGCGGTGTAGATCGGCCCGAGGGCTGCCTGTCCCTGTTGGGCAGCCGGTGCTGGTCGGTTGGTCCACATCGGGGGCCGCTTAGCGCGGTTTGTGGTCTCAGGCGCCGTCAGGCGGACTCGAAGCGTGGGGGTTGTGTCGTACACGCTCGACCGATCGGGACGTGACCTCGTCCAACAGCGCCTGTCTTCGAGCACGAGCTCAACGTCGGGAGTGACTTCGCGGGCAGTCCGAACGGAGGCCATCTTCTTCCTCGACCGAGTAGGTGACGAGGTCGCTGCTCCCGACCAGACTCGATTCGCCGAGGGCGCCGTCAAATGCCACGTCCGGTCCCGGGGATTCGGGACCGTCGTGTGTGAGCGGGAGACAGAAGTCCTCGGACAGGCTTGATGGACGAACTCCAGCGACGCAATTCTCCTGCTCACTCGGCCCGTTTCGTGGCGCGGAAACGCATCAGGTGCGCTTGGAAGTGGGCGGTGACGCCGATGTTGGTGAAGCCTCCGACGGCGAGCCCGGCGCGAAGTTCCTCCGAAGCGATGATCCGGTGCGGCGACCCATCTACCCGGTGTACGAGGCGCGCTGCGCGGGTGTCGGTGAGGTCGTAGCCGACAAGCATTCCGCCCGGGCGCAGGACCCGGGCTGCCTCGCCGAGTGCGTCGAGCCAATCAAGGATGTGGTGGAGCATGAGGTACGACGTGACGACGTCGAAGCTCGCTGCTGCGTAGGGCAGAGCCGTCACGTCAGCGCGTTCAGCGTGAGCGTTCGGGTGCCTAGCCAGGCGGGCCCGGGTTTCGGCGACCATGGCGCCGTCGACATCGGTGACGGTGAGCCGCACGTCGGGGAAAGTCCGCAGGACGCCCTCGGCCATGGCCCCACTGCCGCCCCCGATCTCAAGAACGTCACCCCCCAACGGGAAGCCGTCCAGAGCCCACGGGAGCACACGTCTCCGGGCAAAGGATCCCCATGGGCTACTGCGACAGAAGGCGCCTTCCACCACTGACATGACCGGCATTAGGTTCCTCCCCGATTGAGACTGACCGGCCCCGGCCATCGACGGGACCGAGTCAGCCGAGCAGACCCTCCATGGTCGCGATCTCGTCGGTCTGCGCCGTCTCGATCTGTTCAGCCAACGCGACCGCGCCGGCGTACATCCCGTCCCTCTGCTCGGTCTTGGCCATCTCGATCGCGCCTCGATGGTGCCCCACCATCAACGTGAGGAACACCTGGTCGAACTCAGCACCAGTGGCGTTCATCAAGTTGTCCATGTCGTCTGTGCTCATCATCCCGGGCATCGAACCGGACATGTCCATGCCGCTCATCTCCCCAGGGACGGGTTTGCCCCAACTGGTGAGCCATCCCGACATCGTCTGGATTTCGGGATCTTGGGCGCCCATGATCTGCGTCGCGAGGTCCTTGACCTCGGAGCTCTGGGCGCGGGTCTCGGCGAGCTTGGCCATCTCGACGGCCTGGCGGTGGTGCGGAATCATGTCGGTCGCGAACGTGACATCGGTGTCGTTGAAGTCGCTCTGCTGGCCGGTGTTGGCCGACGAGGTCGCTGTGGACGACGAGTCCACGCCGGACGTCGAGTCGTCCCTACCACCGCAGGCGCTTAGGGCAAGGCCGCCGGCGATGACCAGTGCGACGGCTGCGGTGAGGTGCTTGCTACGCAAGGTGGGTCTCCTTCGGGAAGTGGGGTGATGCCGACGATACGTCGTCGTGTCGAACCCGGCATCGCGCGATGTGCCGCGCTTGCTCAGCACCATTCGGAGCGCGTAAGTACACGGGCCGGCGCGGGCGAGTCGCCGGTCGAGGGCCCGGAGCGGTTTCGACCCTCGGAGTCCCCGGCGACGTCCTCTCCGCGTGGCCCGACCACGCGCCCGGCTCAGCCAGGCATGTGACGAACTTCTACCATCACGATTGCGAGGCCCGGGGTGCTGTTGGATTGCTGTTGTCGCGCCTCGTCAGGTTGGACATGGTGACTCTCGTGCTTGATGGTTAGTCGGTTGATCTGCGTCGCGCTCGTTCGACCGCGGCCAGGACACGGGCCGCGAGGACCACGGCGGAGACGAGAACCAGCCCGCTGGTGGCGACCTGCAGACCGGTGAGGGCGCTCGCGGCCGCGGCCAGTGCTGCATTCAGCCAGCCGGCGGCCAGGACCGCGATCGCGACCAGCATCCAGAAGGTTCGCAGGGCTCGGCGCGTCGCACGGCCGGCCTCCGACGCGGCGGTGCTGGTGCCAGCCACTGGCCTCACATGCCCAAGTGGATCTGGGGGGTCGTGTACAACATCAGGATGGTGAGCGCGGCGAGCGTCAGCAGCACGAGCAGCCCCAGTGCCATCGCGACCGGCCTCGCCCGCCAGGACCGGTTCGGGGTGCGGTCGAGGAACGGCACGGCACTGAGGAGCAGGAAGAGCGCAGCGCCGCCGTACAAGATCCCGGGTAAGCCGATCCAGTTCTCCAGGGTGAACATCCACCAGAAGTTCCAGGGGGGCCTGGTGATCTCGAGCCCTTCGACCGCCGCGGGGCCGACGGCCGGTGGCCACAGCACCGAGAGGACGCCGAGGACGCCGAGCAGCGCGAGGCCGAACGCCCCGATCCGGCGAAGGTGGTGGGTGAACGGCTCGGTCGGCTCGTCCTCCGGCGCCTGGTCGCCGGAGACACTCATCGGCAGCGAGGGGTGCGGCGAGATCTTGTGCCGCTTCACGAGCAGGCCGTGCAGCATCATCAGCACGAGAAGGATGCCGGGAATCATCACCACGTGCGCGCCGTAGAGCCGCACTAGGATCGGGACCCGGTCGGCAAAGTCCGGGGAGAACCAGATGCCGACGCCGCCGAGCAGGTCACCCAACTCGACGTTGTGACCCAGAGCCTCGAAACCCTCCTGGTCCCACTTGAGCACCGTCCCGGTGAACACCGCGAGCAGGACCAGGCCGAACATGGCCACACCGATCAGCCAGTTGCCCTCGCGGGGCCGCTTGTAGGAGCCGGTCACGAAGACGCGCATCAGGTGCAGCGCAGCGGTGACGTACATCGCCTGAG
>JBDSLK010000037.1:0-18483 GCA_039916425.1 Nocardioides sp.
CGTGGTCTTGATCTTGCCGCTGTTGGACGCGGCCAGGACGACGTGCTGGAGGATCGAGAGCCGCAGGATCGTCACGCTCCACTCACGGACGAGCACCACGATGGTGACCCACCACCAGATGTCGCCCACGACGGACAGGGCGATGAAGGCCATCCCCGTGATGGCCTTGTCCGCGATCGGATCGGCGATCTTGCCGAAGTTGGTGACCAGGTTGCGTGCGCGGGCGATGTCACCGTCGATCTTGTCGGTGATCATCGCCGCGACGAACAACCCGAAGGCCACGCAGCGCCACAGGATCGAGTCGCCGCCGTCCATCAGCAGGGCCGCCCCGAAGAAGGGCACCATCACGATGCGCAGCGTGGTCAGCACGTTGGGCAGATTGAAGTTGCTGACCTGCCGGGGCTCGTTGACGGTGGGGTCGCTCATCGGCGCGACTCACGGGCCACCAGGTCGACGCCGTCACTGTCGACGTACTCCACCCGCACCAGGTCACCGATCGCCACCTCGCCACCCTCGACGATCGTGGTCATGCCGTCGACCTCCGGGCCCTGGTGGGCGGCGCGGCCGACCACGCCCTCGGTGGTCTCCTCGATCAGCACCACGCCAGTCTCGCCGACGCGATCGGCGGCCCGCTGCGAGGTGAGCTCCTCGACCAGGCGGCTGACGTGCTCGGTGCGGTCGCGGATGTCGTCGTCGCCGAGCTTGGCGTCGTACGCCGCGGCCTCGGTGCCGTCCTCGTCGGAGTAGCCGAAGACGCCGACCACGTCGAGTCGGGCCTCGACGAGGAAGTCGCACAGCGTCTGCAGGTCGTCCTCGGTCTCGCCCGGGAAGCCCACGATGACGTTGGAGCGGATGCCCGCGTCTGGTGCGAAGCCCCGGGCCCTGCCCACCAGGTCGAGGAAGCTGTCGGGGTCGCCGAAGCGACGCATCCGGCGGAGCACCGCGGCGCTGGCGTGCTGGAAGGAGAGGTCGTAGTAGGCCGCGACACCGGGCGTGGTGGCGATGGCCTCCAGCAGCCCCGGACGGGTCTCGGCGGGCTGGAGGTAGGACACCCGCACCCGCTCGATCCCGTCGATGCCGGCCAGCTCGGGCAGCAGCGTCTCGAGCAGCCGCAGGTCGCCGAGGTCCTTGCCGTAGGAGGTGGAGTTCTCGCTCACGAGGAAGAGCTCGCGGACGCCCTCCTCGGCCAGCCATCGGGCCTCGGTGACGACGTCGGAGGGCCGACGGCTCACGAAGGACCCGCGGAAGCTCGGGATCGCGCAGAACGAGCAGCGCCGGTCGCACCCGCTGGCCAGCTTGAGCGGCGCCATCGGTCCGCCGTCCATGCGGCGGCGGAAGGCGCGGGGTCCGGAGGCAGGGGCATGGCCCGGCATCGTCTCGACGACGTCGACGGACGCGGGCCCCTGGCGCTCGACCGGGGAGATCGGCAACAGCAGCCGGCGGTCCTGAGGGGTGTGCGGGTGGTGCTGCTCCCCCGCCAGGATCGACCGCAGCTTGCCGGCGATGTCGGGGTAGTCGTCGAACCCGAGCACCGCGTCGGCCTCGGGCAGTGAGACCGCGAGGTCCTTGCCGTAGCGCTCCGCGAGGCAACCCACCGCGACGACCGCCCGGGTGCGACCCGCTCCCTTCAGATCACTCGCCTGGAGCAGCGTGTCGATGCTGTCCTTCTTGGCCGACTCGACGAAGCCGCAGGTGTTGACCACGACGGTGTCGGCGTCGGCGGGTTCGTCGACCAGGCGGAAACCGCCCTGCTCCAGTCGCGCCGCCAGCTCCTCGGAGTCGACGTCGTTGCGGGCGCACCCGAGGGTCACCAGCGCGACCGAGGTCAGGCCGTCCGCGGAGAGAGCCGTGCCGGCGCTCGCAGGACTGCTAGCGGGGGTCGAGGAGGTGGGAGATGTCGTCGTCATGATCGATGTCGAGTATGCCGGTTCGGGCCGGCAGACCCGATTCTGCGCCCCTACCGGGCCGAGGTCAGCGGACGACGAACGTGCCGGTGGAAGCCTGACCGGTGTCGCCCAGAGCGCCCTTCTCGCTTCCGTCGACGACCACCTCGACCGACCCGTCCGAGGACTGCACCCGCACCGGAGGGGAGATCTCCAGCGCCTTGGTCTGGCCGTAGGCGATGTCGCCGGTGAAGACGACCTTGCCGGAGCCGTCGCGGACCTCGACATGGGCGCCACCACCCGCCGCGCGCAGCAGCACCGGCACGGTCGGGCCAGCCTGCTGACCACCGTTGCCGGGGCCGGCGGACCCGTTGAGCGCCGGCACCTGCCGAAGCTCCACCGGGGAGTCGGTGACGAGGCGCGCGATCGACCAGGCGAGCACGAGCGCCATCACGGCCGCGACCAGCACCGACCAGTTGGGCCCGCCGCGGGTGCCCCGGATCGAACCTGCCGAGGCAAGCTCGGCCTCGAAGACCCGGCGGGGGTCGATCGGGGCCTGTGAGTAGCGCTCCTCGTAGTCGGCGAGCAGCGGGACGACGTCGACCCCCAGCACGCGGGCCAGGGTTCGCAGATGGCCCCGGGCGTAGAAGTCTCCCCCGCAGGCTTCGAAGTCGTCGGCCTCGATCGACTCGATGACGTGGGGCCGGATCCGGGTGCGCTCGGCGAGGGCGTCGACGGTGAGTCCCAGCCGGGTGCGGGCCGCGGCCAGCTCGGGGCCGACGACCGGGTCACGGACGGGTTCGACCTCCGCGTCGCGGATGACCAATGGCTCGACCGCCGACCCCGGGCGGGCGATCGGGCTCACCCGGTCACCCCAGGGCTGGGTGTCCTCGACCAGCGAGACGCTGCCGGGGCGCCGGAGCTCGCCTACCTCGAGTCGGTGGGGCTGGGTCTCGTCGGACACCGGGGCCGGATCCGTCGCGTCCACCGTCACCTCGGTCCGTCGTCCGGGGGTGGTCTCGCGCAAGGGCGAGGGCGAGGGCGAGGGCGAGGGCGTGTGGCTCGCGGCGACCCGGTCGATCGTCTCCGCGATCACCGGGCGCGGGTCACGCCAGCGGAACCGGCGGGGGGTCGCGTCGGAGACCTGCTCGAGAGGCTCGACCACGAGCGTGGCGCCGGCGGCGAGGGTCTGGAGCGCCTCGGTGAGGTCGGCCCCGGCGTGGTTGGTGCGGGTGGCGAGCCCGAGCGGCACCGCGAGGGACGCGCCGTAGAACCGCTCGGCCCAGCGCACCTGACGGCGTCCGGCGCCGGAGAGGCCCTCGAGCGCACGCTCGGGGTTGCGGGGCACCAGCACCAGCCGGCCGTCGCGCAGGCGACCGCCCGCCGGGACGTGCTCGACACGCTCGAGGGAACCCCAGGTGAGGCCCCGCCAGGTGCGCCCCACGCGGATCCGCACACCCTGGGGGTCGGCGACCAGCAGCGGCGCCCGGGCGTCGACCAGGGCGGCTACGTAGACGGAGCCGATCGCGGCCATCATGACGGTCAGCACCCAGTCGAGCGGGGCGCCGGTCTGCAGTGCCCGCCCCAGGTAGGCGATGCCCACCACCGCGGCGAGGACGCCGATGACGCCCATCAGGCGCGCGTTCCGACGTACCTCGACGGCGTCGGGAGCGATCGCCAGCGCGCGGCTCCGGTCGTCGTCCGGTGCGGCGACGTCGATCTCCTGGACTTCAGCGGCACCCATAACTCAGCTCTCCCCCTGCAACGTCGCGATGACCTGGTCGATCTCGTCGGGCTTGACCAGCACGTCGCGTGCCTTGGAGCCCTCGCTCGGCCCGACGACCCCTCGGCTCTCGAGGATGTCCATCAGGCGTCCTGCCTTGGCGAACCCGACGCGCAGCTTGCGCTGGAGCATCGAGGTGGATCCGAACTGCGTCGAGACGATCAGCTCGACGGCCTGTACGACCAGGTCGAGGTCGTCCCCGATGTCGTCGTCGAGGTCGCGCTTGGCGGCCGCCGGGGCGGTCACGTCCTCGCGGTAGGACGGCTCGAGCTGGGCCTTGCAGTGGGCGACGACCTGGTGGATCTCGGCCTCGGTGACCCACGAGCCCTGGACCCGGACGGCCTTGGAGGCGCCCATCGGCAGGAAGAGACCGTCACCCTGGCCGACGAGCTTCTCCGCGCCCGGCTGGTCGAGGATGACCCGGCTGTCGGCGAGCGAGGAGGTGGCGAACGCCAGTCGCGACGGCACGTTGGCCTTGATCAGACCGGTGACGACGTCGACCGACGGGCGTTGGGTTGCCAGCACCAGGTGGATGCCGGCGGCCCGCGCCAGCTGGGTGATCCGGACGACCGCGTCCTCGACGTCACGGGGCGCGACCATCATCAGGTCGGCGAGCTCGTCGACGACCACGAGCAGGTAGGGATAGGGCGTGAGCTCGCGCTCGCTGCCCGGGGGCACCTGCACCTTGCCGGCCCGCACCGCCTTGTTGAAGTCGTCGACGTGGCGGAAGCCGAAGTTGGCCAGGTCGTCGTAGCGAAGATCCATCTCGCGCACGACCCAGGCCAGCGCCTCGGAGGCCTTCTTCGGGTTGGTGATGATCGGCGTGATCAGGTGCGGGATGCCCTCGTAGGAGTTCAGCTCGACCCGTTTGGGGTCGATCATGATCATCCGCACCTCGTCGGGTGTCGAGCGCATCAGGATCGAGCAGATCATCGAGTTGATGAAGGACGACTTGCCCGAGCCGGTGGCGCCGGCGACGAGCAGGTGCGGCATCTTCGCCAGGTTGGCGACCACGAAGCCGCCCTCCACGTCCTTGCCCAGCCCGGCCACCATCGGGTGGTGGTCCGACCGGGCGGTGCCGGAGCGGAGCACGTCCCCGAGGGAGACGATCTCCTTGTCCAGGTTGGGGATCTAGATGCCGATCGCAGACTTCCCGGGGATGGGCGAGAGGATCCGCACGTCGGCCGAGGCCACGGCGTAGGCGATGTTCTTGGAGAGAGCGGTGACCTTCTCGACCTTGACCGCCGGGCCGACCTCGACCTCGTAGCGGGTCACCGTCGGGCCCCGGGTGTAGCCCGTGACCTGCGCGTCGATGTCGAACTCGTCGAGCACCTGGGTGAGCCGGCCGACGATCGCGTCGCTCGCCTGCGACTTCGCCTTGTGGGGCGAGCCAGGCTTGAGTACCTCGTTGCCCGGCAGGGAGTAGGTGACGTCGCCGGACAGCGCGAGCTGCTCCACCCGCTGGGGCAGCGGGGAGTGCGGAGGCGGCTCCAACTCGCCGTCCTCGCCGGCAGTGGACATCGCCTCGGTCTCTGCGTCGTCGACCTTCCGACCGCGCTTGCGGACCTCGCGGTCCTCCAGGACCGGGCTGTCGTACGCCGGGTCGCCCAGCTCGAGGTCGGCCATCGACCCGACCCGGCTGCGCCGGCGGGTCCGCATCGGCTGGGTGTCCTCGCCGACGGGCTCCTCGGCCGGGCCGTCGCCGGGCACGTTGCGTCCGAGCAGCCGGTCGCGCAGGTCGGCGAGCCGCGTGGGGATCTGGTACACGGGCGTCGCGGTGATGACCAGCACACCAAAGCCGGCGAGCAGGACCAACAGGGGCACGACCACGAACGACGTGCGCAGCAGGTCGAGGAGGAGGCTGGAGATGACGAAGCCGACCGCTCCGCCACCTTCCTGGAGCGGAGTGGCGTCCCCCAGCGCGGGCTGAGGGTTGCCGCTGGCGATGTGGACGACGCCGAGAACGCCGAAGGCGAGCGCCGTCCAGCCGATGACCTGGCGACCGGCCGGGCCGTTGCTCTCGGGGTCGCGCATGGTGCGCCAGCCGACGAAGACCAGCATCAGCGGGACCAGCCAGCCCACCTTGCCGACGGAGCCGGCGACGATCGTGCGAGAGGTCTCCATGACGCCGCCCGGGAGCTGCCACCACACTGCCGCCGCGGACACCAGGGCGAGACCCATCAGCATCAGGCCGGCACCGTCGCGGCGGTGCTCCGGCTCGAGGTCCCGGGCGGTGCGCCCGAGACGGCGCAGGGTCGCGCCGACCGCGTGGGCGACGCCCAGCCAGACGGCGGCAGCTCCGCGCCCCGCCATCGAGAAGAAGCGGAAGACCGGGCCGGGTCCGTTGCGCACCGCGCGGGGGGCGGGACGCTTCGCGCCGCTCTTGCGGCGTGCGGACTTCCGGCTCGTGGTGCCACGGCCGGAGGTACTCCGGGATCGGGTGCGCGAGCTGCTCGTCGAACCACCGCGTGCGGCGCTCCGTGCGGGCGTGCTCTTGCTCCGCGACCCCGGCGGGGAAGACGTACGGGTCGCCATGGCCCGACCCTAAGGGAGTCACACCAGCAACACCGGTCACATCGACGCGTGTCGGGGCCTGGCGTCAAGTCGCCGTCGACGAGTCCGACACCAGGGGGGTGTAGACCGCTGCCCCCCCATCTGTCTATGGTGACCGGGATCACGTCGGCTCATCCGTCGGCCTGGCAACCCACACCTCGGCACGTCACCCACGAGCCGAGCTCTCGCGGAAGGGACCGCTTTCTCGTGAAGTTCCTCAAACAAGGCCTCTCGTTGGGCCTTCTGGTGGCTGGCCTCGCGGTCGTGCCCACCCTGCAGGCCCAGGCCGGCACGCCGGCCGCGGCTGCGGACCGCTCGCTCGTCGAGCAGATGCGCGGCAGCGCCGACGGATCCGTCCGTGTCGCTACCCAGACCGCCACCGGCAAGGTCGGCTTCATCCGCGCCAACGGCGCTGGTGCCGACCTGCTGCCCGGCGTCGCAGTCGACTCCACCACCTCGGCGGCCGCCAAGGCCACCGCCTACCTCGACAAGTTCGCCGGCGCCTTCGGCGCGGCTCGCGGCGAGCTGGTCCAGTCCCGCGTGTCGCACGACAACTTCGGCTGGAACGTCGCGTTCACGCAGCGCTACCGCGGTGTCGACGTCTTCGGCTCCATGATCAAGGCAAACCTCGACAGCGACGGCAACCTGACGTCGGTCAACGGCTACGCCGCTCCCGACCTCTCGCTGTCGACCGACGCCCGCTACACCGCCGCCCAGGCCGGCGCACGCGCCGTGGCGACCGTCAAGGCCGACCCGGCCAAGGACGCCGACGGCGAGGGCAAGGCGGACACCACCGGCGTCAAGGCCACCAGCAGCAAGTTGGTCGTCTACCGCATCGGCGCCATCAAGGGTGAGGCCGGCAAGGCCGTCCTGGCCTACCAGGTGGAGGTGGGCAACTCCGAGAACATTCGCGACATGCTGTTCCTCGACGCCAACACCAACAAGCCGATCAACCGCTACTCCATGGTCAACGACGGCCTCAGCCGCGAGCTCTACGAGGCCACCGGCACAGCCCAGGCGCCCGTGGTCACCCTGCGGTGGAAGGAGGGCGACGCCTTCCCGGGCACGCTGAACACCGACCAGCAGAACCTCGTGAACTCGGCGGGTGAGTCGTACTGGATGTTCAAGAACACGTTCAACCGCGACTCCTACGACGCCGCGGGCGCGAAGATGCGGACGGTCAACAACGACCCGCGCATCAACTGCCCCAACGCCAACTGGAACGGCACGACGACCAACTACTGCAACGGCGTCACCTCCGACGACGTCGTCTCCCACGAGTGGGGTCACGCCTACACCGAGTACACCTCCGGGCTGATCTACCAGTACCAGTCGGGTGCCCTCAACGAGTCCTACTCCGACGTGTGGGGCGAGACGCTCGACCTCATCAACGGGCGTGAGGACGCAGGCGAGAACAACGCGGTCCGCACGACGCAGACGTGTGACCCGACGGCTCCCGCCAAGCTCCAGCTCTCGATCAACACCCCGGCCTCCGTGGCCGGGCCATGTGTCGCGGTCGCCGGCTTCGACAAGCCGTTCTCGACGGCGCCGATGACCACCGACGTGGTCGTCGCCACCGACGCGGCCGACGGGACCGGTCCGTCCACCACCGACGGCTGCACGGCATACACCAACACCGCGGCGGTCGCCGGCAAGTGGGCCTACGTCGACCGAGGTTCTTGTACCTTCCAGACCAAGGCGAACACCGCCGTCGCTGCCGGCGCCCTGGGCATCGTGGTCGGCAACAATGCGCCCGGCATCCCGCCGGCCATGTCCGGGACGTCGCCGATCTACGGTGTCGCGGTCTCGCAGGCCGACGGCGTCAGGTTCAAGTCGGTCGGGACGGCCAACATCACCGTGCAGGCCGAGGACACCACCCTTCGCCCCGCGGCCAACCGCTGGCTGGTCGGGGAGAAGTCCACAGCCTTCGGCGGCGCGATCCGCGACATGTGGAACCCCACGTGCTACGGCAACCCGGGCAAGGTGACGGACGCGGAGTACAACTGCGACCCGAACCTGACCGACAACGGTGGCGTGCACGGCAACTCCGGTGTCCCCAACCACGCCTACGCACTCGTGGTCGACGGAGGGACGTTCAACGGCACCACGGTGACCGGTCTCGGTCTGGACAAGGCGGCCAACATCTGGTTCCGCGCCCAGACCAACTACCTGACGCCCACGTCGAACTTCCGGGACGCCGCGGACGCCTTCGAGGCATCCTGCGCTGACCTGGTCGGCGAGGCCATCAAGAAGATCAGCACCGCCACCAACGCCACTCCGGTTGCGGCCAGCCCGGTCACCGCCGGCGACTGTGCCTCGGTGACCGCGGCGATCGCAGCCACGCAGATGCGCACCCCGCCCACGCAGTGCAACTTCCAGCCCATCCTCAAGCAGGGCGCTCCGTCGCCCTGTGGCCCCGGCTTCAACACCGGCACCGTGTTCTCGGAGAAGTTCGAGGACGGGATCGTCGGCTGGGGCGCCTCGCAGCAGATCGGCACCGGCGGCGGTTTCGGGGCTCCGTGGACCGAGACCTCCTCGGCGCCTGGGAACCACCCCGGTGGCGTGGCCTACGGTCCGGGTCCGGACCGTGGCGACTGCAGCGGTGACGGGATCAACGACTTCTCCAGTCGTGACTCCCTGATCAGCCCCTCCTTCGCGATGCCGACCAACCTGGTGGCGCCGCGCCTGTCCTTCGACCACTACGTGGCCACCGAGGCGGGCTGGGATGGCGGCAACGTCAAGGTCAGCATCAACGAGGGCAGGTTCACGGTGCTCCCGACCGGGGCGTACGTCTTCAACAAGCCCAACGCGACCATCAACACCGTGGCCGTCGGCAACACCAACCCGCTCGCTGGTGAGCCCGGCTTCTCCGGCACCGACGGCGGTGAGGTCAAGGGCAGCTGGGGCACCTCGCTGGTCGACCTGGCCACCGCTGGCGTCAAGGCCGGTGACAGCGTGCGTCTCAGGTTCGACATGGGCCGCGACGGCTGCGGCGGTGTCGACGGCTGGTACGTCGACAACGTCAAGGTCACGATCTGCTCGCCGGTCGTGGTCACGCCTCCGGGTCCCCCGGCCCCGCCGGTCCCGCCGAATGCGCCCGTCGACTCCAAGACCGGCCTGAAGATCAAGCCGAAGTCCCTCAACTACCGGGAGGACTTCCGCGCGGTCGTGCAGGTCGTGACCGGGAGCGTCGTGCCCCAGGGCGTGGTGAAGCTGTTCGCCAATGGCAAGAAGATCGGCAAGGGCGTGCTGAAGGACGGCAAGCTCCGGGTCGTGATCCTCGTCGAGAAGAACCTCAGGCCGGGCAAGTACAAGTTCGTGGCCAAGTACCTCGGCTCGAGCACGGTGAAGCCCAGCAAGGACCTGGTGAGGAAGCGGATCCAGCGCACGCCGCAACGCGTGAACGAGTGATCTGACAGCTGAGCAAGGGCCCCGCCGGAGCGATCCGGCGGGGCCCTTTGCTCGTGCCGGAGTGACGCGGTCGTAGCCGGTCAGGCCTCGATGACGACCGGGATGATCATCGGGCGGCGGCGGTGCGCCTTGTTGACCCAGCGGCCGACGACCCGGCGCACGGTCTGCTGGAGCTGGTAGGAGTCGGCCACGCCCTCGCGCAACAGGGCGTCGAGCGCGTCGATGATCGGCTGCTTGATCTCCTCGAACAGCGAGTCGTCCTCCGCGAAACCGCGGGCGTGGATCTCCGGGCCGCTGACCACCTTGCCGGTGACCGAGTCGACGACCACGACCACCGAGATGAAGCCCTCCTCACCGAGGATCCGGCGGTCCTTCAGGGACGACTCGGTGATGTCGCCGACCGAGGAGCCGTCGACGAACACGTAGCCCACGGCGACCTTCCCAGCGATCCTGACCTGCCCGTCGACGAGGTCGACGACGACGCCGTCCTCGGCCACCACGACGTTCTCGTCGGGGATCCCTGTGAGCCTGGCCAGTGCGGCGTTGGCGCGCATGTGCCGGATCTCCCCGTGCACGGGCAGCACGTTGCGGGGCCGGACGATGTTGTAGCAGTAGAGGAGCTCCCCGGCGCTGGCGTGCCCGGAGACGTGCACCAGGGCGTTGCCCTTGTGGACCACATGGGCGCCCCAGCGGGCGAGCCCGTTGATCACCCGGTAGACGGCGTTCTCGTTGCCGGGGATCAGTGACGAGGCGAGGACGACGGTGTCACCCTCCTCGATGTGCACGAAGCTGTGGTTGCGCTGCGCGATCCGCGAGAGCGCCGACAGCGGCTCCCCCTGCGAGCCGGTGGAGACGAGCACCTGACGCTCGGGCGGGAGGTCGGCGAGCTCCTTGGCGTCGACCATCACGCCGGGGGGCACGTGCAGGTAGCCGAGGTCCTGGGCGATGCCCATGTTGCGCACCATCGACCGGCCGACATAGCCGACCTTGCGGCCGTGGACGGCGGCGGCGTCGAGGACCTGCTGGACGCGGTGCACGTGGGAGGCGAAGCAGGCCACGATGATCCGCTGGTCGCTCTTGGCGAAGACCCGGTCGAGCACGGGGGCGATGTCGACCTCGGGTGTGGTGAAGCCGGGCACCTCGGCGTTGGTGGAGTCGGTGAGGAACAGGTCGACCCCCTCCTCCCCCAGCCGGGCGAACGCGCGCAGGTCGGTGATCCGGCGGTCCAGGGGCAGCTGGTCCATCTTGAAGTCACCGGTGTGCAGCACCAGGCCGGCTCCGGTGCGGATCGCGACCGCCAGCGCGTCCGGGATGGAGTGGTTGACCGCCACGAACTCGAGCTCGAAGGGGCCCAGGGTGATCCGGTCACCCTCGGCGACGGTGTGGTGGACGGTCTCGCGGAGCCGGTGCTCGCGCAGCTTGGAGTCCAGCAGTGCCAGCGTGAGCTCGGAGCCGACGAGCGGGATGTCGCCGCGCTCGCGCAGGAGGTACGGCGTGGCGCCGATGTGGTCCTCGTGCCCATGGGTCAGGACCAGCGCCTCGATCTTGTCGAGCCGGTCCCGGATGGGCTCGAAGTCGGGGAGGATCAGGTCGACGCCTGGGTGGTGCTCCTCGGGGAAGAGCACGCCGCAGTCGACGATGAGCAGCCGGCCGTCGTACTCGAAGACGGTCATATTGCGACCGACCTCGCCGAGGCCGCCGAGCGGGATGACCCGCAGACCGCCCTCGACGAGCGCGTCGGGCGCGGTCAGCTCGGGATGGGGATGAGACACAGTGGAGCTCCAGTTCGGGTGTTCAGAGGAGGCCGGCGGCGACCAGGCCGGAGCGCAGGGCGCCGACCTCGTCGTCATCTAGCGGCACGAGAGGGCCGCGCACGTTGCGGTTGTCAAGGACGCCGAGCAGCTGCAGGGCGGCCTTCGCGGTGGTGGCGCCGTAGTTGGCGACGCCCATAATGGCGTCGACGGCAGGAAGGATCTGACGGTAGGTGGCCAGGGCGCCGATGTGGTCACCGGCAAGGAACGAGTCGACCATGGTGCGCAGCTCGTCACCACAGGCGTGCCCGGCGACCGAGACCAGGCCGCAGGCGCCGTGGGCAAGCCAGCCGAGGTTGGCGGCGTCGTCACCGGAGTAGAAGGCCAGACCGGTCTCCCCCATGATCCGGACGCCGCGGGCGTAGTCGCCGACCGCGTCCTTGACCGCCACGACCGAGGCCCAGGCGGCCGCCGCCTCGTAGGTCTCCTCGGAGATGGTGATGCCGGTGCGGCCGGGCACGTCGTAGAGCATCACCGGGACGTCGGTGGCGCCCGCCACCTGCCGGAAGTGGTGGAGCACGCCGGCCTGTCCGGGCTTGCTGTAGTACGGCGTGACCAGGAGCAGCCCGTCGGCGCCGACCTTCTCCGCCTGCCGGGCGAGCTCCACCGAGTGGGCCGTGGAGTTCGTGCCGACGCCGGCGACCACGGTCGCCCGGTCGCCGACCGCGTCCTTGACCGCGCGGAGCAGGTCGCCGTCCTCGGCCACCGAGGTGGTCGGCGACTCGCCCGTGGTGCCCGACACCACGACGCCGTCGTGGCCGTGGCGGACCAGGTGGTCGGCGATCCGTGCGGTGCCATCGAGGTCGACCGACCCGTCGTCGTGGAAGGCGCTCGCCATCGCGGTCAGCACGCGACCGAAGGGAGCAGCGGGACCGGCGGCGGGACCCTCGGCCGGAACTGACGTCATGGACTCAGGCTAACGGCTGCCGCACTTATAGCCGACAGATCCCCTCCCCGGACGAGTTCGGGGATTCCGCTCCGCACGACGGGTGCCGTCCCCAACCATGACAGGGAGAGGCCTCGGGCCCCCGACGACCAGAGACGGAGACCGGACGGTGCAGCCCCACCCTCGAGCGCGCACCCGGTCCTCCCGCGTCGCTGTCGTGCTGGGCCTCGTGGTCGGGTTCGTGCTGACCCTCGCGGCCGCCGCCACCTCGGCCGCGATGGCCGACCCCGGCAAACCTGGCGGCCCCGAACCGGGCTGGACGGGCGGCATCCCCACGCCACACCCGACGCCCACCCCACACCCGACACCGACCCCGCACCCGACACCCACACCCGCCTCCCCGTCACCGACGCCGTCGGCGACCCCGACGCCCACCGAGCCCCCGAAGCCGAAGGGCTCGCCGGGCACGCACGCCGCGCACGACGGCTATGGGTACGGCTTCCCGGAGGCACCCGACTGCGACGAGGCGACCATCGCCACCGGCTGCGTCGGTGACGACCGCGGCTTCTTCCAGGGCCAGTGCACCTCGTGGGTGGCCTTCCGGCTCGGTCAACGCAACGGCATCGCCTTCTCCAACTGGTACACCGGGCGGCACTGGGGCGACGCCGCCGACTGGGCGAAGACGGCCCGCGGCATCGGACGACGTCCCGACGATCTGCCGGCGGTGGGTGCCGTCGGGTGGTTCCGGCGGGGCCACGTCGCCTACGTGGAGCAGGTCAACGGCGACGGCTCGATCGTGATCTCGGAGATGAACTTCGACGGCGCCAACGGCTTCCGCCTCCTCACCGTCTCGCCCGGCTCCTCGGAGTGGCCCGACAAGTTCCTGCACCTCGCCGACCTGATCAGCTACGACACCACCGCGCCCACGGCACCCGGGTCGCCCGTCGTCGTCGGCCACCGCGGCCGGGTCGGCCTCTCCTGGCGACCCTCGGTCGACGCGACCGGGGTTGCGGGCTACCGGGTGCTGCGCGACGGCGTCCCACTCGCCCTGACGACCACCCCGTCGTACTGGGACCGCCGGGTGTCCACCGGCCAGTCCTACAGCTACGCCGTGGTCGCCTACGACCGCGCCGGCAACACCTCCGCTCCGGTCCGCGCCCGCGTGGCCCCAGGCGTCGAGAGCGCCGACCGGGCCTGGGTCCCGACCGCTGAGGGGCCTGCTCTGTGCGGCCGCACCGGCACCGATGCCGACCCGTCCCTGGTCTGCACCGTCCTCGCGGCTGCGGGACCACGACGCGTGCCGCTGGACCGCAGCACCGCCTGGGGCCACCCAGGCAGCCGGAGCTTCGTCGCATCGGCCGACGGCACGGTGTCGTACTGCCGCACCGTGGGCGCCCCGCGTCACGCGCGAGCGGCCTGCACGACGCTGGACCCGGCGCTCTCCGGCTGGCGCGACGACCAGGTCTCCCGCCCGCTCCCGCTGCTCGCCGGCGACCGCACCTGGCTGCCCACCGCCGAGGGGCCGGCGCTCTGCGGCCGTGCCGGCACCGACCGCCGTCAGCGGCTCGGCTGCGCAGTGCTCACCGACACCGGGTGGCGCTTCTCCCGGCTGGGCCGGACCACCGCGTGGGGAGTGCCCGCCACGCGCACCTTCGTGGCCGCCGGGGCCGGCGCCGTGTCCTACTGCCGCACCGTCGGACCGGTGCCCACGCGTGCCAGGCTCGCCTGCACCCCGTTCTACCCACACTCCCGCTCGTGGGGCTACGACCGATCGTCGCGACCCAGTCAGGGCGCGGTGCTCGTGGCGGCCACGTGGCTGGCCACCGAGGCCGGTCCCGCCCTGTGCGGCACCGGCGTCCGCGCCACGGGCTGCCGGGTGCTGACCTGGTCGGGCTGGCGCTTCGTCGGCGTACGCCGGACCGCGGCGGCCCACCCGGCCGGCGGCGCCTTCGTGGCCGACTCGATCGGTCGGGTCTCCTGGTGCCGCACCTTCGGCGCCACCACCGGGGCGACGTACCGCACCGCCTGCACGAGGCTCGACGCCCGACGGCTGCGCTGGGGCCGCGACCGCACCTCGCCCCGGGTCCGCGCCCTGCTCGCGGACAACCGGGCCTGGGTCGACACCGCTGCCGGTCCGGCTCTCTGTGGCCGGGTCGGGACCGCGGCGGCCCAGCGAGTCGGCTGCCACGTGCTCACCCGGCACGGCTGGGACTGGGCAACGGTCGGCAAGGACTGGGGCCACCCCGGCTACCGGGCCTTCGTCCCCGGAGACGGCTCCGTCGCCTACTGCCGCACCGCCGGCCGCGCGTCGGTGTCGTGCACCCCGCTCGACGTCAGCGCGCTTCGCTGGCGCACCACCCGGACCGCAGGCCTCGCCGACTGGGCCCTGCCCGACCCGGTCTGACTTAGGCCGGGTCGAGGCTGCGCTCGACCAGCGCCAGCGCCTCGGCACGTCCCAGGCCCAGGGCGCGGATCTTCGCGGCGTACGACGCCGCGGCCTCCCGGGCGGCTCGTTGGACCTGGTTGCCGCTCACGAAGGTGCCGGAGCGACCGCGGGTGTCGATGACCCCCGCCTGCTCGAGCTCGCGGTAGGCGCGGGCGACAGTGTTGGGGGCGATGCCGAGGTCGGCGGCGAGCCGCCGGACCGTGGGCAGCTTGTCCCCCGGGGACAGCGACCCCGACGCGACTTGCGCGGCGATCTGGGTCTTGACCTGGTCGTACGGCGGGTCCGGGAGGCTCGGGTCGATGACGATCATCACGGACCCACCATCGGTCCCGGCGCGATCACGTCACCGGCGCCCAGCGTCGGCCACAGCCGTTGGCGGAACCACGGCGCCGCCCCCTGCTGCACGAGCAACGTCCACAGGTACGCCGCGAGCATCACGCCGGTGAGGCTGATGAGCAGGACGCTGACCTCGACGACCCAGGACGGCGCCGACGCCGACGGTCGGGCGAACAGACCGGACGCGGCCGAGCAGAGCAGCACCGCCGACATCGTGGAGCCCGTGTAGGCCTGGGTCACTGACTCGGCCCGCAGCGCGTCCTGCCAGTAGAGCTGAGCGGCGTCGCCGGCCACCTCGGGAAGTGCGGCGGCACGGCGCGCGGCGTACACACCCGTGCCCATCGCCACGAGGTTCGCCAGCCCGGCCACGACCAAGCCGACGACGCTGCTCGTCGGCGCCTGCAGCCAGCCAGCGCGCAGCGCCACTCCGAGGACGACCAGCACGCTCACCAGCACCACGACCTGCAGCGCCAGGAGGCGACGCGGCCAGGGGGCCACGAGGTCGGCGACCTCGACCGCCCGCACCCGGGCCGTCCGTGCCGCGCCGCCGGCCAACGGGAGCTCGCGGGCCGCCTCACCGGCCGCCTGCAGGGCCAGCACCGTGCCGAAGACGCCGGCAAGAGCCATCGCCAGCGCCACTGCCGGCTGTCCATCGGCCCAGTCGAGCGGCGCGACGAGGAACACCACGGCACCGACCGCCGCCAGGCCCGCGGAGGCCTGCTCGGCACGACGGAAGCGCCCCTCCACCATCGGCACGAAGCGATCCTCGATCGAGGCGAGGTTGCGCAGCACGAAGGCACGACCGCGGCGGGTCAGCGCTGCCGATGAACGGCTCCGGTGCCAGCACGAGGCCGCGCAGATGCTCAGGCAGCCCACCATCAGCAGTCGGAGGTAGGTCTCGGAGGTCATGCCGCCACGATGACACGTTCTGTGCTTAGTAGCAATACAACACTTGCTACGTATTGCGCTGCCACCACACCCAGTCCACACCGTCGCCCGACAGCCTGCGGGTCTCGGTCCACTCCGCGCGGTCCCACGACGGGTAGTGGGTGTCCCCTGGCGGGGTCTCGTGGATCTCGGTCAGCACCTGGTGGGTGGCGTGCGGCAACGCCAGTTCGTAGATCTGCGCTCCCCCGGCGACCATCACGTCGCCGGGCAGTCCGGCCGCCAGGGCGAGCGCCCCGTCGAAGGAGTGCGCCACCAGCACCCCGTCGGCCTGCCAGCCACTGTCACGGGTCACCACGACCGTGGTGCGCCCCGGCAGCGGCCGGCCGATCGAGTCGTACGTCGCCCGCCCCATCACCAGGGTGTGACCTAGGGTCTGGGCCTTGAAGTGCGCGAAGTCCTCCGGGTGGCGCCACGGGATGCCCCCGTCAGACCCGATGACGCCGTTGTCGGCGACGGCCGCGACCAGGACCACCCGCTGCGAGGTCGTGGTCATACGGCGATGGGTGCCTTGATGCCGGGGTGCGGGTCGTAGCCCACCAGCTCGAGATGCTCGAGGTCGAAGCCGTCGATCTCGCTCACCGACGGGTCGAGGCGGAGGGTCGGCAACGGGCGCGGCTCGCGGGTGAGCTGGAGCCGGGCCTGGTCGAGGTGGTTGGTGTAGAGGTGGGCGTCCCCCAGCGTATGCACGAAGTCACCGACCGCGAGCCCCGTCACCTGGGCGACCATATGGGTCAACAGCGCGTAGGACGCGATGTTGAAGGGGACACCCAGGAAGACGTCCGCGCTGCGTTGGTAGAGCTGGCACGAAAGCCGGCCGTCGGCGACGTAGAACTGGAACATGGTGTGGCACGGCGCCAGCGCCATTCGGGGGATGTCGGCGACATTCCAGGCGCTGACCAGGTGGCGTCGCGAGTCGGGGTTGCTGCGCAGCTGCTCCAGCACCTGGCCGATCTGGTCCAGGTGGGTGCCGTCCGGGGCCGGCCAGGAGCGCCACTGGTAGCCGTAGACCGGGCCGAGATCGCCCTCGCTGTCGGCCCACTCGTCCCAGATGGTGATGCCGCGCTCCCGGAGCCACGTCACGTTGGTGTCACCCCGCAAGAACCACAGCAGCTCACCGAACACCGAGCGGGTGTGGATCTTCTTCGTGGTCACCAACGGGAAGCCGGCGGTGAGGTCGAAACGCATCTGGTGGCCGAAGACGCTGAGGGTCCCGGTGCCGGTACGGTCGCTCTTCTCGACGCCGTCGTCGAGGATCCGCCGGACGAGGTCGAGGTAGGCCTGCACCCCCCGACCCTACCCGTGGGACGGGTTCAGATCAGCACCTCGCCGCGGACGCACGTGATGGCGTCGCCGCCCACCCAGACGTCCTCACCGACGCGGTCGACGTGCACGCGGCCGGCCCGGCCCAGGCACGTCCCCTGCGACGCGACGTACGACGCCGGCAGCCGGCCCGTGCCTATCAGCCACTGCGCCAGCCCGGCGTTCAGGCTGCCGGTGACCGGGTCCTCGACGACGCCGAGGCTGGGGCAGAACGCGCGGACCTCCACCAGCGGGCCGCCCGCCGCCACCTCGGCGGCCGGGTAGGCGCCCAGCACCCCGATCTCCAGACCCCTGAAGGCCGACCAGTCCGGCGTGAGCCCGAGGACCATCGTCGCGTCCGGCAGCACCGCCGCGATCCAGCCCGGGCCGTTGTCCACCCAGGCGACGTCGACCAGCACGTCGACCGGCACGGCCAGAGCGGCCGCCACCACGGCCCACTCCGCCGGGGACGCGGCTCCGGAGCGCAGCAGCGGCGGCGCCGCGAAAGCCAGCCGGGGCGCACGCCTGAGCCGGACCAGCCCCGCCCCGCACTCCTGCACGAGGTGCCCGGCGCGTCGCGGGCGACCGCCCGCGCCGAGCCACGCGTGCGCGCTGCCGATGGTCGGATGGCCGGCGAACGGCAGCTCCTCGGCTGGGGTGAAGATCCGCAGCCGGTAGTCGGCCGCGTCGTCGGTCGGTGCCAGCAGGAACGTGGTCTCCGACAGGTTCGTCCAGCGGGCGAACCTGGCCATCTCCTCGTGGGTGAGGCCGTCGGCGTCGTGCACCACCGCCACGGGGTTGCCTCGCTGCGGCTCACTGGTGAAGACGTCGACCTGGGTGAAGCGGAGCATGGTGGGAGCCTAGGCGGGCCCACCGATCGGGCCACATGCAGTCGACCGCAAAGCACCCTCCAGGGTGAGCACAAACGTCACCCGGATGCGGCAAGGTCACCACGGCGGCTCTCGCTCGGGAGAGCCGCCGTCGGAGAGGCAGGCGACAACCGTGTCCGGAGTGCAGACAGGCACCATCACCACCGACATCCCCGCCCGGCTGGACCGACTGCCCTGGTCGAGGTTCCACTGGCTCATCGTGGTCGGCCTCGGCACGGTCTGGATCCTCGACGGCCT
>JBDSLK010000038.1:0-4496 GCA_039916425.1 Nocardioides sp.
CTACCAGGTGACCATCCCCGAGCTGGGCACGATCAAGGCGATCGAGCCGCCGATCGTGGTGCTGACCTCCAACCGCACCCGCGAGCTGCACGACGCGCTCAAGCGGCGTTGCCTCTACCACTGGATCGACCACCCCGGCCTGGACCGCGAGATCGAGATCGTCCGCTCCCGGGCGCCCGAGGTGTCGGCGACGCTGGCCGACCAGGTGGTCGGCCTGGTCCAGCAGCTGCGGCACCGCGACGACCTGCTCAAGCCGCCAGGCGTCGCCGAGACGCTCGACTGGGCGCGGGCGCTCGACCTGCTGGGCACCACCGAGATCGACCTCGCGAGTGCGGCGGCCACGCTCGGGGCCCTGGTGAAGTACCGCGAGGACTCCGACCGGGTGAAGATGGCCCTCGACCGGATGCTGGCCGGATGACCACAGCCCCGGCGCAGGCCGCGCCTCGTCGCGGCGCCGACGAGATCCTGGTCGGCTTCACCCGCGCGCTCCGGGCCGCCGGGGTCCCGGTCACCCAGGACCGCGCCCAGGGTTTCCTCGAGGCGGCGGCCATCGTGGGCGTCGCCGACCGGCTTGCCACCTACTGGGCCGGTCGCGCCACGCTGTGCGCCGGCCCGGACGACCTGGCGCGCTACGACCAGGTCTTCGAGGCCTACTTCAACGCCCGCGACGGTCTGCCGCGCACGCGGCCCGCGGCGCCGGCGTCGCCGACGACGACGCAGATGTCCTTCGCCGAGACCGAGGGGGGCGGTGACGTGCAGGTCGACACCGAGGAGCTCCGGGCCGCGGCCAGCGAGACCGAGGTGCTCCGGCAACGCGACGTCGCCGCGATGACCCCCGCGGAGAAGCACCGGTTGGCCGCGATGTTCGCGACCCTGCGGCTGCGGCCGCCCACGCGTCGTACCGCCCGGCACCAGCGGTGGCACCGTGGCCAGATCGACGCCTCGCGCACCCTGCGGGCCAGCCTGCGGCGGATGGGCGAGCCCGGCGAGATCGCCTGGCGGCGTCCCGGGGTGCGCTCGCGGCGCGTCGTGCTCCTGATCGACGTGTCGGGCTCGATGAGCGGGTACGCCGACGCGCTGCTCCGGCTGGCGCACCGGTTCACGGTCTCGACCGCCACCTCGGGCCGGGGCGTGGTGGAGACCTTCACCGTCGGCACCCGGCTGACCCACCTGACCCGCGCCCTGCGGCAGCGCGACCCCGACCGGGCGCTGGTCGCCGCGGGCGAGACGGTGCCCGACTGGTCCGGCGGCACCCGACTCGGGGAGACGCTGCGGTTCTTCCTCGACCGGTGGGGCCAGCGCGGGATGGCGCGGGGCGCCGTGGTGGTGATCTTCAGCGACGGCTGGGAGCGCGGCGACCCGACGCTGCTCGCCGAGCAGATGAGGCGGTTGCACCGGATCGCCCACCGCGTGGTGTGGGTCAACCCGCACCGCGGCAAGGACGGCTACGAACCCGTCCAGCAGGGCGTGCTCGCCGCCCTGCCGTACTGCCAGGACTTCGTCGCCGGGCACTCGCTCGCGACGTTCGAGAAGGTCGCGGAGGTGATCGGTCGTGCGTGAGGTGCTGCCCGAGCTCTTGGAGTGGTGGCGGGCGGGGGAGACCGTCGGGGTGGGCACCGTCGTGGCCACCTTCCAGTCGGCGCCCCGGCCCGCTGGCGCGTCGATGCTGGTCGGTCCGGACGGGACCGCGGTCGGCTCCGTCTCGGGGGGCTGCGTCGAAGGGGCGGTCTACGAGCTGGCGCAGAGCGTGGTCGCCGACGGCGTCGCGGTGCTGGAGCGCTACGGCGTCTCCGACGACGACGCCTTCGCGGTCGGACTGACCTGCGGCGGCATCCTCGACGTCTACGTCGAGAAGGTCTCCCAGGACACGTTCCCCGAGCTGGGCGAGATCGCCGGCGACATCGAGGCCGGCCGCCCCGTCGCGGTCGCCACCATCGTCGAGCACCCCGACCCGGACCGTGTCGGTCGCCGGGCGCTGATCCGCCCCGAAGGGATAGTCCACAGCAATCGGCAGGGAAATGACCCCGCTGGACCTGCGGAACGTAGTGGACTATCCCGATCCTTCGGCTCCGACCGCATCGATGACGCCGTCAGCGACGACGCCCTCGGGCTGCTCGCGGCGGGGCACAGCGCGACGCTGACCTACGGGCCTGACGGCGAACGGCGCGGGGAGGGCATGAAGGTCTTCGTCTGGGCCTTCGCCCCCAAGCCGCGGATGCTGGTCTTCGGCGCGATCGACTTCGCCGCCGCCGTGGCTCGGGTCGGGGCGTTCCTCGGCTACCACGTCATCGTCTGCGACGCGCGGCCCATCTTCGCCACCGCCACCCGCTTCCCCGAGGCCGACGAGGTGGTGGTCGACTGGCCGCACCGGTACCTCCAGAAGGCCGTCGACGCCGGCCACGTCGACGCCCGCACGGTGATCACCGTGCTCACCCACGACCCCAAGTTCGACGTCCCCCTCCTGGAAGTGGCGTTGCGACTTCCGGAGGTCGCCTACATCGGAGCGATGGGCAGCCGCCGCACCCACGACGACCGGATGGAGCGACTGCGCGAGGTAGGGCTCAGCGACGACGAGATGAGCCGGCTGTCCAGCCCGATCGGGCTGGACCTGGGGGCCCGCACCCCGGAGGAGACGGCCGTCAGCATCGCCGCCGAGATCATCGCGGGGCAGTGGGGCGGCAGCGGTCAGCCGCTGGCCGGGACACGTGGACGGATCCACCACCTGGCCGACCGCTGATCGCTGACTCCAGCCTCAGGGCAGCGCAGGCTCCGGCTGCGTGTCGGGTCGGGGGGTCTCGATGGGCTCGGGGTCGCCGGACGGGACGACGTCGGGGTCGGGCAGGGGCTCTTGGGGAGTGGTGGTCATGCCATCGCCGTACCCACCGGGTGCGGCGGCATACAGCGCGTAGGGCCCGGACCTGCTGGGTACGCACCGGGTCCGACATCACGAGGAGGACCCCCATGGCCGACACCGGTGACCGCCACAAGCTCGTCGAGCTGCTCGACGAGCTGCCCATCGCCATGTTCACGACGTACGGCGGGTCCGGGGTGCGGAGCGTGCCGATGGCCCGCCAGCAGACCGAGCCCGACGCCGAGATGTGGTTCATCGCGGACCGCAGCTCCCAGCACGTCGCCGACATCGAGGCCGAGCCGCGGGTGTCGCTGACCTTCTCCTCTCGTGACACCTGGGTCGCGCTGACCGGCGCCGCCGCCGTCGTCGACGACAAGGCCAAGCTCGAGGAGCTCTGGAACACCTTCGCGGAGGCCTGGCTGCCGGGCGGCCCGGACAACCCCGACGCGGTGCTGCTCAAGGTCGAGGTCGCCGAGGCGGAGTACTGGGACACCCCCGGCAGCACGGTGGCCTCGTTGATCAGCTTCGCGAAGACCAAGCTCACCGGCGAGCCCTACGAGTCCGAGCACGGGGTGGTCAAGCCCTGACCGGGACCAGCCGGGACCAGGTCCAGGATCGACCGCGCCAGCGTGGGCACGTCGACCGGGCCCGAGGTGTCCACCTCCACGAGCGGCCCGACACCGAGTGGCGCGACCGGCACCGCCCACAGCTCGTGGGGCGAGCGCTGGGCGTCGAGGTGCCGCGGGTCGCGTGCCCGCGAGGCGTACCGGGACCGGGCCAGGTCGCGCGGCAGGACGCAGCGGACCTCGACGCAGGCGCCCGGCAGGGCGAGCGCCAGCGGTCGAGCGTAGGGGTACCAGGTGCTGTCGACGACCGCACCGGGGCAGCTCCTGGCCAGCCGTAGCACCGCGTGCACCGCTGCCACCCCCAAGTCGCGCGAGGCCGGCAGGTCCTCGGGCGCGCCCAGGGCGTCCATCAGAGCCTCCTTCGCCTCGTCCTTGCCCAGGCACGCGAGTCCCAGCGCGAGGGCGACCGACCTGCTCAACGTGGTCTTGCCCGATCCGGGCCAGCCGCCGACGAGTACGAACACGTCCATGTCGTGCAGTGTGCCCCTCGGGTTCGAGGACCTCCCCATGGTTGCTGGGTTAACGTGGCGACCAACACGCCAGGGAGCCCGCCATGTCGACCGACCGCAACCACCTGCAGGACCGCAGGGTCGCCGCCGTGCAGGCCTGGTCCGCGTTCGTGGAGCGTGGCGACGAGGCCGAGACGCTGATCCGGCCCGAGATCCGCACGAGCTGGGAGCTCTCCCGCCAGGCGATCTCGCCCGACGTCACCCAGGCGCCGCTGGCCGACGAGGGCGACACCGCCGAGACCTGGCGCGACTCGCCGCTCCAGCGGGCGGTCGCGGCCGTCGAGGAGGAGCTGCGCCGTACGGCCGAGGACGGCGACCTCGTGGTGGCCGTGACCGACGCCGAGACCCGCATCCTGTGGACGTACGGCGGCCGGGTGATGCGGCGCAAGGCCGAGTCGGTCAACTTCGTGGCCGGCGGCCGCTGGGACGAGGCGAGCGTCGGCACCAACGCTCTGGCGATCTCGATGCGCACCGGGGCCCCGTCGATGGTGTTCAGCGCCGAGCACTACG
>JBDSLK010000039.1:0-8295 GCA_039916425.1 Nocardioides sp.
GCCGGTCAAGGGGCTCGGCGGCCTGCTCACGCTGCTCCACGACGCGGGCTTCGACGACCGCGAGGCGATCGCTTGGATCTATGAGGACCAGGACCTGCCCGGGCGGCCGATCGACGCGCTGCTGGAGAACCGTGGTGCCGAGGTCAAGCGGCGTGCCCAGGCCCTGGCCTTCTGAGGCTCGGGTTCGCGAGCTGATGAACCAGCGGCTGGTGGCGCTCGTCCTCCTCGTGGCGCTGGCCGGCAGCGCGCTGTTCGTCGCCCTCGGCCAGCTCGGGGGCTCGTCGGGCACCAGCACGGGCACCAGCACGGGCACCGATCCCGACAGCGGCCTGTCGACGATCTCGGTGTCGGCGCTGCCCCCGGAGGCCGTCGAGACACTGGCGCGCATCGACGCGGGCGGCCCGTTCCCGTACGCCGAGGACGGCGGCACCTTCGGCAACTTCGAGGGGTTCCTGCCGGACCGTGAGCGCGGCTACTACCAGGAGTTCACGGTGGAGACCCCGGGCTCGGCCGACCGGGGTGCGCGGCGGATCGTGGCCGGTGCCGACGGCGAGCTCTACTGGACCGCCGACCACTACTCCTCGTTCGAGAGGATCGTGGGATGAGCGGACTGGCGGCCGTCCTGGCCGGGCGTGCGGGGCCCGGCATCTACCGGTGGCACGGGGCGTTCGTGCCGGGGGAGGTGCGGCACGCCGTCGAGCACGCCGGCCGGCGCTTCGCCTACGTCGACGGCTGGGCGCACCAGACCAAGCCCGAGTTCCTCGCGGCGGTGGGCCGGGCCCTGGACTTCCCCGGCTACTACGGCGAGAACTTCGATGCGCTCGCCGACTGCCTGCTCGACGTCACCGACGAGACGGTGCTGCTCTGGGACGGCTGGGGCCCCTTCGCCCGAGCCGAGCCGCAGGCCTTCTCGGTGGCGCTCAGCGTGTTCGGCACCCGGGTCAACGCCGAGCGCGAGGGCGGCTTCACCGTGCTGTTGCGCGGTGAGGGCCCTGATCCCGACGGAGTGCCCAGCCTCGACTGACCGCCAGGGTCGAGTGCTCAGGTGGTCGTGGTCCCCGCGGGGCCCGGCACTCGACTCGCTCAGACGGTGCGGTGGGTGACCGCGGCGGCCAGCGAGCGGAGCACCTCGCGGGCGTGGTCGTCGAGGTCGGACCGGTCCAGCGCGGTGAGCGCGCGGTCGGCGAGGCCGCCGATGGCCTCCTCGACCTGGCCGTGGGCGCCGGAGGCGTCGATGACGTCGCGGAGCCGAGTGACGGCCGCCTCGTCCAGCGGTGTGCCGAGGGAGCGGTCAAGCAGAGCCGCGTCCGCCGCCGGCGCCCCGTCGAGGGCGAGGGCGACCAGCACGGTGCGCTTGCCCTCGACCAGGTCGTCGCCGGCGGGCTTGCCGGTCAGCACCGGGTCGCCGAACACCCCCAGGAGGTCATCGCGCAGCTGGAAGGCCTCCCCGAGTGGGAGCCCGACGGCGCTGAGCTGGTCGAGGACGGCCGTCGAGGCGCCGGCCAGCGCGGCACCGACGTGCAGCGGCCGCTCGACGGAGTACTTCGCGGACTTGAAGCGCAGCACGGTCATCGCGGCCTCGACGTCCGCGGCGCCACGCGCCTGCACCGACACGTCGAGGAACTGGCCGGTGATGACCTCCGAGCGGCACTCGTCGAGGACGGCGAGGGCGGGCTCGACCCGGTCGAGCGGGAAGCCGCAGCGGCGCAGCAGCTCGTCGGACCAGGAGAGCAGCAGGTCGCCGAGCAGGATCGCGGCGGCCGCGCCATACTGGTCGGGATCGCCTGGCCACCCGTCCCGGCGGTGCTCGTCCGCGAAGAGCCGGTGCGTCGCCGGACGGCCGCGCCGCGTGTCGGAGGCGTCCATCAGGTCGTCGTGGGCCAGCGCGCTCGCGTGCAGGACCTCCAGCGCGGCACAGGCGCGCAGCACGGCCCGGTCCTCGTCCTCGGTGAGATCGGGACGCACGGCGCGGTAGCCCCAGTAGCAGAACGCCGCGCGGAACCGCTTGCCCCCCGAGACCGCTGCCCGCGCCTCCGCCAGGAGCCGCGCGGCATCCGGGCCGAGGGGGCCCAGCCGGACCGCCTGCTCGGCCAGGAACTCCGAGAGCGCGGCCTGCACCCGGGCCCGGAAGTCCCCGGCGTCCCAGGCGGGGTCGGGCGGTTCCGCGGTCATGGGGCCAGACTAGGGAGCGGACGGATGCGGGTCTGACCGGGGCCGCCGCCTAGGATCGGGGCATGAGCGAGGCGAGCGAGCGCAGTATCGGGGCGCTGATCCGCGAGGGCGGGAGGTCGTTCTCGTTCGAGTTCTTCCCTCCCCGCGACGAGGACGGCGAGCAGGTCCTGTGGCAGTCGATCAGCGAGCTCGAGGCGCTGGAGCCCACGTTCGTGTCGGTGACGTACGGCGCCGGCGGCGCCACCCGCGACCGCACCGTGGCCATCACCCGGCGCATCGCCCGGGAGACCTCGATGCTGCCGATGGCGCACCTGACGTGCGTGGGGCACACCACCGCCGAGCTCACCGAGGTGATCCGGCAGCTCTCCGAGGCCGGCGTCCGCAACGTGCTCGCGCTGCGCGGCGACCCGCCCGGAGGCCCCGGCACCGCCTGGGAGTCGACCCCTGACGGCCTCGACTACGCCTCCGACCTGGTGGCTTTCATCAAGGCCACCGCCGATCTCACCGTCGGGGTGGCGGCCTTTCCCGAGGGCCACCGCGACGCCACCAGCCTCGATGACGACGCGCTGGTGCTGAAGGCCAAGGCCGACGCGGGCGCCGAGTTCGCGGTGACCGAGATGGTGCTGCGCGCCTCCGACTACGTCGGGCTGGTCGAGCGGGCGGGCGCGCTGGGCGTCGACTTCCCGATCATCCCCGGCATCATGCCGATCTTGAACCTCGCCTCGATGCGCAAGATGGTGGAGCTCTCCGGCCGGGAGGTCCCCGACGACGTGCTGAGCCGGATCCTGCCGCTCCAGGACGACCCGGCCGCGATCCGGGCCGAGGGGATCGCGATCGCCACCGAGCTGTGCGACGCGCTGCTCGAGGCCGGGGCCCCAGGACTGCACTTCTACACGCTGAACCGGTCGAAGGCGACCCGCGAGATCTACCAGGGCCTGCGCACGACCGTCTGAGCGCGGCTCAGGGCGGCCCGACGACCTGGGCGACCAGGGCCGCCGAGAGGCCGACCCAGGGCAGGCCGGAGCCTGGTACGGCGTGCGCCCCCGCGGCGTACACGCCTGGGACGGGGGTCGTCGGCCCGAGCCGGTGCCGCACCGTGCCGCGGCCCTGCCAGAGCACACCGAGCGGCGAGCCGCCCCAGGCGTCGACGAGGTCGCGCGGCGACCGGTCGACGCGGGCGACGATCTGTGCGCGGACGTCGAGCCCCCGGCGGGCCAGCGCCACCACGACGTCCTCGGCCAGCCGGCCGCGGCCATGCAGCGTCCACGCCCGGCCGCCGCCGGGTGCCTGGCCACCCGTGCGGACCACGATCAGCGGGTCTCCGTGCAGGACCACCTCGTGCGGGAGGTCGGGGACGTCCCCCTCGAGGCCGAGGTGGCACACCACCGGCGGGATCGCCGGCATCGTGCGCCGCACGTGCGGGGCGAGCACCGGCAGCCGCCGGGGGTCGACCGCGCAGACCACCACGTCGGCGTCGACCCGGCCGACGTCGGTCTCCACGGCCACCGCCCGGCCGTCGCGGAGCACCACGTCGCGGACCTCGGTGCCCGTGCGCACCTCCACCCCGCGGGTGGCCAGCCGCGCCGTCAGCGCTCTGGTCAGCGCGGCCAGACCGCCAGGCACGGTCCACGCGCCGAAGCGCTGTTCGACGTACGTCGTGACGCCCTGCCAGGCGGGCACGTTGCGCAGGTCGTGGCCGTCGGCGACGAAGGGGTGACCGGCCACCAGCCGGAGGCGCTCGTCGGTGAACGCCCCCTTCAGCCGTCGAGCGAGCATCTGGCGCCCGGCGAGCAGCCGCGCCACCTCGCGGGCGCCGAGGTCCGGGTGCCAGGGCCGCTCCAGGTAGTCGCGGCGCAGCAGCTCCCAGGTGTCGGCGTAGCCGTCGACGTAGGCCGACCACTGATCGCCGAGGCCGGGGCCGAGCGCCTCGACGGCGACGAGCTGGGCGGCACGTGAGCCGCCCGGCAGGGGCAGTCGGGTGCCGTCGGCGAACCGGTGCTCGCGCAGGAGGTCGAGCGGGACGAGGTCGACCTCCCTCTCGAGGGGGCGGCCGGACTTGCGGAAGAGGTCGCGCACCACCGCCGGCATCACCGTGGCGGTGGGGCCGGCGTCCCAGACGAAGCCGTCGAGCGCGACCGACGACAGGGCCCCACCGAGGGTGGCGGCCCGCTCGAGCAGGGTCACCCCATGGCCGAGCCTGGCCAGCCGGGCAGCCGCGGCGAGGCCGCCGAACCCGCCGCCGACCACCACCACGCGCGCCATGGGCGCACCCTAACCGGGGCCCGGGTCAGGCCCGGACCCGCACGTCGGGAGCAGCCTCGAGTGTGCCCGGGCCGGCGCCGTGCTCCCGGTCGTGGGGGTCGCCCGGGCGGTCGGCCAGCAGGTCTGCCAGGAGGTCTGCCAGGAGGTCTGCCAGTGCCACCGAGAGGTCGGCGAGCCGGTCGCCGGCGCGCAGGAGGGTGCCCGGGACCAGCCGGGCGAGGACGCCTCGCGACGTCGCGGCCAGCGTGACGACGGCACCGCTCGCGGTCGGCGAGCGGTGCAGGGTGCGGCCGTCCCAGGCCACCGGCAGGTCGTGGGGAGGCCCGAGCTCCATCACCGGGGCCAGTGAGGTGGCCAGTGAGGTGGCCAGTGAGGCGGCCAGTGCCACGGCCAGGCCGGAGCGACGCGCGTCCATCCGCGGAAGCAGCGTCTCGACCTCGGCGACCCCCAGCCCCGGGTCGTGCCCGGCCACCAGGGCCGCCTGGAGGAAGGTGAGGAGTCGCGGGTCGAGGTCGGCCAGGGTGGTCAGCCCGGCCGACAGCCGGGGGTTGAGCTCGGTGGGGCGGAAGCCGTCGACGGTGAGGACGCCGTCGATGCCGAAGGCGCCGCGGTAGGAACACGCCGCGCGGAGGTGCTCGCCGACCCGGCGCACCACCGCGCGCATCTCGGCACGGTCCGTGGCGGGCGGGTCCCAGTAGGTGCCCAGCCCGGCGTGGACGAAGGTCCGGCCGGCCGGGTCGCGCAGTGTCGCGATCTCCACCGGCCGGAACGCCGCCGTCCCGTCGGGCAGCACCAGGCCGTGGACCGAGCAGGGCACGCCGTCGAGGAAGGGCGCCACCCGGACCCGGTCGCAGCGCGGCGCGAAGAACGCGAAGGCCGCCCGGGCGTCGGACTCGGTCGCCACCCAGCGTACGTAGTCGCCTCCGCCGTTGACGCCGTCGCGCGCGTCGCCGGCCCACACCACACCGAGCGGTCCGCCCACCTCGGCGGTGGCCGCGACGAGCGCTGGGAGGTCGAGGCCGACGACGCGAGCCGGCACCGTAGGGACCCCGGCCGCCCGGAAGACGTCGTCGGCTCGGACCTTGTCCTCCAGGGCCACGAAGGCAGCCGGCCGGCCACCGGTGACCGGGCGCCCCGCGATCGGCTCGTCGTCGGTGAGTGAGGGGGTGGCCAGCCAGACACCGCGGCGCTCCGGGTCGAAGGCCTCGATCGCCGCCAGCGCCTGCGGCGGCAGGGTGCGGAACAGCCGGTCATGGCTGCGCAGCCGCTCGGTGACCGACGTACCCTCCGGTGCCGCGACCCGGACCACCTCGGCCTCCCCGGGTCCGGGGACCTCGGTGAGGCCCGTGGTGGTGCAGACGACCAGGACCCGGCAGCCGAGTGCTCGCAGCCAGCGCACGGGTCCGGTCGCCGAGCTCAGTGCGCCGACCGCGAGCAGCACCGGGCGGCCCGCGTAGACCGAGCCGAGCCGGTTCGCCACGTCCGCGCGGACGGCGGCGTCGCCGAGGTCCACCGGCGCCCCCATGGTCCGCGTCAGCGCCGGCCGGGCGGGACCGGACCGGGTCGCCCGGGCAGCGGGTCGCGCCTCTTCCAGCGGCGCCAGCCGCGACGCACCAGCCGGGCCAGGAAGTAGAGCAGGGTCAGCCCGCCGATGAGCAGCACCGCCGCGACGGCCGCGGCCGCGCGGGGGTGCTGGATCGCGACGAGTACGACGCCGAGGACGGCCACGTCCTCGGTCAGGCTGGCCACGATGTTGCTGACCGGCTCGGGGGAGGAGTTGATCGCGAGCCGGCTGCCGGCCTTGACCAGGTGGGAGAGCAGCGCCGTCCCGCCCCCGACGACACCGAGGACCGCCTGGTCCAGGGACGAGGCGTCGCCGGCCAGGAGCACGCCGATCACCGCCCCGGCGGTGGGACGGATCGCCGTGGAGACCGCGTCCCAGGTGGAGTCGATGAAGGGAATCTTGTCGGCGACGAACTCCATCGCGTAGAGGAAGCCCGCGGCCGCCAGCACGTCCCACCGGCCGAGCGCGTCCGGGACCTGGCTCAGGTCGCCCAGCCGGTCGGCGACACCGAGGACCAGCACGACGAGGTAGGCGTTGACGCCGCTGGCCCAGCCGCTCGAGAAGACCAGGGGAAGTGCGTCCACGGTCCCACCCTAGTCAGCGGCGGGGTCGGCGGTCTCCGCGTGGACGTCGATCTCGGTGGCTCCCGTCATCGCCAGCAGCTCGTCGTACGTCGTGGAGAAGACCGCAGCCGGGTGGCCCGCGGCGGCCCAGATCTCATCGTGGCGCCGCAGCCACGGGTCGAGGTAGGTCGGCACCGGGCTCGGGTGGCCCAGGGGCGAGACGCCGCCGATGACCTGGCCGGTGTGCTCCTTGACGAACTCCGGGGTGGCGCGGCGCAGCCGCTCGACGCCGATCGCGTCCGCTGCCTTGCTCACCTCGACCCGGTGCCCGCCCGAGGTGAGGATCAGCACCGGGGTGCCGCCGGCGTCGAAGAGCAGGCTGTTGGCGATGGCGCCGACCTCGCAGCCGAGGGACGCGGCCGCCAGCGCGGCCGTGTGGACCGACTCCGGAAGGGAGATGATGCGTCCGGTCCCGCCCCGTAGGGTGTGCTCATCGCGGAAGCGCGTGACGGCAGGGTGCTCGCTTCTCATGCCGATGACCCTAGCCACGTGAACCGACCGTGAGGAGGCCCGCCGGATGGACCGTCGTACGGACCACCGCGCCGAGCCGGGTGTGGACGACGCCGCGGTGACCCACGCCGTGCCCCGGTCGGTGCGTGTCGCGTCCTGGCTGCTGGCCGGCGTGATCGGGGTGAGCGGGGTGACCGCGCTGCTGACCGTGGTGCTGCGCGACGAGCTGGTGCGGTCCTGGGCCGAGGGCAACGCCTCCGCCCGCACCATCCTCGAGGAGGGTGGCATCGACGCGCTCGACGGCAGCGAGATCGTGCCGTCCTTCGTGCCCGTCGCGCTGGTGATGCTCGTGGTGCTGGCGCTCCTCGGCTGGGTGCTCGGAGTCTTCTTCCGGACCGGCCACACGTGGGCCCGCTGGTCGATCGCGGTGCTGGTCCTCTTCGCGGCCTTCACCTCGGTGGTCGGTCTCAACCGCAACCTGCCGGACGCCTTCCTGGCACTGACGGTCGTCTCGCTGGTGCTCAACGCCGTGCTGCTGGTCCTGCTCTTCCACCGGGACACCAACGCGTTTCTCAAGGACGTCTGAGCCCGCTCCCGCCGCGACCTTGACGGGCTGTCCGTGGGGGCGTGTACCTTGGGTCGTGATCGAACACCTGTTCGATCGACCGGTGGGGGCGACCTCGACCCCCGTCCCCGCCGGTCCAGGGGTCGACGGCTGCGGAGGAGAGCGCGATGAGGCTGTATGACGATCCCGTCGAGGTGCGCAAGGGTTTGGTGCCCGGGTTGTCTGGGTTGACTGGGTTGACTGGGTTGACTGGGGGTGCCGGTGACGCCGAGGAGGGTCCCGAGCAGTTCCTGTGGCACGGGCGGCTCTGGAAGGTGCGCGCCGTGCTGGCCCACTGGGTGGAGACCGGCCCGTGGTGGCAGTCGGCCGGGGTGCGCGCCGTGGTGGGCACCGACGAGGGCGAGACGCTGCCCGGGACGCCGGGCGGCCCCGCCGGGGACCTGATGGCCGAGCGGGAGCTGTGGCGGGTGGAGGCCGGGCGGGGGGCCACCGACGCCGGTGGTGTCTTCGACCTCTCGTTCAGCTGGACCGACGGGCGCTGGCAGCTCGTGGGCTGCGCGGACTGAGGCCGTGATGACGACGATGACTCCCCACCCGGGCCACCCGGGCCACCCGGGCCACCCGGGCTCACTGCCCGCGACCACCCACTCCTACCTCGC
>JBDSLK010000040.1:0-17709 GCA_039916425.1 Nocardioides sp.
AGAGCGGCGTGCACTTCGGACACCAGACCCGTCGGTGGAACCCGAAGATGAAGCGCTTCATCATGACCGAGCGCAACGGCATCTACATCATCGACCTGCAGCAGTCGCTGGCCTACATCGACCGCTCCTACGCCTTCATCAAGGACGTCGTCGCCAAGGGCGGCACCGTGATGTTCGTCGGCACCAAGAAGCAGGCCCAGGAGGCCATCGCCGAGCAGGCGACGCGCGTCGGCATGCCCTACGTCAACCAGCGCTGGCTCGGTGGCATGCTCACCAACTTCCAGACCGTGCACCAGCGGATCAACCGGCTCAAGGAGCTCGACGAGATCGACTTCGACGACGTAGCCGGCAGCAGCCGCACGAAGAAGGAGCTGCTCCAGATGCGCCGCGAGCGCGACAAGCTCGACAAGTCGCTCGGTGGTATCCGCGAGATGACCCGCACCCCGGCCGCCGTCTGGATCGTCGACACCAACAAGGAGCACCTGGCTGTCGAGGAGGCGCGCAAGCTGCACATCCCGATCGTCGGCATCCTGGACTCCAACTGCGACCCGGACCTCGTCGACTTCCCGATCCCGGGCAACGACGACGCCATCCGGGCCGTCGGTCTGCTGACCCGCGTGGTCGCCGACGCCGTGGCCGAGGGCCTGGTCGCCCGTTCGGGCGCCAAGCGCTCCGACGGTGCCGAGCAGGTCGGGGCCGAGGAGCCGCTGGCTGACTGGGAGCGCGAGCTGCTGGTCGGCGACGCCGAGAAGGCCGCCGTCACGACGACCGGAGGCTCCGCCACCGACGCCGCGACCGAGACGCCCGCGTCGGAGTCGACTCGTGCCGCCGCCGAGGCCACCGAGGCCACCGCGGCCGCGGACGCGGCCCAGGATGCCCCGGCCACCGAGGCGCCTGCCGCTGAGGCGTCTGCCGCTGAGGCGTCTGCCACCGAGGACGCTGCCACCGAGGACGCTGCCACCGAGGCTGACGCGACGGAGTCGAGCGACATCCCGGCCGTCGAGACCACCGACGAGGCGCCCGCCGAGAAGACGGACTGAGCCCACCGCTCGTCCCTCCCTCATCGACACCAACGCGAGGAAGAAGGAACATGGCGAACATCACCGCCGCTGACGTCAAGACGCTCCGCGAGCAGACCGGCGCGGGCATGATGGACTGCAAGAAGGCTCTTACCGAGGCCGACGGCGACTTCGAGAAGGCTGTCGAGATCCTGCGGATCAAGGGTGGCAAGAAGATGGCCGAGCGCGCCGCCGAGCGCGAGGCCTCCGCGGGCCTGGTCGCCACTGCTGGTGGCGCCCTGGTCGAATTGCGCTGCGAGACCGACTTCGTTGCCAAGGGAGACGAGTTCGTCGCCACCGCCCAGCGCATCGCCGAGGCTGCTGACGCGGCCGAGGCGGACGACGCGGAGACCCTCAAGGCCGTCTCCCTCGGCGACAAGACGGTCGGCGAGGTGGTCGACGACCTGGCCGTCAGCATCGGCGAGAAGATCGAGCTCGGCCGGGTGGCCTACTTCGACGGCCCGGTCGTGGTCTACCTGCACAAGCGCGCGGCCGACCTGCCGCCCGCCGTGGGTGTCCTGGTGGAGTACGACGGCGACGAGCAGGCCGCTCGCGGCGCCGCGATGCAGATCGCGGCCATGCGCCCGCAGTACCTCACCCGCGACGAGGTCCCCGCCGACATCGTCGAGAAGGAGCGCTCCATCGCCGAGGCCACATCGCGCGAGGAGGGCAAGCCCGAGCAGGCGATCGCCAAGATCACCGAGGGCCGCCTCAACGGGTTCTTCAAGGACGTCGTGCTGCTGGAGCAGCCGTCCGTCACCGAGAACAAGAAGTCGGTCAAGGCCGTCCTCGACGAGGCCGGCACGGGCCTCAAGCGCTTCGCGCGTTTCGAGGTCGGCGCCTGATCCGCTAGGTTCGGGCCAGACGACGAAGGAGGCCGGTTGCGACGACTCGATCACGAGTGTCGCGACCGGCCTTCTCGCATGCCGCTCGACGGCCTGCCGCCAGCCCTCCCCCGGGACTTCAGCCCCACGACGAAGGGAACCCCCGCGTGACGAAGTACGACCGTGTCCTGCTCAAGCTGTCCGGCGAGGAGTTCGGCGGCGGCAAGCTCGGCGTCGACCCCGACGTGGTCTCCCGCATCGCCGCGCAGATCGCCGAGGCGGTCGAGCACGGCACCCAGATCTGCGTGGTCACGGGTGGCGGCAACTTCTTCCGAGGCTCCGAGCTGCGCCAGCGCGGCATGGACGGTGTCCGGGCCGACTACATGGGGATGCTCGGCACCGTGATGAACTCCCTGGCCCTCCAGGAGTTCCTCGAGCAGCGGGGCATCGAGACCCGCGTGCAGACCGCGATCACGATGGGCCAGGTGGCCGAGCCCTACATCCCGCTGCGCGCCATCCGGCACCTGGAGAAGGGCCGCGTCGTGATCTTCGGCGCCGGTATGGGCCTGCCCTTCTTCACCACCGACACCGTGTCGGTGCAGCGCGCCCTGGAGACCCACTGCGACGCCGTGCTGGTCACCAAGAACGGCGTCGACGCGATGTACACCAGCGACCCGCGCACCGACCCCACCGCCACCAAGATCGACGAGATCACCTACGACGAGGCGATCTCACGCGGGCTGCGGATCATGGACCAGACCGCCTTCGCCCTGTGTGGCGAGAACAAGCTGCCGATGGTCATCTTCGGCCTCGAGCCCGAGGGCAACATCCTGCGCGTCGTCCAGGGTGAGAAGATTGGGACCCTCGTCCGCGCCTGACCCGCACCACCGACCACACCCCTGGGAGCACACGTGATCAACGACATCCTCACCGAGGCCGACGACAAGATGGCCAAGTCGGTCGAGTCGACCCGCGAGGACTTCGGAGCGATCCGTGCCGGCCGGGCCAACCCCAGCATGTTCAGCAAGCTCACCGTCGAGTACTACGGCACCCCGACGCCGCTGCAGCAGCTCGCGTCGTTCTCGACGCCGGAGGCGCGCATCGTGCTGATCGCGCCCTACGACATGAGCACCGCCGGCGCCATCGAGCGGGCTATCCGCGACTCCGACCTCGGCATCAACCCCGCCAACGACGGCAAGGTGCTGCGCTGCGTCTTCCCCGAGCTGACCGAGGAACGCCGCAAGGAGTTCGTCAAGCTCGCCAGGACGAAGGCCGAGGACGGCAAGGTGTCGGTGCGCAACATCCGTCGCACCGCCAAGCAGGGCCTGGAGAAGCTCGGATCAGACGGTGACGTCGGCAAGGACGACGTCACCGGTGCCGAGAAGCGGCTCGATGGCCTCACCAAGAAGCACACCGACCTCATCGACGACCTGCTCAAGCACAAGGAAGCCGAGCTGATCGAGGTCTGAGATCCCCATGACCACCCCAGCAGCGGGCTCAGCGGCGGGAGCGGTGCCTGCGCCCCCGCAGAACCACGGACGTGCGGGCCGCAACCTGCCCGCTGCCGTCGGCTCCGCCGTCGTGCTGCTCGGCGCCATCGCGCTGTCCCTGGCGCTGTGGAAGACGGCGTTCATGCTGATCGTGGTCACCGCCGTCGTGGTGGCCGTCTGGGAGCTCCGCAAGGGGTTCCTGGCCAACGAGATCGACCTGCCCGAGCAGCCCCTGATGCTCGGTGGCGTCGTGATGGTGGTCGTCGCCTACTTCTACGGGGCGCCGGCCCTGGTCACCGCCACCGCTGTCTCGGCGCTGGTGATCATGCTGTGGCTCCTCCAGCGAGGGGTCGACGGCTACGTCATGAACGCCACCGCGTCGGTCTTCACCCTGCTCTACGTGCCCTTCCTGGGGTCCTTCGTGGCCCTGCTGCTCGCCGAGGGCGGCAGTACCGGGTTCGACCGCTGGGACGAGGGCGTCAAGGGCGTCATCACGTTCATCCTGGTCACCATCGCCTCCGACATCGGTGGGTACGTCGCAGGCGTCCTCTTCGGGCGACACCCGATGGCGCCGGTCATCTCGCCGAAGAAGTCGTGGGAGGGCTTCGCCGGGTCACTGGTCTTCTGTGTCGCGGCCGGCTGGGTCCTCGTGGTCTACCTGCTCGACGGTGCGTGGTGGGTCGGTGTGCTGCTGGGCCTGATCGGGGTCGTGATGGCGACGCTCGGCGACCTGTGCGAGTCCGTGATCAAGCGCGACCTGGGCATCAAGGACATGAGCCAGGTCATCCCCGGGCACGGCGGGTTGATGGACCGCCTCGACTCCTTGCTCGCCACCATCGCCCCGATCTGGCTGCTGCTGCACTACACGGTCTTCTGACCACCGGTCGGGGTGCCGGTCTTCGGGGTGCCGGTCTCCAGGGTGTCGGGGTGCCGATCGGCGCAGACCTTGCGATGATCGAGGCGGCAGCACCCCGTGCGTCGCGATCATCTCGAGCAGCGGAGGATGAGGATGAGCACCCAGCACAGCGTCGATCCGGCTGTCGACCCGGCCGTGGACCCGAAGTCGAGCGTCGACTGGTGGCACCGGGACCACCCGGTCTTCATGGCGCTCGCCGGCTTCTTCGCCGGACTCGCCTTCGTCGCGCTCGTCCCGGCGGTGTACGGCGCGATCCTGCGCACGGTCTTCTCCGACCAGACCGCGGAGGCGCTCTTCCCGTTCGTCCTGGTCACGCTCGCCCTGCCGATCGGCCTGGTCTTCACCGAGCGCAGCCGCCGCTTCGGCCTCTACATGCTCTTCGGCATGGTCGTCTGCGCCGTCGTCGTGGTCGGGGTGGCGACGCTGGTCCTCTGGGTGCTGGCCACCCGCGAGGGCTGAGTCACCCCGACGAGGGATTGGAGCCACCGCTGCGGTGAGGGAGGATGGTGGGCACCATGACCTCCCAGCTCCCGCTCGTATTCGACGCGCCCAAGCGTGGCAAGCCGCCGCGCCACCTGGCCGACCTGACCGCCGACGAACGGGTCGAGCTCCTCACCGAGCGCGGCCTGCCCGGCTTCCGCGCCAAGCAGCTGTCGGCCCACTACTTCGCCCGCCTCGTCGACGACCCCGACCAGATGACCGACCTGCCGGCCGGCCAGCGCCGTGAGCTCGTGGAGGCGCTGCTGCCGTCCCTGATGACCCCGGTCCGCACGCTCGAGGCCGACGGCGGCACCACCCGCAAGACGCTGTGGCGCCTGCACGACGGCGCCCTCGTGGAGTCGGTGCTGATGCGCTACCCCGGCCGGGTGACGATCTGCGTGTCCTCGCAGGCCGGCTGCGGGATGGCCTGCCCGTTCTGCGCCACTGGCCAGGGCGGCCTCGAGCGCAACATGTCGACGGCCGAGATCGTCGAGCAGGTCGTCGCCGGCGCCCGGTCGCTCGCCCGCGACGAGGTTGCCGGGGGGCCGGGTCGGGTCAGCAACGTCGTCTTCATGGGCATGGGAGAGCCGCTCGCCAACTACAAGGCCGTCATCGGCGCCGTACGCCGGCTGACGGAGCCCAGTCCGCAGGGACTCGGCATGTCGGCCCGGGGCGTGACCGTCTCGACCGTGGGCCTGGTACCGCGCATCGACCAGCTCGCGGCGGAGGGCGTCCCCGTGACCCTGGCGCTGTCGTTGCACGCCCCCGACGACGAGCTGCGCAACGAGCTGGTGCCCGTCAACACCCGGTGGAACGTCGCCGAGACCGTCGACGCCGCCTGGCGCTACGCCGAGACGACCAAGCGGCGCGTGTCGATCGAGTACGCCATGATGTGCGGCATCAACGACCAGGCCTGGCGCGCCGACCTGCTCGCCGACGTGCTCCAGGCCCGCGGCGACTGGGGCTGGGTGCACGTCAACCTGATCCCGCTCAATCCGACACCAGGCTCTAAGTGGACCGCGTCCGACCCCGCCGACGAACGCGAGTTCGTCCGACGACTCGAGGCCAAGGGCATCTCCACCACGGTCCGCGACACCCGTGGCCGGGAGATCGACGGCGCCTGCGGCCAGCTGGCCGCCACCGAGTAGGAGTCCTGTCGGGCTGTCCCTCACGCCTCGCTGACCACGTCGGCGGCCTCGGCCAGCGAGTCGGCGAGGTGGATCCGGCCTGCCATCGGTCGCCCCCGCGCCAACGACGACAGCAGCGGCCAGGCCGGCAGTGTCTCGGTCCAGTACATCCGCCCGACGAGCACCATCGGGGCGAGCGACGACTCGTCGGCGTAGTAGTTCTCGCAGGCGTCCTGGAAGATCTCCTGGACCGTGCCGCCGGCCCCGGGCAGGAAGATGATCCCGGCGCGGCACACCTCGAGCAGGGTCGCCTCCCGGGTGGCGTTACGGAAGTACTTCGCGATCGCGGTCGCGAATGGGTTGCTCGGCTCGTGGCCGTAGTGCCAGGTCGGGATGCCGAGCGAGTCGACCGGGTCCGGGAACCGGTCGAGGACCTCGAGGGCCACCGCCGCCCAGGCACCGATGTCGGGCCTGAACGACGGCACCCGGGCCAGCAGGCCCAGCGCCTCGTCGAGGTCCTCGGGGGAGCGGCCGCTGAGCGCCGCGCCCAGGTTGGCGGCCTCCATGGCACCCGGCCCGCCGCCGGTCGCCACGGCGTACGACCGGCCGAGGGTGTGGCCGAGCCTGGCGGCGTCGGCGTACTCGGTGGAGCCGCGCAGCGTGGCGTGGCCGCCCATCACGCCGACCAGGGACCGGCCCCGCACCCACGCCTCCAGCGCCTCGTCGACGGCGTGGTCGTGCAGCGCCTGGGCGAGCGAGGCGTCACGGTCGCGCGACCGGCGCGACCACGCGTAGATGCGGGCGTCGAGGGAGTCGGCGTACGCCGGGGTGTCGTAGAGCTCGCGGGCGGTGTAGAGGGCCTGGTGGGAGGACAGCGGGGTCGGCTGGGCGTCCGCAGCGACCACGGCGCCGCGGGCCCGGACCGCGACCTCGTCCTCGGCGAGCAGAAGGCAGTCGAGGAACAGTGCGCCGCCCGGGTCGACCGCGCGGACCTGGTCGCTGCGCTCGCGCAGGTCGAGGCCGCGCAGCTGCCAGCCGGCGAGTCTGCCGGCCCCGGCGGCGAGTCGTCGGTCGAAGTCCTCGATCGTCTCGACCTCGACGACGCGCCCCCGGGTGTGCCTCATCCGCCGAGATTATCCTTTGCTGGTTGCCCGGTCAGAAGGCGTGCGCGAGCAGCTCGGCGAAGACGTCGTGCTCGTCGACCTCCAACCCGCGCGCGCGGAACCAGGTGCTGACATTGGTGACGTCCCGCAGCAGGTAGTCCATGCCCTGCGGGTTGCCGACGAGGTCGATCACCTGGGGCAGGTCGATGATCACCAGCCGTTCGCCCGCGGCCAGGATGTTGTAGGGCGAGAGGTCGCCGTGCACGAGCCCCGCCTGGGTGAGGGTGGCCAACGCGTCCTTGACCTGCTCGAAGTAGTCGCGCAGCAGCTCCGGCCCGGGACGGGTCTGGGCCAGCCGCGGCGCGGTCTCCCCGTCGACGGTGATCCACTCCATCAGGATCTCCGAGCCGTCGACCTGCACCGGATAGGGGACCGGCAGCCCGATCGACCAGCAGCGCTTGAGCGCATCCCATTCCGACGTCACCCACTGACCGGACGCCATCACCCTGCCCCAGGTGCTCTTGGCCTTCACCGCCCGCACGTCGCGGGAGCGCTTCATGCTGCGGCCCTCGGTGTAGGACGTCGATCGGTGGAACGAGCGGTGGTCGGTGTCGCGGTAGCGCTTCGCCGCCATCACCACGCCGTGCTCGGGATCGAGCGGGTCGGCTCGCTCGAGCAGGAAGACGTCGGCCTCCTTGCCGGTCTTGAGGATGCCCAGGTCGGTGTCGACGGCGCCCTGGGAGGTCACCACCCAGTCGGGCCGGGGCGCGGGCCCGCGGGAGAGCGGCTCGACGCTGGTCCAGGTCGACCAGCGCTGGCGGGACTCGTCGACCTCGTCGTACGCCGCGAAGTCGATGACGAAGGACGGGTCGATCCCGGCGAGCCGGGTGTCCCTCGGTGAGTAGTGGTAGGCGTCAGGCTGAAGGTCTGACAGGTCGGTGAAGTCGTGCGACATCGGCGTGGCTCCGTGGGTGCGAGAGGAACTGGTCTGAGGACAGGCCAAGGACAGTCATCGACATGTCAGCTCCTCTCGACGGGGCACGGCGCGACACCGTACTGCTGCCCCCAGCCTGACCGACGTCCCCGTCGCCCGCAACCGGATTTGCCGAGCAGGCCCCAGGTCACCCCCGTCCGGCCCTTATGCTCACCAAGTCTGGCCCGCCCCTCACGACAGGATCCACATGCGCCGCCCTGCCGCCCTGCTCTGCTCCCTGGCTCTGCTGACCGCGGTCGGGGTGGGCGCCACGCCCGCCGTTGCCGTGACGGCCGACGCCGACCCCCGGGCCGGGGCGCCCGGCATCGGCGACCCCTACTTCCCGCTCGACGGCAATGGCGGCATCGACGTGTTGCACTACTCGGTCCACGACCGCTACGACTTCGAGCGCAAGCGGCTCACGGGCCGGACCCGGCTGACGGTCCGGGCGACCGAGCACCTCTCCTCGTTCAACCTCGACTTCCTGCTCCACGCCCGGCGGGTCACCGTCAACGGCCGACCCGCGGACTATCGCAAGCCCACCCGCCACGAGCTGAGGATCACCCCGCGTCGGACACTGCCCGCCGGCAGGACCTTCACGGTCGTGGTGCGGTACGCCGGGTCGCCGGCCAGGATCGGCTACCTCGGCGAGCGCAACTGGCTGGCCAACGACCACGAGGTCGTGACCATGAACCAGCCCCACATGGCGCCGTGGTGGTACCCCGCCAACGACCACCCGCTCGACAAGGCCACCCACGACTTCCACATCACGGTGCCCCAGGGCCGTACGGTCGTCGCCAACGGCCTGCTTCGCGGGTCGCGACGGCACGGCGACCTGGTGACGTGGCACTGGCGCGCGACCGACCCCATGGTGCCCTACCTCGCCTTCTTCGCGGCGGGCGACTTCCGGGTCGCGCGGGGCCGGCGCGACGGCGTGCCGTGGGTGGTGGCGGCCTCCAACCAGCTCCCCGGCAATGGGCCGCGGGTGGCGATGCGCTGGCTCCGGCGCACCCCGGCGATCACGTCGTGGCTCCAGTCCGAGCTGGGCGACTACCCCTTCGAGAGCACCGGCGGCCTGGTGACCAGCCTCAGCCCGGGCTTCGCCCTGGAGAACCAGACCCGGCCGACCTACCCCTATGTCGGTGCGTCCGCGACCTGGCTGCTCGTCCACGAGCTCGCCCACCAGTGGCTGGGTGACTCCGTCGCGGTCACGGGGTGGCGCGACATCTGGCTCAACGAGGGCTTCGCGACCTACTTCGAGGTGCGCTACGCCGAGACCCATGGCGGCCAGAGCGGGCGCTCCTGGCTGCGCCGCACCTACGAGCAGTACTCACCGGGGGAGTCGTTCTGGCAGGTGCCGGTCGCGGACCCTGGCCCGCGCCGCATCTTCGACAACGCTGTCTATGACCGCGGCGCGATGACGCTCCAGGCGTTGCGCGTCGTGATCGGCGACCAGGACTTCTCGATCCTGCTGCGCACCTGGGCGCAGCGGTACCGGGGCGGCAACGCGAGCACCGAGGACTTCCGGGCGCTGGCCCAGGAGATCACTGGGCGCGACCTGACGGCGTTCTTCGATGCGTGGCTGGTGGCAACCCAGCGTCCGGCCGACACGGTGGCCAACGGCCTGGGGACGACTCCCTAGCCCCTAGCCGCCGAGCCAGGGCGCCATCGCCCTGGCGATGGCGCTGGGGCGGCGGGTCAGCCGTTCCTCGGCGTCGGCCAGGGTCATCGCCCGCAGCCCGGCGTTGACGCCGAGCCAGCGCAGTGGCTCCGGCTCCCAGGCCCGGGACCGGTGCCCGACCCAGGGCAGCCGCGTGAGCTCGGTGTCCCGGTCGAGCACCAGGTCGCGCAGCGTGCGGCCGGCGAGGTTGGTCGTCGAGACGCCGTCGCCGACGTAGCCGCCCGCCCACGCCAGCCCGGTCGCCCGGTCCAGCCCGACCGAGGCGCACCAGTCGCGCGGGATGCCCAGCGGCCCGCCCCACGCGTGGGTGAAGCGTGCGGAGGCCAGCACCGGGAAGAGGTCGACGAGCGCGGCTCGCAGCCCGGCGAACACCCGGGTGTCGCGGTCGAAGTCTGGCCGGACGCGCGAGCCGAGGTGGTACGGCGCGCCCCGGCCGCCGAAGACGAGCCGGTCGTCGTCGGTGCGCTGGCCGTAGACGATCAGGTGCCGGTGGTCGGAGAAGGTCTCCCGACGGGCCAGGCCGATCTCGGCCCAGGTGGCGGGCGGCAGCGGCTCGGTGGCGGTGACCAGCGAGTAGACCGGGATCACCGCCCGCGCACTCCCTGACAGCGTGGGGGTCCAGCCCTCGGTGGCCCGCACCACCACGTCGGCGTGCACCGACCCGTCGGTGGTGGTCACGACGCGGGGTCCGAGGTTGGTCACCCGTGAGCGTTCCAGGAGGCGGACGCCGCGGCGCTCCACCTCCTCGGCCAGCCGCCGGACGAGCAGGGCGGGGTTGATCGCCGCGCAGTCGGGCGTGTACGTAGCCCCGCGCGTGCTGGTTCCCTGCACCCGGTCGGTCGCCTCCGCGGCGTCGAGCAGGGTCAGGTCGTCACGTCCCCAGCTTCGCGCGTGCTCGACCTCGGCGCGGGCCCGCCGCAGCTGCACGTCGGTGCGAGCCAGCACCACGGTGCCGCCCTTGGTGAAGGGGACCGCCAGGTCGGTGGCGACCCGGCCGACCTCGTCGACGGTGGCCTGCATGGCCCGGTGCTGGGCCAGCGCGGCCGCCCGGGACGACCCGGGCAGGCGGGCGAGGTGGTCGAGGGAGGCGGGGAAGAGCGCCGAGCACCAGCCCCCGTTGCGCCCCGACGCGCCGTACCCCGCGACCTCGGCCTCGACGACCACGATCCGCAGGGTGGGGTCGGCCTCGGCGAGGTAGAAGGCGGTCCACAGACCCGTGAAGCCGGCGCCCACGACCACCACGTCGGCCTCGACCCGGCCCGAGAGCGACGTGCGTGGTGTCCAGTCGAGGCGGCGGTCGGCGTGCCAGAGCGACAGGCCGGTGTAGTCGTCGGGCGGGGGCGGGGAGCCCGCGCCGACGGTCAGCGGACGCCCCACGAGTAGGTCTGCTTGAGCAGCTTGAGGTACATAAAGGTCTCGGTGCTCGCGACCTCCGGGATCGCGCGGATCTTGTCGGAGAGCAGCTCCAGGAGGTCCTCGTCGCTCTCGCAGACCGCCTCGACGAGGAGGTCGTAGGGGCCGGAGGTGATCACGACGTAGTCGACCTCGTCGAGGGCGGCGATCTTGTCGGCGGCGTCGCGCATCGGGCCGTGCATCCGGATGCCGATGAGAGCCTGCCGGGCGAAGCCGAGCTCGAGGGGGTCGGTCACCGCGACGATCTGCATGACCCCGCTCTCGATGAGCTTCTGCACTCGCTGGCGGACCGCTGCCTCGGACAGCCCCACGACCTTGCCGATGGCCGAGTAGGACCGGCGGCCGTCCTGCTGGAGCTGCGCGATGATCTCCTTGGAGACCTCGTCGAGCTGGAAGGGGGGTCGCGCGGGGTCCGGGCTCGACTTCACGCCCTCAGGCTGTCACCCGGCCTCCACCCGGTCAAAGCGCCACACTGAACACCGGGGCTTTTGCGGATTTAGTTGCGAGGGTGTTACGAGAGAAGCGGATTGCTTGTCGGCGGCGTTCCCACATGACACGATCCGCAGTGAACCCGCCCGTCCGTCTCGTGAGGAGCAGAGCAATGCCCCAGCAGTGGAGTCCCCGTCGAGGTGACACGGCAGCCGACCGGCTCGCCGCCCAGGTCGCCCGAGAGCTGTACGCGCAGCGGATCGGCCTGTCGCGTCGCGGGTTCCTCCGCTCCGCCGGGGTGTCGGCGCTTGCCGTCTCTGGCGGCGGCCTGCTCGCCGCCTGCGGCACCTCGGGCACCACGCAGACGGCCGAGACCTGCGACAGCACCGACCTGAGCAGCACGGACAAGACGCTGAACTTCTCCAACTGGCCGCTCTACATCGATGAGAAGGGCAAGCGGCTGCCCACGCTGGAGGACTTCGAGTCCGAGTCGGGCATCAGCGTCACCTACAACACCGACGTCAACGACAACAACCAGTTCTTCGCCAAGGTGCGCAACCAGCTCGGCGCGTGCGAGCCGACCGGCCGCGACATCTTCGTGCTCACCGACTGGATGGCGGCGCGGGTGATCGGTCTCGGCTGGACCCAGGACTTCGACAAGGCCAACATGCCCAATGTCGAGGCCAACCTGGTCGAGTCCCTGCGCAACCCCTCGTGGGACGAGGGCCGAACCAACTCCGTGCCCTGGCAGAGCGGCCTGACCGGCATCGCCTACAACGAGAAGTTCACCGGCCCGGTCGCCAGCTTCGAGGAGCTGGTGACGCGCCCCGATCTCAAGGGCAAGGTCACGATGCTGACCGAGATGGGCGACACGATGGGCTTCATGCTCAAGCTCGTGGGTGCCGACCCGGGCGACTTCAGCGCCGACGAGTGGTCGTCGGCACTCGCCCGACTCGAGGAGATCGTCGCCTCCGGGCAGGTGCGCCAGTTCACCGGCAACGACTACACCCGTGGCCTCGGCAACGGCGACATCGTCGCGTGCGAGGCCTGGTCGGGCGATGTGATCGCCCTGCAGTACGACCAGCCGGAGATCAAGTTCGTCAAGCCCACCGAGGGACTCTCGCTGTGGAGCGACAACATGATGATTCCCAACAAGGCCGACCACAAGGCCAACGCCGAGGCGCTCATGAACTACTACTACGAGCCGGAGATCGCCGCACGCCTCGCCGCGTGGGTCAACTACATCTGTCCGGTCCAGGGTGCCGAGGAGGCGATGGCGACCATCGACGAGTCGCTCGTGGGCAATCCGCTGATCTTCCCCAGCGCCGACGACCTCGCCGAGACCTTCTCCTTCAAGTCGGTCGACAGCAAGACGCGGGAGCAGTACGACAAGGAGTTCAACCGGGTGATCGGGGCTTGAGCGCGTGAGCGGGTCGGACCTGGTCCTGTCCGGGGTCACCAAGCAGTTCGGGGTGTTCACCGCCGTCGACGACCTCGATCTCACCGTCCCCGAGGGGTCGTTCTTCGCGCTTCTCGGACCGTCGGGGTGCGGCAAGACCACCACGCTGCGGATGGTCGCCGGCCTGGAGATCCCTACCCGGGGCACGATCACCCTCGGTGAGGAGGACATCAGTGGGCTCAAGCCCTACCGGCGACCGGTCAACACGGTGTTCCAGAGCTACGCCCTCTTCCCGCACCTGACGATCTTCGAGAACGTCGCCTTCGGGCTCCGGCGGCAGGGCCGCAAGGACGTCGCCGGCCAGGTCAAGGACATGCTCGAGCTCGTCGAGCTCGGCCCCTACGGCCAGCGCAAGCCCACCCAGCTCTCCGGAGGCCAGCAGCAACGTGTCGCCCTGGCCAGGGCCCTGATCAACAAGCCCAAGGTGCTACTGCTCGACGAGCCGCTGGGCGCGCTCGACCTGAAGCTCCGGCGGCAGATGCAGATCGAGCTCAAGCACATCCAGACCGAGGTCAGCACCACCTTCGTGCACGTCACCCACGACCAGGAGGAGGCCATGACCATGGCCGACACCGTCGCGGTGATGAATGCGGGCGTTATCGACCAGATGGGCGCGCCGAGAGACCTCTACGAGCACCCGCGCACCACGTTCGTGGCCAACTTCCTCGGCCAGTCGAACCTGATCCGCGGCGAGGTGTCGTCGACCGACGGCCAGCACGTGCGCATCGACGTCCAGGGGGTGTCCCTCCACGTCCCGCGCGATCGCGCTTCGGCCGTCTCGGGGGGCGTGTGGGTCGGCGTCCGGCCGGAGAAGGTCTTCCTCGCCTCCGCCGGCACCGAGACCCAGGACTCCTCCAACCTGCTGCGCGACGGCGTCGTCTCCGACGTGAGCTTCATCGGTGTGAGCACGCAGTACCTCGTCAAGATGAACTGGGGCCAGGAGCTGATGGTCTTCGAGCAGAACACCGGTGCCCGGCCGAGCTTCCGGGTGGGTGACCGGGTCGACCTGCACTGGATGCCGGACCACACCTTCCTGCTCGACGCCAGCCAGGACGCGACGGCGGGCTCCGAGCTCGAGGACGCCTCGTGAGTGTGGCCGACGGCACGGCACCCGTCTCGGCCCCGGTGGCCCCGGGGGTCTCCGACCGACGGCGTGGCATTACCGGCTACCTGCTGCTGGCGCCGGCGTCGCTGTGGCTCGGGCTGTTCTTCGTCATCCCCCTGGTCTCCCTGGTCGGCACCGCGCTCTACGACCCGAGCGGCTCGCTGGAGACCGGCTACGCGATGACGGGGTACGTCGGCAACTACACCGCCGTGCTGCAGGACTACTCCCAGCAGTTCCTGCGCTCGCTGGGGTACGCCGGGCTCGCCACCATCGCGTGCATGGTGCTCGGCTACCCCCTCGCCTACGCGATCGCCTTCAAGGCCGGCCGCTGGCGCAACCTGATGCTGGTCGCGGTCATTGCGCCGTTCTTCACCTCGTTCCTGATCCGCACGCTGTCATGGCAGCTGATCCTGGCCGACCAGGGCTGGGTCGTGGACGTGCTGCAGTCCCTGCACCTGATGGGCAGCGACGGACGTCTGCTGGCCACGCCGCTCGCCGTGATCACCGGGCTGACCTACAACTTCCTGCCGTTCATGGTGCTGCCGCTCTACGCGTCGCTGGAGAAGATCGACCCGAGGCTGCACGAGGCCGGCGCCGACCTGTACGCCGCGCCGTTCACCACCTTCCGCAAGGTCACCCTGCCCCTGTCGTTGCCCGGGCTGGTCGCGGGCACGCTGCTCACCTTCATCCCCGCGGCGGGCGACTACATCAACGCCGAGCTGCTGGGCAACACCCGCACCCAGATGGTCGGCAACGTGATCCAGAACCTCTTCGACGGCGGCTCCTACCCCGAGGCGGCCGCGCTCTCGGTCACCTTGATGTCGGTGATCGTCGTGATGGTCCTGGTCTACATCTGGCGTGCGGGCACCGAGGAGCTGGTGTAGCCGTGACGCGGATCGGAAGGTGGGTCAGCGAGCACCTGGTCCTCGGCATCGGGCTGCTCGTGCTGCTCTACATGTTCGTGCCCATCTTCATCGTGGTGCTGATGTCCTTCAACGACCCACTGTCGCGGGTGGGCTACCGCTTCGACGGCTTCACCCTGGACAACTGGCTGCACCCGTGCGAGCCCAACGGGATGTGCGACGCGGTGCTCCTCTCGGTCCAGATCGGAGTCCTGGCCACCATCGGCGCGACCCTTCTCGGCACGCTGATGGCGTTCGGTCTGGTGCGGCACCGGTTCCGGGGGCGTGGGGTCGCCAACGTGTTCACGTTCCTGCCGATGGCCTCGCCGGAGATCGTGATGGGCTCGTCGCTGCTGGCGCTCTTCGTCTCCGCCGGGTTCGCCGGCGTGCTGGGCTTCTGGACGATCCTGATCGCCCACGTGATGTTCTGCCTCAGCTTCGTGGTGGTGACCGTGAAGGCTCGCCTGACCGGGCTCGACCCGCGTCTGGAGCAGGCGGCGATGGACCTCTACGCCAACGAGTGGCAGACCTTCTGGCGGGTGACCTTCCCGCTGGTGTTCCCCGGCATCCTCTCGGCGGCACTGCTCAGCTTCTCGTTGTCCTTCGACGACTTCATCATCACCAACCTGAACTCCGGCCAGGAGGTCACGTTCCCGATGTACGTCTGGGGAGCCGCCCAGCGCGGCATCCCGGCGCAGATCAACGTGGTCGGCAGCGTGATGTTCCTGCTGGCGCTCGTCCTGGTCGTGGCCGGCGAGCTCGGCTCCCGCCGGCGGCGCTCCCGCGCCCTGGCCTGAGCCGGCCTGACTCGTGCACCCCGCTCTGCGCCAGGCCGCCCCTGAGGTGCTCTGGCTCGATCATGGTGACCGACCCGACCCGCGGCCGCCGCTGAGCGGGGACGCGCACGCCGACCTGGTGGTGGTCGGCGGCGGCTACACGGGGCTGTGGACGGCACTGCGCGCCCGCGAGCGATACCCCGACCTGGACGTGCTCCTGCTGGAGGCGGGGGAGTGCGGTTGGCAGGCGTCCGGGCGCAACGGTGGCTTCGCGGACGCCTCGCTCACCCACGGTTTCGGCAACGGCCTCGCCCGCTGGCCCGACGAGCTGGCCGAACTCGACCGGCTCGGTGCGGACAACCTCACGGCTATCGAGGAGACCGTGCGCCACCACGGCATCGACTGCGCCTTCGAGCGCACCGGGGGGCTCGACGTGGCGACGACACCCCACCAGGTCGAGGAGCTCGCGGGGCTCGTCGACGCGCGCCGGGCCGCCGGGCACGACGTACACCTGCTCGACGCGGCGCAGACGCGGGCCCTGGTGGACTCCCCCACCTACCTCGCCGCGCAGCATGACCCGCACGGCATCGCCATGCTCGAGCCCGCCCGGCTGGCGTGGGGTCTGCGTCGGGCGTGCCTGGACCTGGGGGTGCGCATCCACGAGCAGACCTCCGTGTCGGGCGTGACGGCGTCGGGAGGGACGCTCGCGGTGACCTGCACCAACGGCGCGGTGGTCCGGGCCGGTCGGGTCGCGCTGGCCACCAACGGCTTCCCGCCACTGCTGCGCCGGCTGCGCCTGATGACGGTGCCGGTCTACGACTACGTGCTGGCGACCGAGCCGCTGTCGGCTGCCCAGCGGGCGTCGGTCGGCTGGGCCGGGCGTCAGGGCGTGGGCGACGCCGCGAACCTCTTCCACTACTACCGGCTGACCCAGGACGACCGCATCCTGTGGGGCGGGTACGACGCGGTCTACCGCTACGGCTCGGCGATCAGGCCGGCCTTCGAGCAGTCCGGCGGCACCCACGACCTGCTGGCCGGCCAGTTCTTCGAGACCTTCCCGCAGCTGGAGGGGCTGGGGTTCAGCCACCGCTGGGCCGGGGTGATCGACACCAGTACGCGCTTCGCGGCCTTCTTCGGCACCGCGCACGGTGGGCGCACCTCCTACGCCCTGGGCTACACCGGCCTCGGGGTCGCCGCGAGCCGGTTCGGCGCCGACGTGATGCTCGACCTGCTGCACGACGAGGACACCGAGCGGACCCGGCGCTCGATGGTGCGCGAGCGGCCGATGCCGTTCCCGCCCGAGCCGTTCCGCGCCGCCGGCATCAACCTGACCCGCTGGTCCCTGGCCCGGTCCGACGAGCGGGGCGGTCACCGCAACCTCTGGCTCAGGGCCCTCGACCGCGCCGGCCTCGGCTTCGACAGCTGAGTCGGGCCACGAGGCCCAAGTGAACGAATCAGATGAGCGTCCAGGCCTTCTCGAGCACATCGCGCAGGATCTGCTCCATCTCGTCGAAGTGCTGCTGGTCGCAGACCAGTGGCGGGGCGAGCTGGATGACCGGGTCACCGCGGTCGTCCGCGCGGCAGTAGAGGCCCGCGTCGAAGAGCGCGCGGGACAAGAAGCCGCGCAGCAGCCGCTCCGACTCGTCCTCGTCGAAGGTCTCCTTGGTGACCTTGTCCTTGACCAGCTCGATCCCGTAGAAGTAGCCCTCGCCGCGGACGTCGCCGACGATCGGCAGGTCGTTGAGCCTCTCCAGGGTGGCCCGGAAGGCCCCCTCGTTGTCGCGGACGTGCTCGTTGATCTTCTCGGCCTCGAAGATGTCGAGGTTGGCCATCGCCACCGCGCACGAGACCGGGTGGCCACCGAAGGTGTAGCCGTGCAGGAAGGAGTTCTCCCCCTTCAAGAACGGCTCCATCAGCCGGTCGCTGGCGATCATCGCGCCCAGCGGGGAGTAGCCCGAGGTGAGCCCCTTCGC
>JBDSLK010000041.1:0-6750 GCA_039916425.1 Nocardioides sp.
CCGCACCGGGTGCGAGTGACCCACTTCGCGGAGCAGGTCGCCGCCGCCTCCGACCGGAGACAGTCCGGGCGCACCGGCCGCGCCATCGTGGCCGTGGCGGCCGGTCCCGGCCTCCACGACCTCTTCACGGGCGCGGGGGCGGTCGTGGTCGACGGCGGCCCGGGCGCCCGGCCGTCCACGGGCATGCTCCTCGAGGCGATCACCGGCACGGGAGCCGCCGAGGTCGTCGTGCTGCCCAACGACCCCGACTCCGTGCGGGTCGCCGAGAGCGCCGCCCGCACCGCCGAGCGCGACCACGGCATCCGGGTGGCGGTCATCCACACCCAGGCCCAGGTGCAGGGCCTGGCCGCCCTCGCCGTCCACGAGCCCGGCCGCGGTTTCGACGCCGACGTCCTGGAGATGACCGCGACCGCGCGGCACGCCCGGCACGGCGCCGTCACGGTCGCGGCCCGGCAGGCGATGACGATGGCGGGTGCGTGCGAGCCGGGCGATGTCCTCGGGGTGGTGGAGGGCGACTTCGTCATCGTGGGGGAGGACGCCTACACCGTCGCGACGGGCGTGCTCGGCAGGTTGATGGGAGCCGGTGGGGAGCTGGTCACCATCGTCGCCGGGGCGGACGCCGGCGACCTGGCCCGCCGGTGCGGTGCCTGGGTCGAGGAGACCCACCCCCTTGTCGATGCCGTGGTGTACGACGGTGGTCAGGAGCGCTACCCGCTCCTGATCAGCGTCGAGTAGGCGGAGGAGGACGGCGATGATCGCGCTCGACTCTCCGATCGCGACCCTGCTGGCCGACAAGCGGGCGAAGCGGTCCAAGCTGGTCGACGGCCTCGGCCTGCACACGGTCGGCGACCTGCTCCACCACTTCCCGCGGCGGTACCTCAAGGTGGGAGAGCTCACCAAGGTCGACGGTCTCCACCCCGGTGAGCTGCTGACCGTGGTCGGCGAGATCAGCCAGAGCGACCAGCGCAGCTACCGCGACCGCCGTACCGGCCGGATGGCCTTCCGCCAGGAGACGACCCTGCGCACCGACGGTCCCAGCCTGCGGATGACCTTCTTCTCCTCCAAGCAGCACATCGCCGACTGGCAGGCGCACCGGCTGGCGGTCGGCCGGCAGGGCGTGTTCACCGGCCAGGTCAGCACGTTCCGTGACCAGTGGCAGCTCACCAACCCCAAGATGCTCCTCTTCGGCGTCACCGAGGACGACGACGCCGAGGCCCGCGAGCTCCAGGAGAGCCTGCGCGGGCTGTTCCCGGTCTACCCGCTGACCAAGGGCGTCGACTCCTGGGACCTGCAACGGGCGATCACCTTCGCCCGCACGGTGCTCGACGACGTCCCCGACCTGGTGCCGGCCGAGCTCCGCGAGCGGCGGCACCTCCCCGACGCCCGCACCGCGATGGACTGGATCCACGCGCCGGCCGACTACGCACAGGTCACCCGGGCGCAGCAGCACTACCGCTACGAGGAGGCGCTGGTCACCCAGCTCGTGCTGGCTCGACGCCGCGCCTTCGTCCGACAGCTCGGGGGGCTGCGTCGCACCGGGGACGGGGGCGACCTGCTCGCCACCTTCGACGCGCGGCTGCCGTGGCCGCTGACCGAGGGCCAGCAGGAGATCAGCCGCACGGTCTTCGCCGAGCTCGCCCGCGACTGGCCGATGAACCGGCTGCTCCAGGGCGAGGTCGGCTCCGGCAAGACCGTGGTCGCGGTGCGGGCCATGCTGCGGGTCATCGACTCCGGCGGGCAGGCGGCGCTGCTGGCGCCCACCGAGGTGCTCGCCCAGCAGCACCACCGCTCGATCACGGCGCTCCTCGGCGACCTGGCCGCGGGCGGGATGCTCGGCGGCGCCGACGGGGGGACGACGGTGACGCTGCTGACTGGCTCGATGACCAAGTCGCAGCGCTCCCGGGCGATGCTGGACATCGCCTCCGGGGAGGCCGGCATCGTGATCGGCACCCACGCGCTCCTGGAGGACCGGGTCTCCTTCGCCGACCTCGGCCTGGTCGTGGTCGACGAACAGCACCGCTTCGGGGTGGAGCAGCGGGCAGCGCTCAGTGACAAGGCCCTCTCGCCGCCGCACGTGCTCGTGATGACCGCGACCCCGATCCCGCGGACGGTCGCGATGACGGTCTTCGGTGACCTCGAGGTGTCCACGCTCACCGAGCTGCCCGCCGGCCGGGCGCCGATCCAGACCAACGTCGTGCCGCTCGCCGAGCAGCCGGGCTGGATGTCGCGGGTCTGGGCGAGAGTCCGCGAGGAGGTCGACAAGGGCCACAAGGTCTACGTCGTCTGCCCCCGGATCGCCGGTGACGAGTCCGAGCAGGGCGAGACCGACCAGGTCGACATCGACGAGGACGGCAACCTCGTGGTGACCTCGACGACCCTCGCCGCGGTCGAGCAGGTCCACCGTGACCTCCTCGACGGCGAGCTCAACGGGCTGCGCGTGCAGATGCTGCACGGCCGGCTCACCCCCGACGACAAGGAGCGCACCATGCGCGCCTTCGCCGCGGGCGACGTCGACGTGCTGGTCGCGACGACCGTGATCGAGGTCGGCGTCGACGTGGCCAACGCCACCGGGATGGTGCTCCTCGACGCGGAGCGCTTCGGCGTCTCCCAGCTCCACCAGCTGCGGGGCCGGGTCGGGCGGGGCGGCCTGCCAGGCCTCTGCCTCCTCGTCACCCGGGCCGAGGCCGGCACCCCGGCCCGGGAGCGGTTGGCCGCCGTGGCCTCCACCACCGACGGTTTCGAGCTCTCCCGGGTCGACCTGGAGCTGCGTCGCGAGGGCGACGTGCTGGGCGCCTCGCAGTCGGGGCGCCGGTCCAGCCTGCACAATCTCCGGGTGCTGCGAGACGAGGACACCATCGTGGCGGCCCGCGACGACGCCGAGGCGCTGCTGGCCGACGACCCCGACCTCGGCGGCCACCCGTTGCTACTGGGGGCGGTGGACGAGATGGAGCATTCGGGACAGTCTGAGTTCATGGAGAAGTCGTGAGCAGGCGACGCGATCGCGGTCGCCGCGGCTCCGTCGTCGGGGACCTCGGAGCAGCATGACTCGCATCATCGGGGGATCTGCGGGAGGTCGTCGCATCACCGTCCCGCGCGGCGCCGCGACACGGCCCACCAGCGACCGGGTGCGGGAGGCGCTGTTCTCCGCCGTCGAGTCGTGGTGCGGGTCGCTGGCCGGGTTGCGCTTCCTCGACCTGTACGCCGGGTCGGGCGCGATCGGCCTCGAGGCATGGTCGCGCGGGGCGGGGGTGGTGTCGCTCGTCGAGCAGGACCGGCGGACGGCCACGATGATCCTGGCCAACGCCAAGTCGGTGGGCTTCCACAAGGCCGACGTGGTGGCCGCGTCGGTGGCCGGCACACTGGGCCGGCACCCGGCGGCTCCGTACGACGTGGTCTACCTCGACCCGCCGTACCCCCTCGCCGACGAGGCCGTGGTCGCCGACCTCGGGGCCCTGACCCGGCACGGCTGGCTGGTGCCCGGGGCACTGGTCGTCGTCGAGCGATCGGTGCGCAGCCCGGCACCGGACTGGCCGACGGGGCTCGCCGCCCTGCGGGACCGCCGCTACGGCGACACCACCCTTTGGTACGGTCACGCCGCGCCCGAGCCCGTGCCGTCCGACCCGACCGTCCACCCCGAGGAGTGACCGTGCGCCGAGCCGCCTGCCCGGGATCCTTCGATCCGGTCACCCTGGGTCACGTCGACGTCATCGAGCGTGCCTCCCGGCTGTTCGACGAGGTCGTCGTCGCCGTGGGCGTCAACGCGTCCAAGGACCGCCTGTTCACCCCCGAGGAGCGGATCGCGATGCTCGAGAGGGCCTGCGGCCACCTCGACAACGTGCGGGTCGATGGCTTCACCGGCCTGCTCACGGCGTACTGCGCCGACCACGACGTGTCGGCCGTCGTCAAGGGCCTGCGCGGCGGCGACTTCGACTACGAGCTCCAGATGGCGCAGATGAACAGCCGGCTTGCCCCGCAGGTGGAGACTGTCTTCATGCCCGCCAGCCCCGAGCACTCCTTCGTGTCGTCCTCGCTGGTCAAGGAGGTCGCCACCTTCGGAGGTGACGTGTCGGCGTTCGTCCCGGGCTTCGTGCTCGACGCGCTGACCCAGCGGCTGGCCGACCGGGGAGGTCCCCGGTGAGCGCCCCTCGGCGCTGGCATGCGCTCAGTTTTGGTTCCCCGACCCGCCGACGGATACGCTTCCCAAGATCTGTTGTGCCCGCACACCGGAAGTGATCACCCTGAGCAGCCTGGACCCGAGAGCGCCGCTCGTGCTCGATACCCGCGAGCTCGGCCGACGCCCGGGGTCTCAGCGTCAGGTGGAGCTTGTGGTGTCGGCCCCGGCAGATCTCGGTATCGAAGTCCTTGGTGTCCCCGAGGGGTCGCCGGTCGAGCTCGACCTGCGCCTCGAGGCGGTCATGGAGGGAGTACTGGTGACGGGCACGGCCACGGTCGGGCTCGTCGGGGAGTGCGCACGGTGCCTGGCGGCGATCGAGGACGACCTCACGATCGATCTCCAGGAGCTGTTCGTCTACGCCGACCAGCACGCCTCGGCTCGTGATCACGGAGATGACGAGCTCGAGGACCAGACCGGACGACTCGAGGGAGACCTGCTCGACCTCGAGCCGCTGTTGAGGGACGCGGTGGTGCTCGCGCTACCGTTCCAGCCCTTGTGTGAGGACGACTGTCCTGGGTTGTGCGTCGAGTGCGGCGCCCGGCTCACGGATGATCCCGGCCACACGCACGAGGCGGCGATCGACCCCCGGTGGTCGACGCTCCAACAGCTCCAGCACGACGACTAGCCCAGCCCCGAGCACACGCTCACCACACGCCAACACCCATGGCCGGCCGACAGGCTCGGCCCCGGCAGTAGGAGAAGAACAGTGGCAGTCCCGAAGCGGAAGATGTCGCGGAGCAACACGCGTCACCGTCGTTCGCAGTGGAAGGCCGTCGCGCCCTCCCTCGTGACCTGCGCCAACCCGGCCTGCGGTGCCCAGCACCTGCCCCACCGGGCGTGCGGCACCTGCGGCCAGTACGGCGCGCGGGCCACCCGCCGCCAGGTCCTCTGACGGCACGACTGGTCCGCTGACCAACTACGAAGAGCTCCGCAGTCAGCTCGGTGATCCGGTCCTGGATCCCGAGCTGCTGGAGCGTTCGCTGACGCACCGGTCCTACGCCTACGAGAACGGCGGCCTGCCGACCAACGAGCGCCTGGAGTTCCTCGGGGACTCCGTGCTCGGGGTCGTGGTGACCGAGACGCTCTACCTCACCCACCCCGACCTCTCCGAGGGCCGCCTGGCCAAGCTGCGCGCCGCCGTGGTCAACGCCCGCGCCCTGGCGGAGGTGGCGCGCCACATCGGCCTCGGTGAGCACGTGAAGCTCGGCCGCGGCGAGGAGACCACCGGGGGGCGTGGCAAGGCGTCGATCCTGTCCGACACCGTCGAGGCGGTGATCGGTGCCGTCCACCTCAGCGGTGGCTTCGCCGCGTCGGCGCCCGTCGTGCACCTGCTCTTCGACCCGCTGATGGCGGCAGCCGCCAAGCTCGGCGCCGGCCTGGACTGGAAGACCTCACTGCAGGAGCTCTCCGCCGAGCGCCAGCTGGGCGTCCCCGACTACGTGATCCAGTCCGAGGGTCCCGACCACCTCAAGAGCTTCACCGCGCAGGTGCGCGTCGGCGACCGGCTCTACGGTCACGGCATCGGCCGCTCCAAGAAGGAGGCCGAGCAGCTGGCCGCCGAGACGGCGTACGGCGAGATCTTCGCCGACACGCCCGGTAGCGACCCCGCTGCCGTCGCGATGGTCGACGGGGTGACCAAGGAGATGCTCGCCTCCGACGGCGTCTCCGCCGACTGACCAGATCCCACCCGTGCCCGAGCTGCCCGAGGTCGAGGTCGTCCGCGACGGCCTCTCCCGCCACGTGCTCGGTGCCACCGTCACCGCGGTCGACGTGCTGCACCCCCGCCCGGTTCGCCGTGACCCGCGCGGACCCGCCGGCTTCGCCGAGGCTCTGACCGGGCGCCGGCTCGTGGCCGCCAGACGGCGCGGCAAGTACCTCTGGCTGGCCCTCGACAACGGTGACGCCCTGCTCGGTCACCTCGGCATGAGCGGCCAGCTGCTGCTCCACCACCCCGAGGCCCCGGATGAGCGGCACCTGCGCGTGCGCTTCTCGCTCGCGGCTGCCGAGCCGCTGGAGCTGAGGTTCGTCGACCAGCGGATGTTCGGCGGCCTGCTGGTGTCCAGCGGCGGGGCCACGCTGCCAGCGGAGATCGCCCACATCGCTCGCGACCCGCTCGACCCTCAGTTCGACGACGACCTGTTCGTGCACCGGGTGCGCCGCCGGGTCTCGGGCGTCAAGCGCCAGCTGCTCGACCAGACGCTGGTCTCCGGCGTCGGCAACATCTACGCCGACGAGGCCCTCTGGCGCGCGGGGATCCACGGCGAACGCCCCGGGACCAGACTGTCCGCCCGGCAGGTGAGCGACCTGCTCCGGCACGCCCGTGAGGTGATGACGTCGGCGCTGGGGGAGGGCGGCACGTCCTTCGACGCGCTCTACGTCAACGTCAACGGCGAGTCGGGCTACTTCGACCGCTCGCTGCACGCCTACGGCCGCGAGGGTCTCCCGTGCGAGCGCTGTGGCGCCCCGATCCGCCGGGCCGCCTTCATGAACCGTTCGTCGTACTTCTGTGCCCGCTGCCAGCCGGTGCCTCGGCGCGTGGGAGCCCACGGCCGCGCCTGATCCGCTGCGGGGAACGT
>JBDSLK010000042.1:0-3318 GCA_039916425.1 Nocardioides sp.
GTTTCCTACGGCCATACCTGGGTGGCGAAGGACGACACCACCGTCGGGCTGGTGCCCGTCGGGTACGGCGATGGCGTGCCGCGCCACGGCGGCAATGCTCTGGAGGTGTGGCTGGACGGCGCCCGCCGGCCGGTCCGCGGGCGGATCTGCATGGACCAGTTCGTCGTCGACCTCGGCGGCGACCTCCCCGAGGCCGGCACCGAGGTGGTGCTGTTCGGACCCGGCGACGCCGGCGAGCCCACCGCCCAGGAGTGGGCCGAGGCGGCCGACACCATCAGCTACGAGATCGTGACCCGGATCGGTGGCCGGCTCACCCGCCGCCACGTCGACGGTCCCGACCGAAGCCGCGACCAGGCACACGAGCAGGCACACGACCACGAGGAGGTCCCCGGGTGAGAGCCCGCAACAAGATCCTGGGCGTCGCCGCCGGCGCTGTCGGTGTCGCCGTGGCCGGTGGCACGGCCGGGCTGGTGCACCGCGGCCGCCAGATCGAGAGACGCGGTGCGGGGGAGCACCTACCCTTCGGCTCGCTGCGGTCGGACCCGATCACGGTCGTCGCCGACGACGGCGTACCCCTCCACGCCGAGGTCGACGAGGTCGACGAGCCCGGCGACGGGCCGACCCTCACCCTGGTCTTCTGCCACGGCTACGCGCTCAACCTCGACTCCTTCCACTTCCAGCGCGCCGGCGCCCGGGGCCGGGTGCGGGCGGTCTACTACGACCAGCGCTCCCACGGGCGTTCGGGCCGGTCGCCGCGGGAGAACGCCACCTTGGCGCAGCTCGGCAGCGACCTCGAGCGGGTGCTCGACGACCTCACCGGCGACGACCCCGTCGTCCTGGTCGGGCACTCGATGGGCGGGATGACCGTGCTGTCACTCGCCGAACGACGTCCCGACCTGTTCGGCACCAAGGTCGTCGGTGTGGCCCTGGTCGCCACCACCGCCGGTGGCCTCGACGTCGGCCGGATCCTCTTCCCGATCCTGCCGGCCGGCATCGGCGAGGGAGTCATCTCCCGGGTGGTGCGCACCCTGTCGCGCAGCTCCGGGTTCGTCGACCGCTTGCGCGACCTGGGCCACGACGTGGCGACCGTCGTGACCGACACCTACGCCTTCGGCGGCGACGTGCCCGCGTCGTACGTCGAGTTCGTCTACCGGATGCTCGACGACACGCCGTTCAGCGTGGTGGCCGACTTCTTCCCGGCCTTCGCGAGCCTCGACCACTGGGTGCACCTCGAACCCTTCTCGCGGATCCCCACCGCCATCGTGTGCGGCACCCGCGACAAGATCACCGGCATCGGCCACAGCCGCAAACTGCACTCCCGCATCCACGGCTCCGACCTGCTCGAGTGTGAGGGCGCCGGCCACCTCGTGGTGCTGGAGAGCCATGACCAGGTCAACGCCGAGCTCGACTCGCTGGTCACCCGCAGCCTCACCCACCTCGCCGACGCGGCGGCCTCGTGAGCGTGGAGGTCCACCGGGTCGGGCCCGAGGCGGCCGACGACGTGCTCGAGGTGGTGCACGCCGCCTTCCGGGCGCGCCGACCCCTCGACCCGCCGGCCGACGCCCTGGCGGAGACCGCCGACACGCTCCGAGTGGCCCTCGCCGCGCACGGTGGACTGGTGGCCAGGCTCGACGGTGACGCGGTCGGGGCGCTCGTGCTCGACCCCGCGGACGACACCCTCGTGCTGCGGCGGGTGGGCGTGGTCCCCGCGGTGCAGCAGCACGGTGTCGCCACCGCCCTGGTCGTCGCCGCACTCGACGCCGCGGTCGGCCACCGACGGCTGGCGGTCACCGCCCGCGAGGAGCTCCCGGCCACCATCCGCTTCTGGCAGCGGCACGGCTTCACCCGGGTCGGTGACCACCCGCCGTACGTCCGCCTCGAACGGCCGGGCACCACGGCGTACGACGTCCCCGGTGCCGACGACATGCGCGACCTCGGCCGCCGGCTGGCCGCCGACCTGCGGGCCGGTGACCTGGTGGTGCTCTCCGGGGGGCTCGGCGCGGGCAAGACGACGTTCACCCAGGGGCTCGGCGACGGACTGGGGGTGCGCGGCGACATCACCTCGCCTACCTTCGTGATCGCCCGGGTGCACCCCTCGCTGGTCGACGGTCCTGCGCTCGTGCACGCCGACGCCTACCGGCTCGGCGGCATCTCCGAGCTCGACGACCTCGATCTCGACGCCTCCCTCGACGACGCCGTCACCGTCGTGGAGTGGGGAGCCGGGTTGGCCGAGGGGCTCGCCGAGTCGCGGCTGGAGATCCGGATCGACCGGGCGACCGGCGCCGCCGCCGACCCTGAGTCGGGCCTGGACCCGCGGCGCGTGCTGGTCGCGCCCGTCGGACCGCGGTGGCTGGCGGCCGTCGCCGTGGCAGGGTGACCTCGTGTTCACCATCGCCCACCTGACCGACACCCACTTCGGCAGCCGTCCGGAGGTGGCCGACCGCAACCGCCGGGTGGTCGAGGCCGTCGCCGCCCTGGCGCCGGACGTGGTGGTGGTGACCGGTGACGTCGCCGACCACGGCACCGCGCAGGAGTACGCCGAGGCGCGCGAGGTGCTGGGCGCGCTGCCGGCGCCGGTGTTGTGGTGCCCGGGCAACCACGACGTGCGGGAGGCGTTCGCGACCGCGCTGTTCGGGACCTCGGCGACCGAGACGCTCGATGTGGTCTTCGAGGTCGGCGGCCACCGGTTCTTGATGCTCGACTCGCTCGTCCCCGCTGTCGCCGGCGCCCGGGTCGACCATGGCGAACTCGGTGAGGCGACCCTCGACTGGCTCGCTGCGGAGCTCGCCGCCTCCACGCTGCCGGCACTGGTCTGCCTGCACCACCCGCCGGTGTCCCTGGGCATCGACTGGATCGACGACATCGCGCTGCGTGACCCCGAGCGGCTGGAGGCGATCGTGTCCCAGCACCCCCACGTGCTCGCCACCCTGGTCGGCCACGCCCACACGGCTGCCGCGTCCACCTTCGCCGGCCGCCCCCTGCTGGTCGGAGGCGCCGTCTCCTCGACCGCCTCCGTGCCCAGCGGCGGCCGAGACTCGAACGGCTCCCTGCCTGCCGCCGGCCGGGGGGAGGTCTGGGTTGACGCGCCCCCGTCGTACGCCGTCCACCTGGTCACCGACGACCTCCGCCTGGTCACCCACTGGCGCTCCGTCTGACGCCGACCCTGCGCGAAGTCACCGCCGACCCGGCGCGAATGGCATTCGAGCGAGTCAAAGGCGCCGGCGTCGCAGTGAAGTGGCGCCGGCTCGGCGGTGAAGTGGCGCCGGCGTCGCAGTGAAGTGGCGCCGGCTCGGCGGTGAACTGGGGCCGGCTCGGCGG
>JBDSLK010000043.1:0-2673 GCA_039916425.1 Nocardioides sp.
ACCTCGGTCGCAGGCTCGACGAACATGGTGCCGCGCTCCTGCAGGTTCGTCATGGCGTACGCCGTCGCGGCTCCCGTGCGGTCGGCCACCAGCGAGCCGTTGCTTCGCGAGCGGATCTCGCCGGCCCAGGGCTCGTAGCCCTCGGAGATGTGGTGGGCGATGCCGGTGCCGCGGGTGTCGGTCAGGAACTCGGTGCGGAAGCCGATCAGGCCACGCGCCGGCACCAGGAACTCCATCCGGACCCAGCCGGTGCCGTGGTTGGTCATCTGCTCCATGCGGCCCTTGCGGGAGGCGAGCAGCTCGGTGATCGTGCCGAGGTACTCCTCGGGGGCGTCGATCGTCAGCCGCTCCACGGGCTCGTGCACCTTGCCGTCGACCTCCCTGGTGACCACCTGCGGCTTGCCGACGGTCAGCTCGAAGCCCTCGCGACGCATCTGCTCCACGAGGATCGCCAGCGCCAGCTCGCCGCGGCCCTGGACCTCCCAGGCGTCGGGACGCTCGGTCGGCAGGATCCGCAGCGACACGTTGCCGACCAGCTCGGAGTCGAGGCGGTCCTTGACCAGCCGTGCGGTCACCTTGGAGCCCTTGACCCGGCCGACGAGCGGCGAGGTGTTGGTGCCGATGGTCATCGAGATCGCGGGCTCGTCGACGTGGATGAGCGGCAGGGCGACGGGGTTCTCGGGATCGGCCAGCGTCTCGCCGATGGTGATGTCGGGGATGCCTGCGATCGCGGCGATGTCACCCGGACCGGCGACCTCGCCGGGCTTGCGCTCGAGGCCCTCGGTGACGAGCAGCTCGGTGACCTTCACGGTCTTGACCGAGCCGTCGCGCTTCATCCACGCGACCTGCTGGCCCTTGCGCAGGTAGCCCTCGTGCACGCGCACCAGCGCGAGCCGGCCGAGGAACGGCGAGGCGTCGAGGTTGGTGACGTGGGCCTGGAGCGGGGCGCCCTCGGTGTAGACCGGGGCCGGGATCGACTCCAGGATGGTGCGGAACAGCGGCTCGAGGTCGGGGGAGTCCGGGAACCCGCCGTTCTCGGGCACCGCCAGCGACGCACGCCCGGCCTTGGCCGAGGCGTAGACGACCGGGAAGTCCAGGGCGTCTTGGGAGTGGGACTCGTCGAGCAGGTCCATGAAGAGCTCGTAGGTCTCGTCGACGACCTCGGCGATGCGGGCGTCGGAGCGGTCGACCTTGTTGACGACGAGGACCACCGGCATGTCGGCGTTGAGCGCCTTGCGCAGCACGAAGCGGGTCTGCGGCAACGGACCCTCCGAGGCGTCGACGAGGAGCACGATGCCGTCGACCATGGAGAGACCGCGCTCGACCTCGCCACCGAAGTCGGCGTGGCCGGGGGTGTCGATGATGTTGATCGTCATCGGCTTGCCGCCGGCGGCCGGGCCGGCGTAGTGCACCGCGGTGTTCTTCGCGAGGATCGTGATGCCCTTCTCGCGCTCGAGGTCGCCGGAATCCATGACGCGGTCGGCCACGCTCTCGGCCTGGTGCTCGGTGAAGGCGCCGGCCTGACGGAGCATCGCGTCCACGAGCGTGGTCTTGCCGTGGTCGACGTGCGCGACGATGGCGACGTTGCGCAGGTCGAGGCGGGGAGTCTTGTCGGACATGCGTCAGCCGTCTGCTTCCGGTGGAGGTTGGGCCCGATTGGGCGCTCGCCAGTCTACCGGCGCAGGGCCGTGGCTCCGATTCGAGACGGAGCGCACGTCCCCGGCGCCACGTAGGGTCGGGTGGCATGACCTGCTCCTTCGTCCCGCCCTACCTGCTCCGCCGGATCGCCGAGTCGAACGCGGCCGCCGCGGACGACTGCGGGCACACGTTGGTCGTCGACGAGGAGATGCGCTCCAGGAGGCTGCTCCCTGTCGAGGCGCCTCAGCGTGCCGACGACGCCCTCGCGGCGATGGCTGCCTGGACGGTCCACACGGCCGGCAACCGCGAGGTGCTGCCGGGGCAGGTCGTCCGGCGCGCGGGTGAGCCGGAGTCCGGGGACGCCGCCGTCGACGAGGCCGCCACCGGGATCGAGGCTTCGCTCGCGCTGACCGTGGACCTCGGCCGCGACTCCTATGACGGCCGGGGCGCCCCGGTCTCGGCGACGGTGCACTTCGGCCGGGCCTACGACAACGCGTTCTGGGACGGCACGCAGCTGGTCTTCGGTGACGGCGACGGCCGGGTGTTCGAGCGATTCACCAGGTCCGTTGACGTGCTCGGCCACGAGTTCGCCCACGCCGTCACCCAGTTCACCGCCGGCCTCGCCTACCGAGACCAGCCCGGTGCGCTCAACGAGTCGGTCTCGGACGTCTTCGCGTCCTGCCTGAAGCAACGGCTCCTCGGCCAACGGGCCGCCGACGGCGACTGGCTCATCGGTGCGGAGATCTTCCGGCCCGGCATCAGGGCGCGGGCGCTGCGGGACATGGCCGCCCCCGGCACGGCGTACGACGACCCGGCGCTGGGCCGCGACCCGCAGGTGGGCCATCTCGACGACTACGTCGTCACCGCCGACGACAACGGTGGCGTGCACCTCAACTCCGGCATCCCCAACAAGGCGTTCCAGCTGGCGGCCACCGCGATCGGCGGCACCGCCTGGCAGGGCGCGGGGTCGATCTGGTGGGCAGCGCTGACCGGTGGCACGCTCGGCCCCGAGACCGACTTCGCGACCTTCGCCGC
>JBDSLK010000044.1:0-5749 GCA_039916425.1 Nocardioides sp.
GGCCACCTGGCTGCGCCCGCTGCTCGCCTCGGCGGTGCTGCCGTTCGACGAGATGGGCCGCCTGGCTGTGCAGATCCTGCTCGACAGCGACTACGGCGGACCGCGCGAGGTGCGGCTGCCGATGACCCTGCGTCCCGGTGGGTCGTTGCCTACCCCCGTCCGGCAGGCCAGGGGAGAGCGCCGGGGAGGCGTCGGGGTTGACACCACCCCTAGCGTGACTGACGTCACTTCACGACGGATCGTCCGGCACGTACCTGCCGGTGAAGGGAGCACATCAACATGGCCACAGTGACTTTCGACAAGGCACAGCGCTGGTATCCGGGCAACGACAAGCCCACGGTCCCCGGCATCGACCTCGAGATCGGCGACGGCGAGTTCATGGTCCTCGTCGGCCCGTCCGGGTGCGGCAAGTCCACGACCCTGCGGATGCTTGCGGGGCTCGAGGAGATCAACAGCGGCAAGATCTTCATCGGTGACCGCGACGTCACCAACGTCGCGCCCAAGGACCGTGACATCGCCATGGTCTTCCAGAACTACGCGCTCTACCCGCACATGACTGTCGCCGACAACATGGCCTTCGCGCTCAAGATGGCCAAGGTGCCCTCCGAGGAGCGCGACAAGCGGGTGGGCGAGGCGGCCAAGATCCTCGGCCTCACCGAGTTCCTTCAGCGCAAGCCGAAGGCGCTCTCCGGTGGTCAGCGCCAGCGCGTGGCCATGGGCCGTGCGATCGTCCGCAACCCGCAGGTGTTCTGCATGGACGAGCCGCTGTCCAACCTCGACGCGAAGATGCGCGTCCAGACCCGCACCGACATCGCCAAGCTCCAAGCGGACCTCGGCGTCACCACCGTCTACGTCACCCACGACCAGGTCGAGGCGATGACGATGGGCGACCGGGTCGCGGTGATGAAGCTCGGTGAGCTGATGCAGGTCGACACGCCTCTGAACCTCTACGACAAGCCGGTCAACCTGTTCGTCGCCGGCTTCATCGGCTCACCGCAGATGAACCTCATCGAGGCGCACGCCAAGGACGGCCAGGCCCAGATCGGGGAGTACCTCGTGCCGGTCGACCCGACCGCGTCGAAGAAGATGCAAGGCGACATCACCGTCGGGGTCCGTCCCGAGGCCTGGCGTCTGGTCTCCGAGAGCGAGGGCGGCCTGCCCGTCGACGTGACGGTGGTCGAGGAGCTCGGTGCGGACGGATTCGTCTACGGGACCAGCGGCATCGAGGGCACTCCCAGCAACATCATCGTCCGGGTCACCGGCCGTGACCACGTCCGCAAGGGTCAGACGATCTACGTCACCACCGACCCTCAGAACGTGCACGTCTTCGACACCGGGACAGGCGAGCGCCTCTCCGACTGAGTTGACTTGGGCCTCCGGGTCTCGTCAGTTGGGCCTTCGGGTCGACGCGGCGGGCCCGGAGGCCTAACCCAACGGGCCGGGAGGCCCAACGCAACGGGCCACGGGGCCCAACTCAACGGGCCACGGGGCCCAACTCAACGGTTGGCTGTGCGGCGGAGGGCCTCGACGATCGTTGGCCACAGGGCGCGCGGCAGATCGTGCCCGAGGCCGTCGATGACGAGAAGCTCGGCCCCGGGGATCGCGGCGGCCGTGGCCCGGCCCCCCGACACGTGCACCATCGGGTCGGCGGTGCCGTGGATCACCAGCGCCGGCATTCGCAGACCGCGCAGCCGCGGGCCGCGGTTGGGCTGGTGGAGCACGGCGACCATCTGCCGCAGCACGCCGGCGGTGCTGACTCCTCGGTCATACGTCGCGCCCGCGCGCTCGCGCACCTCGTCGAGGTCGGGCGGGAAGCCGGGTGAGCCGATCAACTGCCAGTTGCGAGACGAGGTCTCGACGTAGACGTCGCGCCCGGGGCCGCGGGCAGCGAGCAGCATCGGCACCATCCGGGGGTGCTGCCAGCCGACGGAGCGCTTGCCGGTGGTGGAGGAGATGCTGGTGAGCGAGCGGACCCGGCGCGGGTGCTCGAGGGCGAGGGTCTGCGCGATCATCCCGCCCATCGACACCCCCACCACGTGCGCGGAGTCCAGACCGAGGTGGTCGAGCAGCCCGACGGCGTCGCGGGCCAGGTCGGAGATCGTGTAGGCCGGCCGGCCGCGTTTGCCCGCGAACGCCCGCACGAGGTCGCTGCGGGTCACGCGCCCGGTCGCCCGCGAGGAGCGGCCCGAGTCGCGGTTGTCGTAGCGGATCACGAAGAATCCGTCGGCGGCCAACAGTCGACAGAACTCCTCGTTCCACCAGATCATCGGCCCACCCAGCCCCATCACGAGCAGCAGCGGGTCGCCGTCGGGGTCCCCGAAGGTCTGGTAGCAGAGATCGATGCCGGGCGCGACCGGGGCGACGTACTCCTCGGACACCGGGACGTCGCGTGGGTCCAAGCGGTCGGAGGGGTTGTTGGAGGCGGGCACGGGTCCAGTCAACACCGCCCGGCCGTGGATTCCACGCCGGAGTGCCGGTTGGCCCTCGGAACGCGCCGCGACGGGCTAGCGTCGGGGTCCATGACCTCGCTCGCGCCGTTCCTGCACCCGGAGGGCTTCAGCCGCCCGCCGCTCGCGGCCGTGCTGCGCGAGGTCAGCGTCGTGGGGGAGTCGGGACGCTACCTACTGCGCTCCTGGGAGGACCGGCGGGCGTCCCGCGGCCGGGCCCTGCCCGACCGGCTCGTGCCACGGGCGGAGTATCCCGTGATCCTGGTGCCGGGGTTCATGGCGGGCGACGGCTCCCTGCTGCTGCTCGCGCGGACCCTGAGACGACAGGGCTTCCGCACCTACCGCTCCCACATCTACGCCAACGTCGGCTGCACGGCGGAAGCGACCGCGCTGCTGGAGCGGCGGCTCGAGTCGATCGCCCTCCGGCGCGGGAGCCCCGTGCAGATCGTCGGGCACAGCCTCGGCGGCATGCTCGCCCGCGGTCTCGCCGTACGCCGTCCCGACCTGGTCGCCGGGATAGTCACCCTCGGCAGCCCGATGCTCGCCCCCGCCGCCCACCACGCCTCGCTGAGCCGCAGCATCGACCTGCTCGTCCGGCTCGGCCGGGCCGGCGTCCCGGGGCTGATGAGCGAGGACTGCGTCGCGGGCGGGTGCGCCAGGTCGAGCTTCGACGAGGCGCGAGCAGCCCTCGCGGACGGGCTCGCCTTCACCGCGGTGTACTCACGGCGCGACGGCATCGTCGACTGGCGGGCCTGCATCGACCCGCTCGCCACCGCGGTCGAGGTGAACGCTTCGCACAGCGGGATGGCGGTGGACCCGCGGGTCGCCGATGTGGTGGTGACGGCGCTGCGGGCCTACCGGACCGCGACCCGGCCCGGTGGCTCAGTGCTCGAAGTCGACGGCGGCGTACTCGCGTAGCTTGCTGAGGCGGTGCTCGCTGCTGATCGACCGGATGGTCCCGCTGCGCGAGCGCATCACCAGTGAGTGGGTCGTGGCACCGCCACCGCGGTAGTGCACGCCCCGCATCAGCTCGCCGTCGGTGATGCCGGTGGCAGCGAAGAAGCAGTCGTCGCCGGTGACGAGCTCGTCGGTAGTCAGGATGTGGTCGTCGTCGAGCCGGTGACCGGCGCCGAGCGCCCGCTGTCGTTCGTCGTCGTCGCGGGGCCAGAGCCGGCCCTGGATGACTCCGCCGAGGCACTTCATCGCACAGGCGGCGATGATCCCCTCCGGGGTGCCGCCGATGCCGAGCAGCAGGTCGATCCCGGTGTCGGGACGCGCCGCCATGATCGCGCCGGCGACGTCGCCGTCGACGATGAACTTGATCCGGGCGCCGGTGGCGCGGATCTCGTCGACGAGCTGGGAGTGGCGCGGCCGGTCGAGGAGCACCACGGTGACGTCCTCGTGGCTGGAGCCCTTGGCCTTGGCGACCCGGTGGATGTTCTCGGCGACGGGGTAGCGGATGTCGACCACGTCGGCGGCCTCGGGGCCGGTGACGAGCTTCTCCATGTAGAAGACCGCGGACGGGTCGTACATCGAGCCGCGTGGCGAGACCGCCAGCACGGCGATGGCGTTGTTCATGCCCTTCGCGGCCAGCGTGGTGCCGTCGATCGGGTCGACGGCCACGTCGCACGCCGGGCCGGTGCCGTCCCCGACCTCCTCGCCGTTGAAGAGCATCGGGGCGTTGTCCTTCTCGCCCTCGCCGATGACGACGGTGCCGGCCATCCCGATCCCGGAGATGGTGGCGCGCATCGCCTGGACGGCGACGTCGTCGGCGCCGAACTTGTCGCCCCGCCCGACCCAGCGCCCGGCCGCCATCGCGGCAGCCTCGGTGACCCGCACCAGCTCCATCGCGAGGTTGCGGTCGGGCGGCTCCTTGTGGAAGGGCTCCTGGGGTTCCATGGGCGGGACTCTAGCGGCCCTCCGGGAGGGCGGAGTACCACTCCACCGCCGTCTCCTTCACCGTCAGCCACACCTCGCGGCCGGGCTCCAGCCCGAGCTCGGCGGCCGCGGCCGGGGTCACGTCGGCGATCAGCTGGCGGTCGGCCTGGGCGGCGTCGACCAGCAGGCGGAGGGCGTCGCCGTGCGGCGCCACCCCGAGGATGGCCCCCCGCCAGCGCAGCCGGGCGGACCCCTCGGGCTGGTGCAGGGAGACGGTGACGGCGGTCGGGCTGAACGCCGAGAAGGTGTTGCCGTTACGCAGCACGTTGAGCCCGACCAGGCGGGCCACGTGGTCGGTGCGGGGGCGGGCGGCGACGTCGGCCGGGCTGCCCTGCTGGGCGATGCGGCCGCCGTCGAGCACGAGCACGTGGCTGGCCAGTGTGAGCGCGTCGAGGGCCTGGTGGGTGACCAGCAGGGTGATCCCGGAGTACGCCGCGAGGTGGCGGGTGAGCTCGAGCCGGAGGGCCGTGGCCACGCCGACGTCGAGCCCGGAGAAGGGCTCGTCGAGCAGCAGCAGCCGGGGCTCGGTGGCCAGCGCCCGGGCGATCGCGACCCGCTGTGCCTGGCCGCCGGACAGCTCGCGGGGCCTGCGGTGGGCGAGGTCGCCGACACCGAAGCGGGCCAGCCACTCGCGGCCGGCCCGCTCGGCGTCGACCCGCGCAGCCCCCCGGCTGCGTGGGCCGAAGGCCACGTTGTCCAGCGCCGACAGGTGGGGGAAGAGCGCCTGCTGCTGGAAGACGACCCCGACGCGGCGCTCGCGCACCAGTACGGGCGGGTCGGTCCAAGAGGTGCCGTCGAGGACCACGTCGCCACCAGGGTCGATGAGACCGGCCACGGCGCGCAGCAGCGTGGTCTTGCCGGCACCGTTGGGGCCGAGCACGGCCACCACGTCGCCGGGGGCGGCCGTGAACGAGGCGGTGACCCGGCCCGGCACGTTGATGTCCGCGCGCAGGCTCACGGACGGACCAGCCAGCGGTTGCGCAGCGCCGCCAGGATCGCCACCGAGACGACCAGCAGGATCATGCTGAGAGTGCGGGCGACCTCCGGGTCGGCCTGGAGGGCGCCGTAGATCAGGCTCGGCATGGTCTGCGTGGTGCCGGGATAGTTGCCGGCGAAGGTGATGGTGGCCCCGAACTCGCCCAGCGATCGCGCCCAGGCCAGGATCGCCCCGGCCAGCACCCCCGGCAGGGCCAGCGGCAGGGTGATCCGCCGGAAGGTGGTCCAGCGGGTCGCGCCCAGGGAGGCCGCCACCACGTCGTACTCCTCGCCGGAGGCGCGCAGGGCACCCTCGACGGCGAGCACGTAGAACGGCATCGAGGCGAACGTGTGGGCGAGCACGACGGCGACGGTCGTGTAGGGGATCG
>JBDSLK010000045.1:0-7733 GCA_039916425.1 Nocardioides sp.
ACCCAGGCCCGCGACGCGCGTCTGGCGATCCTCGATGTGATGGCCGAGGCCATCAGCGAGCCCGAGGAGATGTCGGTGCACGCACCGCGCATCATCACCGTCCGCATCCCCGTGGACAAGATCGGTGAGGTCATCGGGCCCAAGGGCAAGATCATCAACCAGATCCAGGACGACACCGGCGCGCAGCTGTCGATCGAGGACGACGGCACCATCTACATCGGTGCCACCAACGGCGAGGCTGCCGAGGCCGCTCGTCAGGCCGTCAACGCGATCGCCAACCCGACGATGCCCGAGGTCGGCGAGCGCTACCTCGGCACGGTCGTCAAGACGACCAACTTCGGTGCCTTCGTCTCGCTGATGCCGGGCAAGGACGGGCTGCTGCACATCAGCAAGCTCCGTGCCCTTGCCGGCGGCAAGCGCGTGGAGACCGTCGAGGACGTGTTGTCGGTGGGCCAGAAGGTCCAGGTCCAGATCGCCGAGATCGACGACCGCGGCAAGCTGTCGCTGGTTCCGTACCTCGAGGACGACGCCGCCGCGGCGTCCGGCGACGGCGCGGGCGCGACCGACGAGGCCACCGACACCGAGTGACCACCCGCCGTACGGCGAACACGACCGGCCGGACGCCCTCGCGGCGCTCCGGCCGGTTGTCGTCGCCCCAGAAGACCGGCTCGACCCGGACCGTCCTGAGCGTCACCGACGACGACGGCCAGGTGTCGTCGCGGGTGCGCCGCACCGTCCTGCCCGGCGGCCTGCGGGTGATCACCGAGGAGATGGCCGGGGTCCGCTCCGCCAGCATCGGGGTGTGGGTCGGGGTGGGATCGCGTGACGAGTCGCCCGCCCTGCACGGCTGCTCGCACTTCCTGGAGCACCTGCTCTTCAAGGGGACATCGGAGCGCAGTGCGCTGGACATCTCGGTTGCCCTCGACGAGGTGGGCGCGGAGTTCAACGCCTTCACCGCCAAGGAGTACACCTGCTTCCACGCACGGGTCCTCGACGACGACCTGCCGATGGCGGTCGACGTGCTCGGCGACATGGTGACCGCCTCCTTGATCCTGCCCGAGGACGTCGAGGCCGAGCGTGACGTGATCCTCGACGAGATCGCGATGCACGACGACGACCCCGACGACGTGGTCCACAACCTCTTCGCCGCGCAGGCCTGGGGAGACTCGCCGCTGGGACGCCCCATCGCGGGCACCGTCGACTCGATCACGGGCCTGAGTCGTGCGCAGATCATGCGCTTCTACCGGCGCCACTACCGGCCCGCCAACATGGCGGTCGCGGTGGCTGGCAACGTCGACCACGCGACGGTGGTGCGGCAGGTCCGCAAGGCCTTCGGCCGCCACGACTTCCTCCACGGCGATGTAGCGCCGGTGACCCCGCTGGTCCGGGCGCGCAGCCGTCGGGTCCACCCGGGCGAGGCCACCGCCGTACGTCAGTTCGAGCAGGTCAACGTCGTGATCGGCATGAACGGCCTGACCCGCAGCGACCCCCGCCGCTTCGCCCTGGGCGTGCTCAACACCGCCCTCGGCGGGGGCACGTCATCGAGGTTGTTCCAGGAGGTCCGCGAGCGGCGCGGTCTCGCCTACGGCGTCTACTCGTTCTCCTCCTCCCACGCCGACGCCGGTCTGGTCGGGGTGGCGGTGGGCTGCCTGCCCGCCAAGCTCGTCGACGTGCTCGACACGGTCCGCCGTGAGCTCGCCACCATGGCGCGTGAGGGCATCACCGAGGACGAGCTGGTGCGCGGGCAGGGCCAGCTGCGGCGCGGGCTGGTGCTGGGCCTGGAGGACTCCGGCTCGCGGATGTCACGGCTCGGCAAGGCCGAGGTGGCCTATGACGAGCTGCTCAGCATCGAGGAGGTCATCGCCCGCATCGACAAGGTCACCCTCGACGACGTACGACAGGTGGCGGCCGACCTGTTCGCCCAGCCCGAGGTGCTGGCGGTCGTGGGACCCCGCTGATCAGTCGACTCGGCGCACCTCCGTGCCCGGTCGGTCAGGGGAGCAGGAGCACCGTGACGCCGGCGCAGCCCAGGGACCACAGCACGCTGGCGAAGGTGCCGATGATGAACCGCTCGGCGATGCCGGAGCGGGCACCGCTGCGCAGCTCGGGGTAGCGGGCGAGCCCCTTGACGGCCAGCACGATCGCGAGTCCCTCCGGCCAGCCGCTGACGACCGCGGCGAAGGCCGCGAGGCGCTCGAGGGCGCCGATCCAGGCGCCGCCGCGGAGCACCTCACCAGCCTGCTGCATGGTGTCGCCGGGGGCCGTGCCGGGCCGGTCGACGAGGTCGAAGACGACCGTCGTCAGCGGACCCCCACCGAGCACGGCGAGCAGGCCGGCGGCGCTCACCAGCACGACGGCCAGGTCGGCCCCCGGGGCGATGCCGTCGTGTCGGCCGGCCAGCACCGCGGCGGTGCCGAGCAGGCCACCGCTGAGCGCGACAGCCAGCCGGGGGAGCGGGGTGAGCCAGCCGATGAGGGCGAGCAGGGCCGCGCCTCCGAGGAGAGCGGCCGCCAGCTGGGGGGTCTCCTCGCTCACGGGTTGCCCGCCAGGCACTCGGCCACGAGGTGGGCGACCAGCTCGCGGGCCCGCCGGCCCTCGGCCAGGCCGGCGGCCTGGGCGCGCTGGCTGACCGCGGACTGGGAGATCCCGAGCCGTGCGGCCGTGCGCTCGTAGGAGAGGCCGCTGTCGACGAGGTCGACCACCTGCCAGCCCTTGTCGGTACGGCGACCCAGGACGGCCGCCCAGAGCCACACGGCGCTCTCCAGCTGGCGGGCGAGATAGGGGTCGGCGCCGCCGACCCGCAGCTGCCAGGGAGCGCCCTTGGCGGCCGTGACAGCCTCCCGGGCGAGGAGGTAGGCGGGGCCGCGGCCCTCGCGGGCGTGCTCGGGCAGCGGCAGGTCGACCGGGCCGATCCCCAGGCCCACGTGCCAGTGGTCGTCGCGGAGCAGGCCCTCGAGCACGTGGGTGAGGGCCTTTGGGTCGTCGACCACGCCCTGGATCTCGTCACCGACAGTGCGCTCGAAGGGCAGCAAGTGCGCTGTCCCTAGCCCGGTGAGCCCGGTGAGCCCGGTGAGCCTGGTGAGCATGGCCGGCACCCGGTCGTCGTCGTCACGGCTGCCTCGCTGGTCGGCGGTCACCACGACGACGAACATGCGGGCGCCTCCTCGGTCCTGGTCTGGACGAGAGACTACATCAGGTCAGAGCCTGATATCAATGCAAGATAAGGATGCAGCCTTATCTGCGGCCGATAATGCCGACGACAGCAGGCGCCTTCTGCTCGACCACCGACACCCGGAACCCGCCTTCGGAGAGGGCCGCCGACGTCTTGCGCACGATGTTGGGGACCAGGTCGGGTCGGTTGGCCTCGTAGAAGAGGTAGACGGCGCCGCCGGGCACGACGCGTTCGTGCAGCAGGGCCACCTCGTCAACGCACTTGCGCACCCAGAACAGGTTGACGTTGAAGGCGAAGACCTTGGTGAGCCGCTTGACCGGCACCCGCAGCGTGGCCAGGTCGATCTGCCGGACGGTGAGCCGGCCGGCGTCGACGTACTTGGCATTGCGGCGCTTGGTGCGGTCGACGCCGGACTCGGACCGGTCGATCGCGAACAGCTTGCCCGACTCCAGCCTGGCGCAGATGAGCTCGGCCCCTGCCCCCGGTCCGCAGCCGATCTCGAGCACCTGGTCGGACGGCTGGACGTCCATGAGATCGACCGCCCACCGGATCCGGGGCGGGATGGTCTGCACTGGCATGGTCACAGCCTGCCACTTCACCGGGCGGCACGCAGTCACCGCCACCCGCCGAAGCCCACCCGCAGCGGAGCCTGACCCGTGCGACCATCGCAGACATGAGCGTGCTGGCACCTGAGCCACTCGGCGTGGACCGGCGCACGGTCGCGCTCGCGGCGGTCGCAACCGGGTGCCTGGCCCGCAACCTGATCGGTCGTCGTGTTCGTCGAGACGCTCACCGGAGTGGCGACCGGGTGGCGGTACTCCTCGTCGAGCCGCCGCGTCCTGCTGGCCCTGGCCCTGCTCGACGTGGTCACCGTGTGGGCGTCGACCTTCGCAACCGTGACCTGGTTCCTCGACTGAATGAGAGGGTGACCCCGTGAGTGATCGGATCAGGGTCGGCGTGCTCGGCGCGCGTGGCAGGGTCGGGAGTGAGGTCTGTGCGGCGGTGCGGGCCGCCCCGGACCTGGAGCTGGTGGCGGCGGTCGACGTCGGTGACGAGCTCGATGAGCTGCTGACGGCGGACGCCGGGGTGGTCGTCGACTTCACCCACCCCGATTCGGTGATGGACAACCTGGAGTTCTGCCTCGACCACGGCATCCACGCCGTGATCGGCACGACCGGGTTCGACGAGGAGCGCCTCGACCTCATCCGCACCTGGCTCACCAACGCCCCGCGCACGGGCGTCCTGATCGCCCCCAACTTCTCCGTCGGCGCCGTGCTGATGATGCGCTTCGCCGCGGCTGCCGCGCCGTACTACGAGTCGGTCGAGGTGGTCGAGCTGCACCACCCCGACAAGGCGGACGCGCCCTCCGGCACCGCGCGGCGTACGGCGGAGCTCATCGCCGCCGCCCGGCGCGAGGCCGGCCTGGGGCCGGTGCCCGACGCGACCACCACCTCACTCGAGGGCGCCCGCGGCGCCGACGTCGACGGCGTCCACGTGCACTCGCTGCGGGTGCGCGGGCTGGTGGCGCACCAGGAGGTGGTCCTGGGCGGACCAGGGGAGACCCTCACCATCCGGCACGACTCGCTGGACCGGGTGTCCTTCACCCCCGGCGTCCTCACCGCCCTGCGCGCGATCGCCGACCACCCCGGGCTGACGGTCGGGCTGGAGCACTTCCTCGACCTGGACTGACCCGACCTGGACTGACGCCGGGGCGGCTCTCGGGGCCACCCCGGCGGCAGCGTCTGGGAGGGCCCGGCCTACGGCTCGACGGTGACCTTGATGGCCTCGCCGTTCTTCACGATCGTGAAGGCGTCGAGGACGTCGTCGAGCGGGATGTGGCGGGTGATCAGGTCCTTGACCGGGACCTGGCCGGTGGAGATGTACTGCAGCGCCCGCTTGTTGTGCTCGGGGGCCGAGCCGTTGGCGCCGTGGATGTGCAGCTGGCGGTAGTGCACGAGGTTGGAGTCGCAGCGGATGAACGGGTCGGTCTTGGGTAGCCCGCCGAAGAACGAGATCCGGCCGTTGCGCGCGGCCATCGAGATGGCCTGCTCCTGGGTGATGTTGGCGGCGGTGGCGGTGATGACCACGTCGGCTCCGCGTCCACCGGTCAGCTCCATGACCCGCTCGACCACGTCGACGGTCGAGCCGTCGATGGTCTCGTCGGGCTGCACGGCGTCGGCCGACATCTTCAGCCGCTCCGCGTTGACGTCGACGAGGTAGACCGGACCGGCCTGGTGCACGCCGCGGGCGATGCGGATGTGCATACAGCCGATCGGGCCGGCGCCGAAGACGACGACCGTGTCGCCCTCCTCGATGCCGAGCAGCTCCTGGGCGTTGATCGCGCAGGCGAACGGCTCGGCGGCCGACGCCTCGTCGTAGCCCACGTTGTCGGGGATCTTGTTGAGCCCGTCGACCTTGAGCACCTGCCGCGGCACGATCATGTACTCGGCGAACCCGCCGTCGTACTGGTAGCCGACCGAGGTCTGGTTCTGGCAGACCGCCATCCAGCCCCTCTGGCACTCGTAGCACTCGCCGCAGGGGACCGCGGCGATCACCTGGGCGCGGTCGCCGACCTGCCACTGCGAGCCGTACGTCGCGTTGACGTCCGCGCCCACCTCGACGACCTCGCCGGCGATCTCGTGGCCGATGGTGCGCGGCGGGGTCAGGTTCTGGTGACCGTTGTGGAAGATCTTGACGTCGGTGCCGCAGGTCGAGCAGTTCTTGACCTTGAGCTTCACCTCGTCGGGCCCGCACTCGGGCTCGGGGACGTCCTCGAGTCGGACGTCCTCGGGTGCGTAGAACCTCAGGGCCTTCATCGACTGTCTCCTCGGTGGTTCGGGGGCTTCTCGAAGCCACCGTAGCGAGCGCAGCCACATAAAGCCACATCGAAAATGATGATTATGTGCCCGGATGGTTGGCAATATGCCCGTTATAGGGTCTAATACCAGATGTGGCGCCCGTCACGTGGCGGGCCCGATTCTCATTCGCGTCGGAGGCAACATGTCAGTCAGCAGCTCAGCGGCGCCGCGCACCGGGGCGCGCGTCCACGTCCAGCGGTTCGGCACGTTCTTGTCCAACATGGTCCTGCCCAACATCGGGGCGTTCATCGCCTGGGGCCTGATCACCGCGCTGTTCATCCAGACCGGCTGGATCACCCTCATCGGTGACAAGCTGTTCGGGTACGCCCCGGGCCTCGACCCCGGGCAGTACGACTACGGGTTCGTCTCCGCTCTCGGCGGCTGGGACGCGGACGGCGGCGGCATCGTCGGTCCGATGATCACCTACCTCCTGCCGCTGCTGATCGGCTACACCGGCGGCCGGATGACCTACGACGACAACATCCGGGGCGGGGTCGTAGGCGCGATCGCCACCATGGGCGCCATTGCCGGCGCCAGCGTGCCGATGTTCCTCGGTGCCTTGGTCATGGGTCCGCTCGGCGGCTGGTCGATGAAGAAGCTCGACGCCTTGTGGTCGCACAAGATCCGGCCAGGCTTCGAGATGCTCATCAACAACTTCTCCGCCGGCATCTGGGGCGGCTTCCTCGCGGTCATCGGCTTCGTGCTCGCCGGCCCGTTCGTGGAGCAGTTCAGCAAGCTCGCCTCCAACGTGGTCGACACACTCGTCAGCAACAACCTGCTGCCGCTGACCTCGGTCTTCATCGAGCCGGCCAAGATCCTGTTCCTCAACAACGCCATCAACCAGGGCATCCTCACCCCGCTCGGCACCGCCGAGGCCACCGAGCAGGGCAAGTCGATCCTGTTCCTGCTCGAGGCTAACCCCGGTCCCGGGCTGGGCCTGCTGCTGGCATTCATGTTCTTCGGACGGGGTGCGGCGAAGGCGTCGGCTCCCGGCGCCATCATCATCCAGTTCATCGGCGGCATACACGAGATCTACTTCCCCTACGTACTGATGAAGCCGATCCTGGTCCTCGCGGTGATGGCTGGTGGCATGACCGGCGTAGCCGTCAATGTCGCCTTCGACTCCGGGCTGCGCTCGCCCGCGTCTCCCGGCTCGATCATCGCGGTCTGGCTCTCGGCGCCGCCGAGCAGCCTGTTCGGGGTCACCCTCTCGGTGATCGCGGCCGCAGGTGTGTCGTTCCTCGTCGCATCGTTCCTGCTCCGGCTCGACCCCGCGACCGAGGAGGGCGACCTCGCCGCCGCCACCGCCGACATGGAGGCCCGCAAGGGCAAGAAGTCGTCGATCGCCGGTGCCCTGGGCGGCGGCTCCGCCGCGGCCCACGGCCCGATCCGGAGCATCGTCTTCGCCTGCGACGCGGGCATGGGCTCCTCGGCGATGGGTGCCTCGGTGCTCCGCAAGAAGATCCAGGCCGCCGGGCACGGTGAGGTCACGGTCGTCAACAAGGCGATCTCCAACCTCACCGACACCTACGACCTGGTGGTCACACACCAGGACCTCACCGAGCGGGCCCGTCACAAGACCCCGTCGGCGGTGCACGTCTCCGTCGACAACTTCATGGGCAGCCCGCGCTACGACGAGATCGTGGACCTGCTCGACGACGCGGGTGCCGGTGGCACAGGTGCCCACTCGGCCTCGGGTGACA
>JBDSLK010000046.1:0-14867 GCA_039916425.1 Nocardioides sp.
TCCTCGGCGGGGCCTCCCAGGTCCTCGACCTCGGCAGGAGACGCAGGTTCCACACCGGATCCCAACGCATCGCCCTCGCGATCAGGGACCGGGGCTGCACCGCCCTGGGTTGCGACGCCCCACCCGGTTTGTGCCACGCCCACCACGACCACCCCTGGTCCCACGGCGGGCACACCGACACCGCCACCGGCCGCCTGCTGTGTCCGAAGCACCATGCCCTGGCCCATGACCAGACCTACGAGACCAACCCCACCGCCCACGGCAAGCTCCGGTTCATCCAGCGGACGTAGTCCCCGGCCGTGCAGCGCTCGCAGGTCGAGGCCGCTCCCTCACGAGGTTCGCACGGCGCTCGGGCATCATGGGTCGATGCCCGTGGACTGCGCGTTCTGCGACATACCCGACCACCAGGTGATCGCCCGGGAGGGACCGTGCTTGGCGATCTGGACGGAGGAGGACCCGGCGGGGTCCGCGATGGTGCTGCCGCTCCGCCACGTCGTCGCACCCTGGGACCTCGACGACGAGGAGTGGGCAGCGACCCGGCTGATCGTCGACAGGCTCCGACGCCAGATCAGTGAGAGCCACGCCCCGGCCGGCTGGAACGTCGGCTGGAACGTCGCCCCCGTCGGCGGCCAGACGGTGCCTCACGCGCACTGCCACCTGGTCCCGCGGTACGCCGACGAGGCCTTCGCCGGGCGCGGCCTGCGCTGGTGGCTCAAGCACCCCGACAACACGCGCGGTGGCAGGTAGCCAGGGAACGACAGTCAGGGCCGCGGCGCCAGCCTCTGGAGCATGGTGACGTGCTCGGGAGTGAGCTCGTCGAGGGTGGTGACGCCGAGGAGTCGCATGGTCCGCTCGATCTGGCCGCGCAGGATCTCGATGGTCCGGTCGACGCCGTCGCGGCCGCCGGCCATCAGGCCGTAGAGGTAGGCCCGGCCGATGAGGGTGAAGTGGGCGCCGTGCGCGAGCGCGGCGACGATGTCCTGTCCGGAGGTGATGCCGGTGTCGAGGTGCACCTCGAGGTCCGCGTTGATGCCGCGCACGGCCTCGACCACCTGGGGGAGCAGGTGGAAGGGCACCGGTGCCCGGTCGAGCTGGCGGCCGCCGTGGTTGGACAAGATGATCGCGTCCACGCCCGCGTCGGCCAGCCGGCGGGCGTCGTCGACGCTCTGCACGCCCTTGACCGACACCTTGCCGGGCCACTGGTCCCGGATCCAGGCGAGGTCGTCGTAGGTGACCGTCGGGTCGAACATGGTGTCCAGCAGGTCGGCCACGGTGCCCGACCACGCATCCAGCGAGGCGAAGGCGAGCGGCTCGGTGGTCAGGAAGTTGATCCACCAGGCCGGGCGCGGGATGGCGTTGAGGACCGTGCGCGGGGTCAGCGTCGGCGGGATGGTCATCCCATTGCGCACGTCGCGCAGCCGGGCGCCAGCGACCGGCACGTCGACGGTCACCAACAGCGTGTCGAAGCCGGCCGCCGCGGCGCGGTCTACCAGCGCCATGGAGCGCTCGCGGTCCTTCCACATGTAGAGCTGGAACCAGTTGCGGCCGCCAGCCGACGCCGGGTTGGCGGCGGCGACGTCCTCGATCGAGGTGGTGCCCATCGTCGACAGGCTGAAGGGGATCCCGGCGGCTCCCGCCGCGGTCGCGCCGGCGATCTCGCCCTCCGCCTGCATCATCCGGGTGAAGCCGGTCGGCGCGATCCCGAACGGCAGGGACACCGGGGCGCCCAGCACCGTCCGGGTGGTGTCGACCGTCGAGACGTCGCGCAGGATCGCGGGGTTGAACTGCACGTCGCCGAACGCCTCCCGGGCCCGGCCCAGCGACACCTCGCCGTCGGCGGCGCCGTCGGTGTAGTCGAACGCGGCCTTCGGCGTACGCCGTTTGGCGATCCGCCGCAGGTCCTCGATGGTCAACGCGGACGCCAGGCGCCGCTCCTTGGGTGACAGCGTGGGCTTCTTGAACTTCAGCAGGGGAGCGAGGTCGTGCCGGTTGGGCAACTGGCGCTTCATCGGGGGTCCTTGTCCGTCGGTTCGTACCTGTTCGGTGGGTGGGTGCGGTCCACCAGGGTCCGCAGGTCCTCGAGACTGCCCCACACCAGGGCGTGCTCCGAGAGTACGGCGGCGAAGCGCTGTCCCATCGCCACGCTCTTCCTGATTCCCAGATCAACCGCGCCATCCGGGCCGAGAAGACCGGCTTCCGCGACACCGCGCACCTCGAGGACGCCGACCGCCGAGCAGGCCTCGACCCGGGCGCGCTGGGCCGGGCGTCCACGCGCGCCGACCGAGCACGGTGAGGGCGGGTCACCCGCGTACCCTGAGCGGGTGACACCCGTCAGCCAGGTCCCCGCTCTCGACGAGCTCCACGCCCTCGGTGCGGCCCAGCAGCCGACCTACGCCGACCGTGCCGCCGTCGACGCCGCGGTGGCGCGCCTACGCACCATGCCTCCGCTGGTCTTCGCCGGCGAGTGCGACGAGCTCAAGGCCAAGCTGGCCGCCGTCGCCCGAGGGGAGGCCTTCCTGCTCCAGGGCGGCGACTGCGCCGAGACGCTCGCCGGCGTGACCGCTGACAACGTGCGCAACAAGCTGCGGGTGCTGCTGCAGATGGCGGTCGTGCTCACCTACGCCGCGTCCGTGCCGGTGGTCAAGCTCGGCCGGCTCGCCGGGCAGTACGCCAAGCCCCGCTCCTCCGACCTCGAGACGCGCGGCGGCGTGACCCTGCCGGCCTACCGCGGCGACGCCGTCAACGGCTTCGACTTCACCCCGGAGTCCCGCGCCCACGACCCGCAGCGGCTCGTCGACGTCTACAACGCCTCCGCCGCCACGCTCAACCTCGTGCGCGCGTTCGTCACCGGCGGCTACGCCGACCTGCGCCAGGTGCACACCTGGAACACCGACTTCGTCCGCGACTCGATCGCCGGCCAGGCCTACGAGAACCTCGCCCACGAGATCGACCGCGCGATGGCCTTCATGCAGGCGATCGGCGCCGACCCCGACGAGTTCCACCGCGTCGACTTCCACTCCTCCCACGAGGCCCTGGTGCTGGAGTACGAGCACGCGTTGACCCGGATCGACTCGCGCACCGACCTGCCGTACGACGTCTCCAGCCACTTCGTGTGGATCGGCGAGCGCACCCGCCAACTGGACGGCGCCCACGTCGAGCTGATGAGCCGCATCCAGAACCCGATCGGCGTCAAGCTCGGCCCCAGCACGACGGCCGACGACGCCCTGGCTCTCGCGGCGCGGCTCAACCCGCACAACGAGCCCGGTCGGCTCACCTTCATCACCCGGTTCGGGGCGGGCCGGATCCGCGACGGCCTGCCGCACCTCGTCGAGAAGGTCACCGCCGCCGGCGTCGAGGCCGCCTGGGTCTGCGACCCCATGCACGGCAACACCTACGAGACCTCCACCGGCTACAAGACCCGCCGCTTCGACGACGTGATCGAGGAGGTCCAGGGCTTCTTCGACGTGCACCGCGCCATCGGCACCTGGCCGGGCGGTGTGCACGTCGAGCTGACCGGCGACGACGTCACCGAGTGTGTCGGCGGTGGTGAGTCGGTCTCCGAGATCGACCTGGCCAACCGCTACGAGTCGGTGTGCGACCCGCGCCTGAACCGGGTGCAGTCCCTCGAGCTGGCGTTCCTCGTCGCCGAGATGCTGCGCAAGGCCTGACCCGCCGCTCGACGTGCCCGGTCAGCGCGCGCCCTCGTCACCCGTCGGGTGCGCCGGCCCGGCCAACGCCGCCAGATCCTGCCACCACGGCAGCCGTCCCGGCCGGCCGTCGTAGTCGTGACGGCGGTTGGCGCCGCTGGTGCCAGGCAGCACGAACACCTGCGCGTCGGCAAGCTCCCAGGCACACGGGCCGAGTCGGGGCCGGGGTTCGCCGAGGAGCCGCGCGGCGGCCTGGGCGACGGTCTTGCTGGTGAAGGCGACCCACTCCGGCCGCCACCGCGCCACCTTGGCGACGAGGTCGTCGAGGTCGTAGGACTCCGGCGCCCGGTGGTGGACGAGGTCGGTAAGGCCCAGCCCGAGACGCGGCATGGTCGCGTCGTCCTCGGGCCGGAGCCGTCCGGGCGAGAGGCCGCTCGCGTGCAGCATCTCCCAGAAGCAGTTGCCGGGCGTCTCGTAGTAGTGGTCCCGGCTGCGCGAGCTCTCGGCCCCCGCCATCCCGCAGAAGACCACGCGCGGCTCGGGACCGACGATGTCAGGCAGGACCTCCATGTCGACCAGTCTGCCGGGGCGCCGCGTCTCGGCCTTTGACAGGATGAGTCCGTGACCATCGACCTCCGCTCCGACACCGTCACCCGGCCCACCGACGCGATGCGGGCCGCGATGGCCTCCGCCGAGGTGGGCGACGACGTCTACGGGGAGGACCCGACGGTCAACGCCCTCCAGGAGCGGGTCGCCGGGCTCTTCGGCATGGAGGCGGCCCTGTTCACGCCCACCGGGTCGATGGCCAACGTGCTCGGGGTGCGCGGCCTGGTCGCGCCCGGGCAGGAGGTCCTGTGCGAGTCCTCGGCCCACATCGCTCGGGCCGAGCTGGGGGCGCACGGCGCCTTCTCCGGCATCACCATGCGCACCTGGACCGCCGACCGCGGCCAGGTCGACCTGCCGATGCTGCGGCGCCTGTTCGCACCGGACCTGGGACCGTTCTTCGTGCCCACGGCCGCGATCTCGGTGGAGAACACCCACAACTTCGCCGGGGGAGCGGTGCTCCCGATCGAGGACCTCCGGTCGCTGCGGGAGTACGCCGACTCCGTGGGCGCGCGGATCCACCTCGACGGCGCCCGGATCTGGAACGCGCACGTCGCCACCGGGACCCCGCTGGCGGAATACGGCGCGGCCGCGGACGTCGTCTGTGTGTGCCTGTCGAAGGGGCTGGGCGCCCCGGTCGGCTCGCTGGTGCTCGGGCCTGCCGACCACGTCGCCGAGGCGCGGATCTGGCGCAAGCGGATGGGCGGCGGGATGCGGCAGGCGGGCGTCCTGGCGGCGGCCGGGCTGCACGCGCTGGACCACCACGTCGACCGACTGGCCGACGACCACGCCCACGCCGCGCTGCTGGCGGAGGCGTGCGGCGTCGACCCGGCCGGCGTCGACACCAACATCGTCGTGATCGAGACCGCGGACGCGCCGGGCTTCGTGACCACCGCGCGTGACCGGGGAGTGCTGGTCTCCGCGGTCGGGCCGACCACCGTCCGGCTGGTCACCCACCTCGACGTCGACCGGGTCGCCGTCGAGCGTGCGGCGGCCGTCCTGCGGGACCTCGCCTGACCAGGGGGAGAGCGCGGCCGCTGGGTGGGCGGGTAGCGTCGGGCGGTATGGCTGCCAGGCGCTGGATGCTCGTGCTCGCGGGCGTGCTCCTCGTCGTCGGGGTGCCGATCGCCGTGCGGGCCGTGCCGCCGCGTGACAGCGACATCGACGCCACCCGGCTGCTGGCGCTGGTCCGGGCCGCGGAGGACCGTCCCTACGCCGGCTTCGTCGAGACCCGGGGCACGCTCCAGCTGCCCGTCACCGCCCGGTTCAGCGACCTCGGTGCCCTGATCGGTGAGCGGACCCGGCTCCGGGTCTGGTGGCGCGACCGCGGCGAGTGGCGGGTCGACAAGCTCTCGGTGCAGGGCGAGACCGACCTGGTGCACGGCTCGGGGGTCACCACGCAGTGGTCGTATGAGTCCCACGAGGCCCGGCTCAGCGTGGACCCGTCGATCCGGCTGCCGCGCACGGCCGACCTGCTGCCCCCCGAGCTCGGCAGGCGGCTGCTCGCCGACGTCGACCCCGCCGAGGTGAGCCGGTTGCCGGCCCGCTCGGTCGCCGGCGTCGCCGCCCCGGGGCTGCGGCTCGTGCCCGCGGCGGTGCAGTCCAGCATCGGTCGCGTCGACGTCTGGGCCGACCCCGGCACCGGCATCCCGCTCCGTGTGGACGTCTACGCCGACGGCGCGGCCGACCCGGCCTTCACTACCGAGCTCCGGGAGTTCGCAGCCGGTCCGCCGGCGACGTCGGCGACCCTCTACGAGGCCACCCCGGACGCCGACCGATCCTTCGACGACGTCCTCGACATCGCCGATGCCGCCAACCAGTACGCCCCGGTGGTCCCGCCCGACCGGGTCGGCGGGCTCGCGAGGTCCGCGGCTGCCGACGGCGCCGTCGGGGTCTACGGCGCGGGCGTTACCCAGATCATCACCATCCCGTTGCGCGGGCGCGAGGCGGGGCCGCTGCGCGAACGGCTCCAGCTGACCCCGGGCTCGCGGTTGGTCGCCGACGACACGGTGGTACGGTCCGGGCCTCTCGGGGTGCTGCTGACCGGGACCCGCGACGACGGCGGCTGGCTGGTCGCGGGCACCGTCACCGACGAGACCCTCGTCGCGGCGGCCAGCGACCTGAAGACGGGCACGATCTACGTGGGGGACCGACCGTGATCCGGACCGAGGGCCTCACCAAGCGCTTCGGGAGCATCATCGCCGTCGACGACCTGTCGCTCGACGTGCACGAGGGCGACGTCTACGGCTTCCTCGGCGCCAACGGCTCCGGCAAGACCACCACCGTGCGGATGCTGCTCGGACTGGTGCTGGCCACCTCCGGTTCGGCCGACGTCCTCGGCCACCCGATGCCGGCCGACTGGCGCACCGTGCTGCCGCAGGTCGGTGCGATGGTCGAGGGACCGGCGTTCTACGGCCAGCGGTCCGGGCGTGCCAACCTCTCCCTCCTCGACGCCAGCGGGATCGGCGGCAACCGGCACACCCGGGCGGGCCGGGTGGACGACGTCCTCGAGCAGGTGGGCCTCGGCCACGTCGACCGCAGGCCCGTGCGCGCCTACTCGCTGGGGATGCGGCAGCGGCTCGGACTGGCGGCGGCGCTGCTGCGCGTCCCCCGACTGCTCGTGCTCGACGAGCCGACCAACGGCCTGGACCCCCAGGGCATCCGCGACATCCGAGGCCTGCTCCTCGCCCTCAACGCGGCCGGCACCACGATCTTCCTCTCCAGTCACCTGCTCGCCGAGGTGGAGCAGATGTGCACCCGCGTCGGGGTGCTCGACCGCGGCCGGCTGGTGCTCCAGGAACGTCTCGATGTGCTCCAGCGGCCGACCGGACGGGTGCAGGTGCGCACCAGCGACGCGGCCGGGGTGCGCGCGCTGCTCAACGGGGCCGTCGAGGGCATCGACGGTGACCGGCTGCTGGTGCGCACCCACGACGCAGCGGAGCTCAACCAGCGGCTCGTGGGAGCGGGAATCCCGGTTCTCGAGCTGGCACCGGAGCGACACAGCCTCGAGGACGTCGTGCTGGCCGCGACGAGCATCGCCCCGGACAGGGAGCTGCGATGATCGGCGTCGAGATCGCCAAGATGCTGCGGAGCCGGCGCACGTGGAGCACGATCCTGCTCATCGACTCGCTGCCGACGCTGGTGGCCGTGCTGCTCGCCCTGACCGACCTCGGGCCGCGCCCGGGCACGGGTCCGGCCTTCCTGTCCGCCGTCCTCACCGACGGCACCCTCTTCCCGCTGGCCGCGCTGGCGATCGTGCTGCCGCTCTTCCTCCCCATCGCCGTCTCGATCACCGCCGGGGAGGCGATCGCGGGTGAGGCCCAGCAGGGCACCCTGCGCTACCTGCTGGTGCGGCCGGTCGGGCGCACCCAGCTGCTGGTGGCCAAGCTGGTGAGCGTGCTCGTCTTCGTGGTGCTGACGATCCTGGTCGTCGCGGTGACGGCGTACGTCGTCGGCACCTTGTTGCTGGGCCAGGCCGACGTCATCGGGGGCGGGGTCACCAGCGTCTCGGGCAGCCAGCTCACCACCCAGGAGCTGGCGCTGCGCACGCTGCTCGCGCTGGGCTACGCGATGCTCTGCATGACAGGGGTCGCAGCCATCGGTCTCTTCCTGTCCACGATGGCCGACTCGCCCCTGGGGGCCGCGCTCGGCACCCTCACGGTGCTGATCAGCTCGACCCTGCTCCTCACCCTCGACGCCGCGCAGTCGCTGCACCCCTACCTGCCCACGCGCTACTGGCTGTCGTTCGTCGACCTGTTCCGCGACCCGATCCTGTGGCGCGACGTCGAGCGGGGCGCCCTGCTCCAGGTCGTCTACGTCGCGGTCTTCCTCGGCGCTGCCTGGGCCAACTTCATGACCAAGGACATCACCGCCTAGCCTGCCGCGCAGACCTCGCGACCCGGCAGTACCGCCTCAGGACCGGCGAGCACCACCGACACCAGCGCGGCCACGGTGGCCGAGCGGGGCACGTCTCCGTGGGCGAGCACCAGCCCCGGACAGAGGTCCTGGAGGGGCAGCTCGAGGGCGCCGTCGAGGGAGCCGGAGCTCGGGGGCACCACGGTCTTGTCGTCGGTGGTCCACAGGGCGATCCAGCGCGGGCCGGCGGCGGTCTCGTCGCCGGCGTTGAGGGCGCGCAGCAGGTCGCTGTTCGGCGCCAGCTGCCGGCAGGCAACCGGGCACGAGCCGGGGGCCAGGTCGCTGGCGAGACCGGCGAGGTCGGTGCCGTGCTGCGGCGAGGCCAGCGAGACGACCCGGCGGGCGAGGGCGTCGCCGCCCTGCTCGTCCACCCACAAGCGGGCGACCACGCCGCCGGCTGAGTAGCCCACCACGTCGACGGAGGTGGCGCCGGCGTCGAGCGCGGCCTGGGCGGCGCGATCCAGGCCGCGGGCCTGCGCCCGCAGGTCACCGGTGCCGTCGCCCACGGGCGTGACCTGGGTCGCCTCCCGTCCCTGGTCACGCAGGGCGGCGGCCAGCACCTCGAGACCCGCCGTCGACCCGCCGTACCCGGGGACGAGCAGGACCGGACCCGGCTCGTCCTGGGCGACCGGGACCACCGGCGCCTCTCGCCGGACCAACACCGCGACGACCACGGTGGCCGAGACGGCGACGAGCAGGCCGAGCACGGCCAGCACGAGGCGTCGACGGGCGGGGGCGAGGGCGGCGAGCACGACGCCGGGCGACTAGCGGTTGCCGGTGAAGCGCACGTCGCTGATCGCGGTGTAGTCGCGACCGATCGGCGGCGGTCCGGGGGTGGTGACCTCGGTGAGGCGCAGCTCGACGGTGGTGGTCTCCGTCGGGGCGATGTCCAGGCCCTGCGGCTCCGCGGTGTCGGTGAAGCTCTGCGGGAAGGTCTGGTCGCCCACGACCCACTCGGCGCTGACCACCCGGCGGTTGCCGTGGTACCAGTCCCAGGCCTGGCCGGTGTCGTCGACCGACACCTTGGTGTAGCCATTGACGAGCCCGACCCGGGTCAGGGTGACCGGGCTGTCGAAGGTGAAGGTGAGGGTGCTGCCGCTGCCGTCACCGGCCATCCGCCAGCAGGTGGTCACGTCACCGTCGAGCATGTTGGCGCCGGCGAACGACACCAGATCGCCGGTGACGTCGTTGTTGGAGGGCGCCGCGCGGGGCACGGTCACGGTGGCCGAGGCGGTCACGTCGACCGAGTCGCCCGGCGGCGCCTGGCTCGGCTGCTCCTCGGTGGGCTCTTCGGGGGTGGTGGTGTCCGGCGACGGCTTGTCGGCGGGCGCCTCGTCGGGCCGGTCGTCCCCGGCGCTCGCGTCTGCCCGGGCCGGGCCGGGGTCGGTCGCGGTGGTGTCACCGGGGTCGCGGACGACGAGGTAGGCACCGACGAACGCGGTGGCCACGAGCACGGCGGCGACGACGAGCCAGGCGAGCCAGGCGGGAGCAGGCTCGCGCGCGGGCCGGCGCGCCGGACGGTCGGGTCCTCCCGGCGGAGGTGTGGTCGTGCGCCTGACCCGGGCGGGCGCGGGTCGCGGTGCCGGGATGGTTCGGGCTGCGGCTGCCGTAGCCGACGGTCCCGTGGACCTCTCGGCCGCGGGAGCCTCGGCCGGAGGGGTCGGCGGGAAGCGGACGGCCGGCCGCTCGGCCGTGTCCGTGCGCCACCCTTCGTCGCTCATGGCTCTCCTCGTCGTCGAACGCCCGCCATGTTAGGCGATGACGCCTGAGCGGCGGCAGTCGTCGCGACGGGGCCGACGCACAGTGGGGACGCGCTCAGCCGCGGGTCAGGGACGAGGCGTCGGCGCGACCGACGGCCGCGGGGAGCCGGCGTACCGCGCTGGCCAGGTCGCGCAGGTCGTTGCCCAGCAGGGCCTGGGGTCCGTCGCACAGGGCCGACTCGGGGTCGGGGTGCACGTCGACGATGACCCCGTCGGCACCGACCGCGATGGCTGCCCGTGAGAGGGGCACCACCAGGTCCTTGCGGCCGGCCGCGTGGGACGGGTCCACGATGATCGGCAGGTGCGAGGTGGCCTGCACGACCGGGATCGCGCTGATGTCGAGGGTGTTGCGGGTGGCCGGTTCGAACGTGCGGATACCGCGCTCGCAGAGCACCACGTCGAGGTTGCCGCGCTGGGCGATGTACTCCGCGGCCATCAGCCACTCCTCGATGGTGGCGGTCATGCCACGCTTGAGCAGCACCGGCTTGCCGGACTCGCCGGCGGCTTGGAGCAGCCCGAAGTTGGCCATGTTGCGGGTGCCGATCTGGAGCATGTCGGCGTGCTCGGCGACCATCGGCACGTCACGGGCGTCGACGACCTCGGTGCAGATCGGCAGTCCGGTCGCCTCGCGGACGTCGGCGAGGATCTCGAGCCCCGCGAGGCCGAGGCCCTGGAAGGCGTACGGCGAGGTGCGCGGCTTGAAGGCCCCGCCCAGCAGGATGGTGGCGCCCGCGGACTGCGCCATCCGGGCCGCCTCCAGGGTCTGCTCCGGGGACTCGACCGCGCAGGGGCCGGCGATGAAGGTGAACGTGTCGGGACCGATCGGCACCTGGTGGCCCGGGCGACCGACCCAGACCGTCGAGCGGTCCGGGTGGTGCTGGCGCGAGACCAGCTTGTAGGGGTCGGAGATGCGGTGCACGTCGGCGACGCCGCGCAGGGTGCGCAGGTTGAGGTGGTGGAAGGAGTCGATGTCGCCGACCAGTCCGATGATGGTGCGCACCACGCCCTTGCTGACGAAAGCCTCGCCACCGACGCCCTCGACCCGGGCGACGACATTGGCGACGTCCTCGTCGGTGGCGTCGGGTGACATCACGACGACCATGGGGCTCCCTCCTCGCACGCGGCTGACCGCGCCCCCGACAGTAGGGCGATCGCCGCCCAGACCCCGTCCGGGACCACGATCCGGACCTCAGACCGTCAGGTGCAGCACCTCGGCCTCGACCTTGCGTCGCGGCACGAGCTCGACCACGAGCATCGCGGCGAGCACCATCAGCCCGCCGACGGCCATCCGGCCGGTGACCGACTCGCCGCCGAGCAGGACGGCGAAGAACGCCGCGAAGACCGGCTCCATGCTCATGATGATCGCCGTCCGGGTGGGGCTCAGGTGGGCCTGCGCCCAGGTCTGCGCCAGCATCGCCAGGGCGGCCGCGAAGACCGCCATGTAGAGGATCGAGAGCCAGTCGCGGGCGCTCGACGCGAGGGTGATCCCGTCGGGGGCGGTGGCCACGAAGCAGACCGCCGCCACCACCCAGATCTGCACGATCGACATGCCCAGCGCCTGGTCCGGCCGGGCCCACGCCCCGAGTCCGACGATGTGCACGGCGTAGAGCACGGCCGCCACCAGCGTGAGCGCCTCGCCGTACCCCACCGAGAAGCCCTCGAGGGTGAGGACGCCGAGGCCGGCGGTGGCCAGCAGCACGGCGGCCCAGGTGAGGCCGCCGATCCTGGTGCGCAGCAGCACCGCCGCCAGCAGCGGCGTGCACACCACGTACATCCCGGTGATGAAGCCCGAGACGCTGGCCGGGGTGTGCGCGAGCCCGGTGGTCTGGAGGATCTGTGCGACGCCGTAGACAAGTCCGAGCACCGCCGCGTGGCGACGGGAGTCCGCGCTCAGCCGGCCCAGTGCCCGCGGGAAGATCAGCAGCAGGAAGACCCCGGCGATCGCGAACCGGACGGCCAGGAAGTCGAGCGTGGGCACCCGGTCGAGGAGGTCCTTGATGAGGAAGAAGGTGGAGCCCCAGCAGGCGGTGACGCCTAGCAGCCCGAGCATCGCCAGGACCCCGACCCGGCGGGACCCGGTCATCGGGCGACCACCACGGCGCGGAGAAGAGGTGCAGGCACGCGCCTCAGGGTAGATCGTGGGGCGGGCGGCTCACTCGCCGGGACCGCTGCCGTAGCGGCGTTCGCCCCAGTCGCCCAGGATCTGCTGGGACAAGTCCTCACCCGCGTTGAGCGCGATGCCGAGCAACAGGCCGGGCACGGCCATCGCCCCGGCGACCAGGCCCCACATCGCCCCGCCCTGGGCGCCGGCCCAGCCGCCCAACGCGAAGCCGATCACGCCCATCACGGCCACCGCGGCGACGGTGATCAGCAGGCTCTTGAGCAGGACCTTGCGGACCTTGGCTGCTCTGCTTCGTGCCATTGCTGACTCCTCTCGTGGTGGCGTCCACTGTACTCCGCGAGAGCGTCGGGTTGGCCGGCTCAGACCAGGTAGAGGACGACCGTCGAGCCCTTGGGCAGCATCGTGCCCGAGCCCGGGTCGACCTCCATCACGAAGCCGAGGCCGAGGTAGGCGCCGCCCTCGCGGACGTCGACCTCGAAGCCGGCGGCGGCGAGCTTCTCCCTGGCCGCGTCGACGCCGCTGGCCACCAGGCCGTCGGGGACGGCCACCAGCTCGGGTCCCCGGGAGACGACGAGCCGCACGGTCTCGCCGCGGAACAGGCTGCCGGAGGTGGGTGTCTGCGACAGCACGTCGCCGGCGGGCACCTCATCGTCGTACTCCTCACCGGAGCGGTCGACCACCAGACCACGCGCGGTGAGCGCCTGTCCGGCCTCGTCGGCGGGCTCGCCAGTCCAGTCCTTGACCTGGATCGGGCGGCGTCCCCTGCTGAGGACCAGGTCGACCGCGGCGCCGGGTTTGAGGGTCTTGCCGGTCGCCGGGTCGCTGCGGATCACGGCGCCGGCCGCGACGGTCTCGCTGAACTTCTCCACGGACCGACCGAAGGACAGATTGGTCTCGCGCAGCGCGTCCTGGGCCTCGTCCTCGGTGAGGCCCTCGGTCGGGGGCACGTTGTAGCGCTCCTTGCCGAGTGACACCGTGAGCGTGACCGTGCCGTCGTCGAGAACGCGCAGGCCCGGGTCGGGCTCGGTCGCGATCACCTCGCCGGCGGGCACCGTCTCGGAGTACGCCGGGTCGGCGGCCTCGGCGCCCAACCCGGCCGCCTCCAGCCGGTCGACGGCCGCGGCCTGGGCGAGACCGATCACGCCGGGTGTCGTGGTGTAGCGGGCGAACCCGAACCAGTAGGTGCCGACGCCCCCCGCGGCGGCCAGCAGCAACGCCAGCACCAGCAGGAGGGGGCCGCGCCGGGAGCGGCGGGGGCGTCCCCGTCCGACGCGTGCGGTGCTTCCGGACCGTCCGGCCCCTCCCGTCGCGTCGGTGCCCACCGGGGCACGGGGCGGGGCGGGGCGCTCGAGGGAGGTGGTGTGCTCGTGGAGCTCGACCCGCGACGGCGTGAGGGCCTCGGGCTCGGGCGGCCGATAGTTGGCGAGCGCCACCGGGTCGAACGGCTCGGCTGCGGTGTCGGTCGCGACCGGCAGGGTGGCCAACCCCGCCTCGACCGGGTGGTCGACCCGGCGGGGCGCGAGGTCGTCGGTGAGGTCGGGGTCGTCGGTCACGCCGTCGCGCAGGGCCTGCGCCACCCGGTGCACCTGGTGGAGCAGCACGGCGGCGTCGGCGGGTCGCTGGCTGCGGTCCCGGGAGGTGGCCCGCGCGACCAGCGCGTCGACGTACGGCGGGATCCCGGGCACCGTGGCCGAGGGGGCCGGCACGTCGGTGTGCACGTGCTTGTAGGCCACCGCGATCGGTGACTCGCCCTCGTGTGGCTTGTGGCCGGTGAGCATCTCGTAGAGCACGACGCCCGCGGCGTACACGTCGACGCGGGCGTCGGCCCGGCCGTCGACGACCAGCTCGGGAGCCAGGTAGGAGACGGTGCCGATCAGCACACCGCCGGTGACGGTGTGCTGGGTGTCGGCGCTGACGGCCTTGGCCAGCCCGAAGTCGGCGACCTTGACCCGGCTGCCGGAGCGGGTGTCCTCGATGAGCACGTTCTCGGGCTTGACGTCGCGGTGGATGAGGCCGGCCCGGTGGGCGGCAGCGAGCGCGGAGGCGACCGGCTCCAGCAGCGCGAGGGCGCGGGCCGGGCTCATCGGGGCCTCCTTGCGGATCACGTCGCGCAGGGTGTGCCCGGGGACGTACTCCATCGCCAGGAAGACCACGCCGTCGTCGTCGCCCTGGTCGAAGACGCCGACGACATTGGGGTGGGAGAGCCGGGCGGCCGAGCGCGCCTCGCGCACGAACCGGGCCGCGAACTCGGCGTCGTCTCCCATGCCCGGGTGCATCACCTTGACCGCCACCGTGCGGTCGAGCCGGGTGTCGGTGGCCTCATAGACGCTCGCCATGCCGCCGCGGGCGATCCTGGCGCCGACGAGGTAGCGACGGTCGAGGAGGCGTCCGGTCAGCGCGTCGGCTCGGGCGTCGGCACCGCCGCTCGCTGAACCGCGCGCGGGAGCGTCTCGGTATGACTGCACAGTCGTCCTCCGATGGCCGGACGGGGAAGGACCCGGCCGCCCAATCCTACGGACCCGGGCCGCGAGCGCGGTGTTGGCGCGCTCCCGGCGTGGCGCGGTGGGCGTCGGCCGGCCCGGACGGGCAACGGATGGGGGATTTCGCGCTCCTGGGGTGGGGTGCCAGAGTTGCCGACATGAACGACCCCGCACGCATCCCTCTCGCCGACGTCGACCTCGCCGAGCGTGTGCCCGCCTGGATCGACTGGACCGAGGCGTCCCGGCTGCTCGGCGTGACCATCGCGAAGGTCCGCACCATGATCCGCGACCACGAGCTCGCCGCGGCCGTGCCGGCCCCCAAGGCGGGTCAGCAGATCCC
>JBDSLK010000047.1:0-2668 GCA_039916425.1 Nocardioides sp.
TCCGTCGCGATGAACGACTGGGCCCCGAACAGCTCCAGGATCGCGGCGTCGTCGGGCTTGCTCACGTCGAGACCCAGCAGCAGGTCGGTCACGGCCTGCTGGGTGCCCGCACCGAACACCTCGTCGAGGTCGGGGCGCGCCAGCCAGTGGTAGTCGACATACCCGGGGGTCCTCCACAGGACCACGACGTTGCTGAGGTCCACCTCGCCGGCTTCGACGGTGGAGTTCCACACCTGCTCGTTGACGGCTCCCACCTCGAAGCTGCCGGTCGCGACTGCCTCGATGGTCGCGTCGTGAGACCCGGAGAATCCCGGTTGTCCCTGGAGGTCGGCCTGGTCGAAATCACCCTGCGCCATGAAGTACTGCGGCATCAACCGCCCCGAGGTGGAGGTCTCGCTGCCGAAGGTGAGGGTGTGACCGGCAAGCTCCTGCAGCCCGCTCTCGTCGTCGAACGGAGCGAGCCCCGAGTCCTTGGTGGCGATGAAGAGGCTGTGGAAGTCGGCGTCGATGTCGCGCTGAGCGATCGCGGTCGCCCCCGGCACGAGTGAGCGGGCCTGCACACCGGTGAGCCCACCCATCCAGGCCAGATGGATGTCCCCGATCTCGAAGGCCCGGACCACCGCCGTGTAGTCGGTCACGGGCTTGTACTCGACCGTCAGGCCGGTCGCATCGGCGAACCGGTCGGCGAGCTGCGGGTAGAGCCGGTTGAGCAGCTCGGGGTCCTGGTCGGGGATGGCCGAGATGCCCAGGGGTCCCGCGGCGGAGCCGCCCTGCTCGGCGGGGGCGGCGTCCTCCGCACCGCAGGCGGTGAGCACCAGCAGTCCGGTGGTGCCGAGCAGGAAAGTACGGCGGTGCAGCTCTGTCATGTGGATCCGTCCCGAGTGGAGGCCGTTGGGCGGCCGATGAGGGCGCCGGCAGCAGCGGACACCAGAGCGAGGGCGAACAGAAAGGCCGCCGAGCTGGCGGTGCCGCCCAGCACCGGGTCGGTGAAGCCGAGCTGGACGTGCAGCGACAACCCTGCGGCGGCCGCCAGGCCGGCGGCGACGCGGGCTGCCGTGGGACCGGCGCCGCGGGCCGCGGCGAGCAGCAACGCGCCCGCTGCCACCAGCACCAGTCCGCCGAGCAGGTTGTAGAACCCCAGGCTCACCGACAGGTCGCTGGACGCGAGGCCGGTGCCGCGGGCAGCCAGCGGGTCGTTCAGCGAGGTGACCACGCTGTAGAGGCCGATGACGACCGAGGCCGCACCCCAGACCTGCCCCAGCGTCCGTGGCGAGCTGAGGCCGGCCCGGATCGCGTCCACGGCGAGGACCCGGCCCGCGGAACTGACCAGCAGCACCCCATGCGCCCCGATCATCAGCCAGTAGGACCAGGGCCACTCGTTCGGGGCGTAGGCCACCGACAGGGCGATGGCCAGCGACTGGGCCACGCCCACCGCCGCGGCGACCCGCACCCACGTCCCGGTCAGCAGGAGCACGGCGAGAGCAGTCTCGGCCGCGAGCACCAGCCAGCCGAAGGGGGTGAAGGCGGGCAGCACCAGGTGCTCGACGACCCAGCTGTAGGGCGGGAACACCGGGTTCGAGACGGCGTAGGAGGTGAACTTGTACAGCCCGTTGCCGGCGTCCTGCCCGAAGTCGGGCGCGCGCTTCCACGAGACGTTGTAGAGCCACATCAGCCCGACCAGGATGCGAAGGCTCGCGGCGCCGACCGCCTGCGCGCGCGGCACCTCCTCGGTGGCGGGTGCGAGGAGCCAGCCCTGGGTGGCGGCCAGGCGGCCCCGGACGGAGGTCGTGGCGGACTCAGGCACAGCGGAACACCTCCCGGCCGGAGCGAGCGGCGGCGTCCTGGACGGCCACCGTGTCGCGGACCACGCCGAGCACCTCCGAGATGGGCAACGGGGAGTCGGCGATGCGCAGGTGGGGGTTGGTGACCGCGACCGGGTGCCACCAGGCGCCGTCCGCGGTGATGGTCGGCTCCGGTTCGAGGCTGTCGAGGCTGACGTGGATGCCGGACTCCGCGAAGCCCTCGGCGGCCACGGGGCGGATCACCCGGTCCTCCCGGTCGATCCCCTCCTCGTCCAAACGCCGGTGCAGCTCCTCGACCCCGGCCGGGTCCTCGTCGAACATCGTCGCCGCGACCCGGACCTGGAAGCCGAGGGACCGGGCCAGCCCGATGCCGGTCAGCGCGCGCGCCCACGACCCGGCGCCGCGCTGGCGGTCGTGGACCTCGGGTGTCGCCGAGTCGAGGCTCACCTGGAGCACCACAGCACGGTCGAGCTCCTCCAGCGTCTGCCGCCGGGTGCCCTTGGCGAACACCATGGCGTTGGTGAGGATGGTGCGATCCAGACCCTCGCCGGCCCTGACCAGCTCCCCGAGGTCGGGATGCATGAACGGCTCGCCCCCGGTCAGGAACAGCTCGCGTCCGCCCAGGGCCGCGAATTCCGCGAACGCCTCCTGCGCCACCTCGACGGGCAGCCGCCGCGAGGTCGCCTTGGGCGAGGACTCCGCGCAGCAGTAGAGGCAGGCGAGGTTGCAGTCGAAGTTCGTGTAGGCCCACAGCCGGCGACCGACCGGGGTGCGCTCGCCGAGGCTGAAGACGGTGTCCTGGGCCAGGGGTACGACGCTCTTGCGCACCGCGAACCACCAAGGCCCGGCCGGTGTCTCGGCTACTT